>JBNMOQ010000370.1:0-4697 GCA_051275055.1 Candidatus Pelagisphaera sp.
TGCAGGTCAAATCGATGATCGTTGGACAGATGAAATCGAGAAAGACTTCTCGCAGTGGCTCAATAATCACATTGACGAACTTCCAGTGCCCAGGGAGCAAATACAAGAATTGCTGAAGGAGCGTACTTGGTGAAAATTATCCCGGATCTTAGTATCGGAATTAGTCAGAGTTGCCCAACTACCTAGTTGGGCTTAGGATACGAGTCCTGTTTTGCGTTTCTGAATTCCTGAAACTGCTTGTTGGATTCTTTGGCGGTCATATCGGTGTTGAGCCATCCGCCTGGTTGCGAGGTTCGAGTTCGCTCTGTGTCGGCGTACCAGGCTTTTAATTGGGCGAGCATCTTGGCGCTTCGTTTGGGCGAGATCGTTTGCTTCGCTTAGATAGCGATCGAGTCGGTAGAGCTCGATTGCCTCGTTTTCGAAGGTTCCCTCTTTAGCATTGGGATGCTGTACGATCAGCTTCCAAATGCCATCGCGCATCGCTTCCGAACGTCTTCCGCCGTTGGAGAGGTCGGCCCAACAGAGGGGTCGTGCGGGGAGTCCGGTTTGTTTGAATAGAACGGAAGAGATATCGATTCCATCGAGCGCTCGGTTCAGGTGCGGCTCGATGTTAGCAATCGACAGAATCGTTGGCATAACATCAAGCGTGATCCCCAGCGCGTCGGTGATGGATCCTGGTTCGATTCGGCCTGGCCACCAAGCGATAGCGGGGACACGGTGACCTCCTTCGTAGACTGAGCCCTTGTGGCCTCTGAGCTGTGGGCTGCCGGTGGCTGTTTGAGGAGCATCGCCGTTGTCCGAGAAAAACCAAATGAGAGTGTTTTCGTCTAAACCAAGCTCAACAATCCGGTCGCGGATCATCGCAACGCCTGTATCCTTCTTCTGGAGTCTCTTGGCGTCCGTGCCACCAGTCGTGCTCATAGTGGTCGCCCCAGTGATTGACGTAGTCGATGTTACCGCTGTGATAACCTCGGAAAAAATCGAAGCCGTGGTTTTGGGGATGAAATTCAGAATTGTCTTCGGGGTAACCAAGATGCCATTTGCCTACGATTCCAGTTGCGTAACCTTCAGCCTGGAAACGTTCGGCGAAGGTCACTTCGCGTTTTCGCAGTCCTTTCGGGTGTTCCGGGTGGTTGGAGTAGGGATGAATAACAGCCTCGATTCCTGCCCGTTGCTGATAGCGACCTGTTAGCAATCCCGTCCGCGTAGGCGAACAGACAGTTCCAGATGAATGAAAGTCGCTAAACCGCATTCCTTCTTTCGCCAAGCGATTCATTCCGGGAGTTTCGTAATTGGGATTGTTGTACGGCTCTATGCTTGGTCCGGCGTAACCCATGTCATCTACCATAATGATTATGATGTTGGGGCGATTGGATGGGTCCTCAGCGAAGGTGGAAGCGGGTAAAGTGTGGAAATACAGAAATGATAGGAAGAGAAGTCCGAGTGTTTTTCGATTCATCGTAAATTGAAGCGTTAGCAATGTTTTCGGGGAAAGTCCTATTGGGGGTGCTCTTGCAGGGGTTGCCTTTTGCATCTCAGAGACTGACGAACGGTGCAAGCGAGTTTAACAAATACTCTAGCTTGGGAGGACCGTTCTCCTTTTCCAGTTTGCCGGTTGGAAGGGAATGTCAATTTTTGGATATGATCTCTAAGTCTTAACTATCTGTTGTATAGTAAGATACATCTGTATGCCTGCATGCTGTCCTGTGCTTAAGGAAATAAAGAGACTTGAGATGCAATCAGACCGACCGGTCGGTCGATTAGTTTATTGAAATCAATACTCATCTCATGAAATTAATAAAAAAATCCTCACGCTACTCCGAAAGGAACGGAACATACGGAAAGAATCTCTTACGAGTGGTCGCTCTTTTCGTTGCAATAGGGTCGGCGATTACGGTTTCCGCCGATTCGAAGGAAGTCAGTTCGCTTACGATCCGGACGGATAACGATCTTCTTGGTGGTACTGACGAACGTTATACCGCAGGTATCGAATTCGACTTTGCGTATGAGCCATGGAGTAAGCCTGACGATCTCTCGGTGTATCATAATACACTAGCTTTTGGGCAGATGATCTTTACCCCCGAGTCGGTGAAGGAAACTGAGCTGGTTGTTAACGATCGACCATATGCGGGGTGGACCTATTTGCGGTACGGTCGGCATCGTTCACGAGCGAATTTCACGAACTCCTGGCAGCTAACGCTGGGAATGGTAGGACCCAGTTCTTATGGTGAAGACGTGCAACGCGCTGTGCACGGTTTGATCGGTGAGACAGTGCCGCTCGGATGGGACAATCAGTTGTCCGACGATTTTGGGTACGCATTGGAGCACAGTCGTCAAAGTGTTCTCTTTCGCAGGAATCTTGGTGGAGAGCGAAGCGTCCAAGTTACGGAGATAATCCGGGTTTCGCTTGGAAACATCGATACCAGCCTGAGCGAAGGTTTCCAGATTCGTTTGGGAAAAAACATGATTGGAGCGCCAACTCAAGATAGGATGGGATCGCCCGTCGGCTTCGTCGATGAGAGAGCCCCTTTTGCGGATGCACCCAAGTCTCTGAAGCCACAGCGATTCTACTGGTTGGCAGGAGCCAAGTCGACCTACGTCGCACGAAATCTCTTTCTCGACGGGAATACAAACAACCAGAGCCACCAAGTGGATAAGCATCCCTTCGTCCATGAAGTGGAAGCGGGTTTCGCGTACTCGAAATCCGGATTTAAGTTCTCGTTCGTCATGGTCTATCGAAGCGAGGAATTCCGCGAGCAGGTTGGAGGGCAGACGTTTGGCGCGCTCAGTTTTACTTTCAAACGCTAGGATAGCTTCGAATAGGTCGAGGATTTGTAGGGATGACCTACTTCGGAGTTTTCAAATGGTTTAAGATAGGCTCCTCTAACCGATAGCATCCTGCAAATAAGGGATGGCCAAGAGGCGGGTATAGTCTAAATTGGATTTCTTTGCGGGAAGGTTCTATAAGCCATTTACCGTAGCAACTTGAGTTTGGTATTCCCTAACATGAAATCTATTAAAACCGTCGCCCTCGCTGTTTTTATTTTATTTTCGATCGTTGAAGGATCGGAAGCGAATCGTCCAAATATTTTGTTCATCTTTACGGACGACTGGGGCTGGGGTGACTTGAGTTGTCACGGTCATCCGTATGTGAAGACACCTAACATCGACCGACTGGCCGCTGAGGGTACGGATTTCCATCGTTTCACGGTGGCCAGCGGCGTGTGCTCGCCGAGCCGCACTGCCGTTATGACGGGTCACTTTCCGGCCCGCTACAATATCGACGGCCACTTCGCATGGGTGCCAAGCAACGCGAAGCGCAATATGCCGGATTGGTTGGACCTTAATGCACCGACCTTGCCGCGTATGCTTCAGGGAGCAGGTTATGCGACGGCTCATTTCGGAAAATGGCATTTAGCGAATAATATGATCCCTGATTCTCCCGTTCCTGGCGAGTATGGGTACGATGAATACGGAGCGTTTAATTGTGCAGGCGAGCAGATGCCAGTTCATGAGGATTCGATGCATGCGAATGCATTTATCGAGAAATCGGTAGAAGCAGGAAAGCCGTTTTTCGTTAACTTGTGGTTGCACGAACCGCACACTCCATTTCATACGGTTCCTAAGTATGAATGGCGTTTTCGCCATTTGGAGGATGAAGGAGACCGGATCTATGCTTCGGTTCTTTCGCATGCAGATGACCGGATTGGTGAGGTTTTGGATACGCTCGATCGTTTGGGACTGACGGATAACACACTTGTTGTCTTCAGCTCCGACAATGGCCCCGCGCGCGGGGCGCCTAATGCCAAGCTTGCGCTCAGCTACGATACGGCGACTGGAGCAGGATGGGGGATTGCAGGTTCGAAAGGGATTACAGGCGGAAGAAAAGGCTACAAAGCAGCTCTTTTCGAAGGAGGGATTGGCGTGCCGTTTATCGTTCGTTGGCCTGGGAAAGTAGCGGCCGGTGAGATTGATGATAGCTCTTTGATTTCGGCAGTGGACTTGTTGCCTACCTTTTGTGAAGTGGCAGGAGCGTCACTACCTTCTGGTTACAAGCCGGATGGTGTAAGTCAGGTGGCAGCCTTGAAGGGCAAGTCGTTTAGCAAACGGAAAACGCCGCTTTTCTGGAAAATGGGGGCAAGTTGGCCAGCTCAGAAAAGCAAGCCGGATCACTGGGTGGCTTACGCGGTGGTAGAGCAGAATTGGAAGCTCGTTTCGAATACGGACGGAAGTTATGTGGAGCTATACGATATTGCGAAGGACGCTTACGAGAAGAAGGATTTGAAAGTAGTTAAGCCGGAAGTGGTGAATCAGTTATTGAAGAAAATTGAAGATTGGAAAGCGACTCTACCACTGAAGCCGAGTGGAGACGTATTTTCAGAAGAACGAGCGCAGCTGTAGACCCTCTCTCAAAACCCGATTGTCCCGATAGGGACACTTATTTGCGTCGCAGAGGCAACAAGCGAGGAACGAGCGTTGTTTTAAAAATGCGTCTGAGGGATTATTTGTCATCGTTCCTCTCTCGCTTTGCTCACTTGTCACTAGTGTCCTTGCTGGCGCTCGGCCAATAGGTATCCGCTATGCGGATAATAGGTTTGAAAAGTGGCCGCTCTGAGATCGGCGGGTACCTCTTAGACCTGAATCGAGTATGATGTTAGTTCGTCGCGGCAGATGTGTGATCGTGGAGAATCTTCCAG
>JBNMOQ010000371.1:0-4664 GCA_051275055.1 Candidatus Pelagisphaera sp.
TGAATCGCGAGATATCCCTCTTCTTCTGTCGTAATTTCAATGAGCACATCCGGCTCGATTCCATTCTCATGAATAACGTAACCGCCGGGCGTATAATATTTCGCGGTAGTTAACTTTAAACCAGTGTTCTTGCCCAAAGGCAAAATACTCTGCACAGATCCCTTGCCGAATGTCTTTGCTCCGACTAATTGAGCCCGACCGGAATCCTTCAAAGCCCCCGCCACGATCTCCGACGCGCTCGCCGACCCAGGATTGACCAAAACCACAATCGGAAACTCATAAGGATCGCCATCCGCCTGGGCATGCCACTCTTCGCTCATAGCTTCGTGGCGCCCTTTCGTATACACAACCAACTGTCCCGCTGGAACGAATTTCTCTACTACTTCGACGGCCACGTCCAACAACCCGCCAGGGTTGTTTCGCAAATCCATCATCAAAGCCTCCATTCCTTGATTCAGGAGCGACTCGATGGCATCCACCATTTCATCGCCCGTGCGTTTGCCAAACTGAGAAATCCGCAAATAGCCAATGCCCGACTCCAAAAGCTCCGTCCCGTGCACGTTGTCTACTTCTATCAATTCACGAATAACATCCACTTCGAAACGGTCGTCGATTCCGCTACGCTCTATCAATATCGCCACCTGTGTCCCCGGCCTACCTTTCAGTTCGGCAACCGACTTTGAAATATTCAGCCCTTCGATGCTTTCACCGTCCACGCCTACAATACGATCGCCTCGGACCAGCCCTGCACGCTCGCCAGGAGATCCTTCGATCGGAGAGATCACAGTTAAAAACTTATCTCGCATCTCCACTTGCACTCCGATACCGCCAAACTCTTGGCTCGTTTCTTCGCCCAATTGCCTGAGTCGATTAAAATTAAGATATTCTGAATACGGATCGAGATCCTCGACCATTCCAGCGATAGCCGATTCAGTCAGGTCGTCCAGTTCGGCCGCCTCTCCATCCACGTAATACGCACTGATAAGCCCCAAGGCAGATCGTATTTCCGCAGCCTTTTGCCTGGATTCCCAATACGGCCCCAAACCACCTTGCTGGGCTATATCCATACCAAATTGGTAGGCCAACGCCAAAAACGTGGCCCCAAGGGCGATAACAATAATTCGTTTAAAAAAATTCATTTATAAAAGAAGCCTTAGCTCACAGTAGAGACGCTTCGAGAACTTGGAGATTGAACCCGAGCGACAGCCATCAAGAGTCAGTTCATAGAAATGGCATTCACAGAAATAGCATCGGCAAGCGTTCGGCAAGCAATAGAAGACGCCTCAGACTCAAATGGGTTCGTTACCTTCGATCAATTTGTCGAAATTGCCCTCTACAACCCAGATTTCGGCTATTATCAGGCCGACCGAAAACGCGTAGGCCGAGATCGTTCCACGGACTTCTTCACCGCTTCGAGTATGAAACAAGCCTTTGGGCCTATCCTATTAGAAGCAGGTATCAATTTGCTCGAGCAATCCGGTTTCAATCCCAGCGATGCCAAATGGATAGAAATCGGAGCAGAACCCGAAGCCGCCCTCCTCGAGGGCATTGCAAATCCTTTTCTCGACACGCAAACAATCCGAGTCGGTGAAGAACTCAATCTCGACGGCCCGCTAGTCGTCTTCTCCAACGAGCTATTCGATGCCCAACCGTTTCATAGCGTTATCCACAAAAACGGTTCCTGGCGCGAACGCGGTGTCCAAATCGATCCACAAGGAATTGGCTTCGCGGATCGCGAGATCATTTCTCCTCTGATACAGCCAGCAGTCGATGCTCTCCCGAAAGTTGCACCTGAGGGATACACCGTCGACCTACCCCTCGAAGCGACCAACCTACTAGATAGAATCTCCCAAAAGCCCTGGAACGGAGCCTTCATCGCATTCGACTACGGAAAAACGTGGAAAGCCCTTTCCTACGACACCCACCAAGGAACCGCCCGTGCATACCGAAATCATCAACAAGTCCCTAACCTGCTCGACGCAATCGGGGAACAAGACCTGACCTGCCACATCTGCTGGGACTGGCTAGAAACCGTGCTCCGGCAAAACCACTTCCAATCCATCGAGCTCGAAAGCCAAGAATCTTTCGTCCTAAAACGCGCTCCAAGCTTCGTTAAAAAAGCCTTCGCGGCTGGCCCCGGCTTCGGAAGCCAGGCTAAAAACCAACTCCGCCAACTCATCCACCCGAGTCTCATGGGGCAAAAATTCCAGGCGATCAGCGGCATAAGAACGTGATTTTAGAAATTAAATCGTTCGACGCCTAGTCGCCCTAAGGAGTAGCGAAGGATCTCGAATCAACCATTCCTTGATGAAATTCCCAAAAAACTGCTTGCCAAGGAGACAGGGCTACCCTTTTTTCCTCCGTTCTTAATCTATTTCGACATGGCAAGAATTTGTGCAATAACAGGCAAGCGTCCTACCACAGGCAGCATCATCCACCGCAAGGGTCAAAGCAAGAAGAGCGGTGGCATTGGTACGCACGTAACCAAAACTACAAAACGCAAGTTCCGCCCGAACTTGCAACGCATCAAGGTACGCCTCCCGTCAGGACAGGTGAAACGCTTGTGGGTCTGCGTTAAGGCCATCAAGGCAGGCTTGGTCGAAAAGGCCTAAACAACCCGCCTTTACTAATTTTCAGCAAGAAGCCGCATTCCTTAGGAATGCGGCTTCTTCGTTTTAAAATTCAATTGCGAAAGCCGAAAACGGCTAGATCGTCTTAAGCTAGATCTGGAAATCTACGTTGCCCGATGCTTCGTGCAGGCCACATTCTCGCTTCGCCCCGCCAAATCGCGTATCTGCTTCTGTCATGCCCGCCTCCAGCTTGGAGGTGCTATGCCAGTCGCCTAGAGAAACGTAACCCATATCCCAAAGCGGGTGATAAGGCAGATCGTTAGAGGTCAAGTATTCATGCATACCGCGATTATCCAAATCGAGAATCGGATACACCTTGGTCATCTTATTCTGAGATTCCACGATCGGTCTGCTTGATCGGCTCTCTCCCTGGCTTCTACGCAGTCCCGCTAGCCAAGCCTTCGCTCCAAGCTCGCGAACAGCCCGAGCCATCGGCTCGACCTTATTCACCAAATTGTACTGCTTAAGCTCGTCCGCCCCTTCTTCCCATAGGCGACCATGTAAAGCCTCCTGCTCCGCAGCAGATATACGAGCATGGTACTTCTTCAGGTTCAAATTCAGTCTCTCGGTCAATTCCGCCCCGAAACGATAGGTTTCCGGAAAGAGATAACCAGTATCGATAAATACCACCGGAATATCCGGCACCACAGAGGTGACCAAATGCAGCATCACCGCCGAATGCGTCCCGAAACTAGTCGTCATAACCAAATCGTCCCCGAACATGTCCGCAGCCCAAGCCACGCGTTCCTGAGGAGTCGCCGACTCCAAGTCCAATTTCGATGCTGATTCTGTCGCTAAATTTGCCGCCATTTTCTTAATCCCCAGTAAATCGATCAAGTTAAGGATGTTTAACTAAGAATAGTAACGACTCTGTCAAGCGGTTGATTGAGCGAAATCCATGATTCGCCTTCTAAAAGACAGAAAAATCGATCAGGTTCACTAACTCGAACCACACTCGAAACCTTACTGCTTCCGCTCGATGCGAATCCAGGCCCAACCTTCGTTGTTGTCGTACTTATCGATCAGTTTCCAAGAAGAGCTCAAATCATTCGCGGCAAACACCAGTTCACCCTTCTTAGGAGCTTTATATTCAGCTACGAATCGAGTTTTCGTTTTGTCTACCGAAAGCTTCAAACGATCGAATTTCTTCCCATCGACGCTAGCGACGAGCTCAAACCAATCGCCTTTGATATTTAGTCGATTTTTCTTCGCCGTATTTATCAATCGCTTTTTGATTCCATCAAACGTGTAAGGTTTACCCTTTTTCCAGGCACCCTTTTTCCCGGTCGTGTCCCAACCGCGGATATCGCAGGCATCCAAGTTACCGTCCTTCCAAACTTGAAGATCCGAGATTTCAATCCGGTAGACTTCGCCTTTCGTCACGAGCACTTTCGAGCGATTTGATTTCGACTCAGACTGAACTTTTGCGAATGCCTCTCCTCCTACTTCCAGAGAGCGAGCCTTTGCGAACAGTCTCCTTGCTTTTGCGCTCTTCCATTTATTGAGCTGCGTTCCGAATTTCTTTTTCAGTTTGGCAGGGCGATAATCACCATTCTCCTTCCAACGAAGTCGAGCAGTCTCGTGTATCTCAGACCACTTCGCTTCAACATCTCGATCAATCTCCGAATAGACGAATTCAACTTTCTGATTAAAGTAGATGCTGTGATCCGCATTGGCCTTATCTTTCAATCGATTCAGATCGATCGCGACATCAGGCAGCAGTGCCACCGTTTCACCCACCATCCAATTCAGAGTGCCATTCGAAAGCCCGCGCTTATCCCAAGACCCACCGCCAACACTGCCATGATTCCCCGGGAACCAGATCTGCTTCAACTTCTGCGAGCTTGGAACCGACGGGCCTTGATTCATCAACGTCGGTAAGAATTCCTTACGCCGCTCGTCAATCGAAACGGCATGCAGCGCTCTCTCGATATGAATGCCGAGATTTGTGTCATGAAACTCGTAACGAGATTTTCTGAAATCATCGAACGGAATCAACGGCGTCTTATCGGGTATCCCCAATGCCCCTACAGT
>JBNMOQ010000372.1:0-4663 GCA_051275055.1 Candidatus Pelagisphaera sp.
GCAGGCCTACAGCCTGCGATTTTCTCACACAACCCATACCTAGGGCGGTGCCCCAGGCTAAGATGATAACAGGGCTTTGCCCTTAATTTGAGCCATATTTCAGTTCGGTTGACGCGTATGCTCAGCGAGGCGACCTACAGAAGAAACCATTACAGCTTAGATACAGGACGAAACCGACTTATTTTAACAGGCTCTAAGATCGTTTTGATGATCTTGTATGTATGAGGTATTTCGAACGATGCATTAGGCGGATGGTGAGTTTTGCTGGGGGGTGTATGAGATTGGAAATGAGATCTCACGCAAAGCCGATTGCGTTGAGTTTGACCGCGAGCTTTACTGTGCTAAAAGTCGGATGTTCAGATGAAAAAAGAGACTTCGCCACTTTTATTCCATGGGGCAAAACCATGTTGTTTCGAAAATTTGCCATAGTAACCACTGGGTTGGGAGTCGTGTGCTTGCTTGCGGTTATTTGCAGTGAGCTTTGGTCTGGCGAAGCGCGGATTTCATTGGGGTACAGTGGTTGGTCCTCAAGTACCGTGATCAAATTCTCGGATCATCCATTTGGGTACAGTCTGTTCATGTTCCTGCAAGCAGCAGCTGCCATATTTCTTTGGAGAAGGACTATTGCCGAACATCGATACACTGAAAAATATCGTTCGGAAATTGAAGCTGAAGAAAACAGAGAGCCTGATTAACTGGTATTTCTTTAGAGATAAATGGGAGGGGCTTAGAGTTAGAGATTGGCGGCTACTACGCGAGTCCCTCGCGTAGCTACTGGCTGTCGTGGGTGGGTTGCGGCGAGCGTTCTTGGTGCGGCAGGATGAGGCTTTAACCACTGATGACTCTGAGAGCACTGATGATTTGAGAGTGGGGGTGGGGCTCTATTGATTTTGGGGATATCGTGAATATTCGTGTAGTCCGAGGTTAATCTGATTTGCGGGATGTTCGGCTAGTAGTGTGTGGCCATCATGGTCCACATCCACCAGGTGAAGAACGTACCGAGCCACATTAGGAAGTAGAACGCGATTTTCATGTCGGGCATGACGAAGTAAGTGAGCAGTGCGAGGACTGTAGAAGTGACGATGGACGATAGTATCGACCAGCGAACCTTACGTTTGGTTTCTTCGGGTTTTATCGTTGGAAAATTGAAATGGCTGCGTCTGGCGGCTAGGCGACTACGATCTTCGTTCGGAGGCAGAAGTCGCCGAATCGTTCGTTGGATTGTCGCTCTTTTTTGTAGGTGGCGAGGATTGTGTTTAGGTGGTCTGTGATTTCTTCAAGCGAGAGCGATTCTTTGAAAAGGGTGCCAAGTCGATCGCCGTGGAAACCGCCTCCGAGGTAGAGATTGTATTTGCCGGGGGCTCGTCCGACGATGCCGATTTCGGCGAGGTGTGGTCGGGAGCAGCCGTTTGGGCAGCCTGTCATTCGTAGGGTGATGGCTTCTTTTTCGAGAACGTGGATCGCGAGGATTCGTTCGAGCTCGGCAATGAGTTGGGGAATGACGCGTTCGCTTTCCGCTAGGGCAAGACTGCAAGTCGGTAGGGCGACGCAGGACATCGAATTGAGTCGAAGAGCAGAGCGGTTGTGGGCTGCGACTACTCGGTGATGTTCGAGGATGCTTTCGATGGATTTTCGATCGCGATCGCGTACGTTGGCGATGATGAGGTTTTGATTGGGCGTCAGGCGAAACTCACCTTTGTGGATACGAGCGATTTCGCGAAGGGCGGTGCGTAGAGAGGATTCTTCGTCATCGCGAACCCGTCCGTTTTGGATGAAGAGCGTCAGGTGGCGATGGCCGTTTTCGCCTTCGACCCAACCATAACGGTCCTGGCTGTTTTCGAAGGTGAACGCTTGGATAGGATCAAGTCGGTATCCGAGACGGGATTCTGTTTCGTCGCGAAACCAATCGATGCCGTAGTCGTCTATAGTGTACTTTAGGCGAGCGTGCTTGCGATTGCTTCGGTCGCCGTGGTCGCGTTGGACCGTGACGATGGCCTCGGCGACTTCGACGATTTGGTCCGGTTGACAGAATCCGATCAGGCGGGCGAGGCGAGGGTAGGTTTTTTCATTTCCGTGTGACATGGCCATGCCGCCGCCAACGGTTACGTTGTAACCTTGGAGGACGCCATCTTTGACGATGGCGATGAAGCCTAGGTCGTGGGCGTAGACGTCGACGTCATTGCTGGGTGGAATGGCGATTACAATTTTGAACTTTCGGGGGAGGTAGGTTTTCCCGTAGATGGGTTCGGCTTCGTCGCGTGTGACTTTGATGTTTTCGCCGGAATGATCCGTGAGCCAGATATCGTGGTAGGCTTTGGTCTTCGGAGTGAGGCGTTCGCTGATGGCGCGCGTCGTTTGGAGAATCTCCGCGTGAATGTTCGCATCGTGAGGATTGGGGCTGCACATGACGTTGCGATTTACGTCGCCGCATGCGGCGAGCGTATCCATTAAAGCATGATTTATTTTTTGGATGCTCGTTTTGAGATTGGTTTTGATAACGCCATGAAATTGAATCGCTTGTCTTGTCGTAAGCTTTAAGGACGGGTTGGCGTAACTGGCGGCGATCCGGTCCATCTTAAGCCATTGGTCGGTCGAGCAGACTCCGCCCGGGGCCCGAACTCGGATCATGAAGCTGTAGGCAGGCTCTTGTTTCTGCCTCCTGAGCTCTTTTCGGATGTCGCGGTCGTCTTGCTGATAGATTCCGTGGAATTTCGAGAGAAGGGTGTCGTCGCGCGATAGGGCGCCGGTGGTCGTGTCTTGGAGTCCGTCTAGCAACCCGCCGCGAAGATAATTGCTTGATTCTTTGAGGGCTTCGTTTTTCACAAGTTTCTTGGGCTCGCGGGAAATTGCGGGTGAAGTGGCTACTGGATTCTCTGATTTCATTCAATGTGACGGTTCAAAAAGGTGATCAGGGCTCTTTGCAAGTATCGTGCCAGACTGATGAAACCGTTATAGGTTCCTCTTTAAAAGAAAGTTGTGAGGAGTTTGAGTGCTTTTAGGTTTAACGAAATATCGTTAATAACGAAAAGTAGTTGAATTGTAACGAAATATCGTTACATCTCATTTTATGGATTTCTATACGGAAGGTTCGAAGATGGAGTCGAATTTCGGTTCGCTTCTAGGCGAGTTGATTTTGAATTCCGCGGGCGATGGTATATTCGGATTGGATGCGAATGGGCGAACGACCTTCGCTAATCCGGCTGCATGCGAGATGATTGGCTACAGTCAGGAAGAGATGTTGGGGGTATCGTCTCACGATTTGATTCACCATTCGCATCCGGATGGGTCGAGTTATTCGGCGAAGACCTGTCCGATCTACGCGGCGTTTAGCGATGGGAAAGTTCACTCGGTGGGCGAGGACGTTTTTTGGTGTAAGAATGGAACGAGCTTGAATGTTGAATACACAAGCACGCCGATTTGGAAGAGCGGGAATTTGATTGGCGCGGTGGTGGTCTTTCGAAATCTGACGCCGCTAAAGGAGTCGGAGGAGAATCTTCGAAAGGCGTTGGGTGAGGTGCAAAAGTTGAAAGACCGATTGGCGGCGGAGAACACTTACCTACAGGAGGAAATAAAACTGCAGAATAACTTCGAGGATATCGTAGGGCAGTCGGCGGCGATTGGAAACGCTCTTATGCGCGTGGAGACGGTGGCTCCGACTTCGGCGAGTGTATTGATTACGGGAGAGACCGGAACGGGAAAGGAGTTGCTGGCGCGGGCGATTCATCAATTGAGCGATCGAAGTTCGGGGCCGTTCATAAAAGTTAATTGTCCGGCGATCCCCAAGGACTTGTTTGAGAGCGAATTTTTCGGCCATGTGAAGGGAGCCTTTACAGGAGCTACAAGTAATCGGGCGGGTAGGTTTGAGTTGGCGGACAAGGGGACGCTTTTCTTGGATGAGGTGGGTGAATTGCCTCCTTTGATGCAAAGCAAGTTGCTTCGAGTTTTACAGGAGCGCGAGTTCGAGCGGGTTGGAGAAAGTCGACCTATAAAAGTGGATACGCGAATTGTCGCAGCGACGAATAGGGATTTGAAGAAGGAGATGCGAGAGGGAGGGTTTCGCGAGGATCTATATTACCGGCTGAATGTGTTTCCGATTCAGGTGGCGCCCTTGCGGGACCGCCGAGAAGATATTGGCGATTTGGCTACGAAGTTTCTATTGGCGGCAAAGAAGCGCTTCAATCGATCATCGCCCCGTTTGACAAAGGCGAATTTGGACCAGTTGCAGCGATACGATTGGCCGGGGAATGCACGTGAGCTACAGAATGTGATAGAGCGGGCTACGATAACGGCAACCGGTAAGGCGCTTCGCTTCGAGTTATCCGATACGCATTTCGATAGGGGAAACCTGGAGACTGAGACGAATATCCACGAAGTTCTAACGGATACAGAAATGAAGCGCCGCGTTGAAGAGAATATTCGAGCGGCGTTGAAGGAAACGGATGGCAAGATTTACGGTTCAAGTGGAGCGGCGGCATTGCTGGAAATGAAGCCGACTACTTTAGCGTCTTTTATTGCGAAGAATCGCTTAAAGAGAAGCTGACTGGAGGATTAACCTAAATGTTTCATAAATCGATTGAATATCTGATTGTCAGGATCCGTTTCACGGATACAGGTCGGCTAGTGCCGATAAGGTTTCAAGAGAATCGAACTGGTCCGAAAATAG
>JBNMOQ010000373.1:0-4638 GCA_051275055.1 Candidatus Pelagisphaera sp.
GCAACTCGTTCACTATATCCGTAGCTTCGGCCCCGATAAAAGCACGGACGTCGCGATCGAAACGGAACCCGTTCTCGAGAATCCCATTGAACCCTCGATTGCATCGATCGTGCGGGGAAACAATTCTATGCGCGTTTTTGCGTAAAATGCCATGGACTCAACGGAAAGGGCGACACGGAGATGCGTGAATTCCTAAAAACCAAACCTGCCGACTTGACCGATGGAACGTGGACCTTCGGTTCCGACGATGGAGACCTATTCAAAGTAATCAAGGAAGGTACCGGATTCACGAATATGATTTGTGCCATCGCGGCAGCGAATTCCGCCCGAACCCCCTTGCTCGTTCTAGCCAGCAATATGTCTCTACGCGGCGACGATACTCAAAGCCCTATCCAGCGTGGATACCAGTAGCCCACTGCCGAAGGCATCAAGAAATACGGGAAACGAATTATTACCAAGGAACGCGTTCACGAATACGCGGGTTATGCCTTTCGCCAACTCAAGTCCGGCGTGCCAGGCCCCGTCCATCTGGATTTCGTAAATGAATCAGCGGGAACTGAGTCGAAAGCGAAATCGAATTGGATGGCTACTACGACAAATCTAAATACCGCACCGAGTCGCTACCCCACCCGGACCCGAAAGATAACTACGAAGTTAACAAATATCTATGGGTTCTTTGCGGCATCCATCACTCAGTTCCATCATTCACTCATTTCCTTCAAGCCTCAACAAAGAATAAACGCTCGCTGCGCTGACGAAGTAATTCGGAAGGATGGTGACCCCACCATTCACCCACTCATGAATGCCGCGTTCGCGGAAATCGCGCAGACAATCGCCGAGCGCTTTTTGAGCGAGCTCGGGATCACGACGAGCGAGAACCGGGATGAACCAATTGAGCGGAGTGGCCCAATAGGCTCCATTCTGATAGACGCCTTCAGGTCGATATACAAAGGTCGATTGCCACGTTTCGGGTGAGAGAATGTGACGAATTTGTCCCTTCTCTGCATAACGGGAATAATTGTTCACCAGGAAATCAAGGGCTCCTTCCTCCTGCTCGGAAGTTGCCAATCCGCTGTGCAGAACAAACGCAGTTCCCCAGACATCGTATTGTTTACAAAGACCGTCGGCGGCCATAAACGCGCCGGAGCGACGGTCCCATAAAATTCCAATGTTTTTCTTGATCAGTTGAGCTCGACGAGCGTATTCGTCGGGATCGCCCACCTTCGCTTTTCGACAAGCGGTTTCTAGATCAACGCAGGCGTTATGATACAGAACGGACGTAAACAGAATGTGCCCCGTTTTCTTTACGATATCCGTAAAGCCGTAAACGCACTGTGGATCCTCAGTTGGATTAAAGACCAAACCGTTTGATGCTCGATTAATGAAATCCATCCCACGTCGCAGAGCAGGTTCGTGCTCCCGAAAGAATTCAATGTCGCCAGAATTTACGACATAGCGACAAACGGCACTGGCGAGAAACGAACTATTATCGAGAGCATGGTCGGCCAGCGGCTTATTTGCTCCACCAGGACTATAGATAGCGCGGCCAGCCGAGTTAACCCGATCAGGGATGCACCCGTCGGCTCTTTGCCCAGCTAGCAAATACTCCAAAAAACCCTTCGCGTCTTCGGGTTCGATGAGATCGTCCGCAAACGCATAAATGTAGCCGAACCCACGCGTGAAGATGAGATTATAATGCCTGAGAGCATCAGCGTAAAAAGCGGTCTTCCCATTCGGAAGGGTGCCTTTATTGCTTTCCACCAGATCGCCCATACGGGCACGCATCCATTCGGCGTCCTCCGTAAATGACGGATCAGACGAAATGTAGCTAGAGTTTGGTGCGGCGATCACGGGAGCGCTCAACACGACTAGCGCGAAAGCAAAAGTGAAACTCCTAAAAAGTACTGAGAATGAGATATTGGCCATATTGATCGAGGTACGCATTAGCGGGAATGTCTATCTTACATAGGAAATGTCTCAGGGCACAGGAAAAGTAACGGTTTTTCGTTACCTTTCAGCAATTGGAGACATATCCTAAGTATCACGTCTCCGATTGAACCCAACGATTCGCGTTTAATCGAAGACGCATCATCGAAATTCCTTTCCTATCGTTTTTTCATCAGTTGGTTTGTATCCGCAGGGTCTTCGCTTTCGAAAACCTTGCGGACTTGCCGAACATCCAATTTAAAACTTATTATTCGCGGAGCGAATACCTATTGGCCTTGCGCAAGCAAGGGCTCAAGTGACGAGGGCACTGAGGAACGTTGTTTGTTATTTTTAACAACGCTTCCGTCTTCGCTCCGCTTCGCCGAGACAGGTCGCTTGTTGCCGCTACGCAGCAAATAGGTGTCTCTTCGAGACAATAGGTTCGAGCTCAACAAGCAAACGTTTCAATTTGTCGGCAATTCCAAATGCTCCAATTCACGACCCTCAAAACCGTTACGCTAGGAATTATTTTCCTGTCGGTCTGCGCGAGTGCGAAACCGCTAAACGTTCTCCTAATAACGATCGACGATTTACGCCCCGAGCTGGGCTCTTACGGAGTCGACGCTGCTTACACGCCAAATATAGATCGATTGGCCGAGAAAGGTATCAAGTTCGAAAACGCTTTCTGCCAGTATCCCGTTTGCAACCCGAGCCGCTCTTCATTTCTAACCGGTTTGCGACCAGACGAACTAGGAATCGTCTCCAATAAAACCCCGCTACGGCAAAAATGGCCCGATATAGTAACGCTTCCTCAGTTGTTCCGAAATAATGGATACTTCACTGCGGGCATCGGAAAACTGTTTCACGCCGGACTCGACGATCAGGGCAATCGGTCGCTCTATCAAGAAGATGCATCCTTCGACTACTTCTATAGAGCCTACAACCAATCGCGCCAGTATCGGGACCAGGCCTACCTTGAAGGACGAGGGCGTTTGCTAGGCGACCAAACAGTCGGTTGGGCCCATTGGATCGCCGACGAGGGCGGCGACGATGCGCAGCCGGATGGACAAAATGCCAAAGAAGCAGTACGCATCATGGAAGAAAATGCCGGCAAACCCTTTTTCATCGGCGTCGGATTTCACAAACCGCATGACCCTTTCATCGCCCCTAAAGAATACTTCAAGCGATATCCCTTAGACGAAATTGAATTGGCTAAAATCCCCGAAGACCGAACCCCGCCTTTAGAATACTCTACTCCCGGCACCTACAACTTCCATACCTACACGGATCGCGATCGCCGCGAATTCAAACGAGCCTACCTCGCTTGTACCACTTTTGTGGATGCGCAAGTGGGCAAGCTCCTCGACACCATGGATCGTCTTGAACTATGGGACAAGACGATCGTCGTTTTGATGGGCGATCATGGCTACCACCTTGGAGAACACAGCTGGTGGAACAAAGTGACCGTTTTCGACATCGGAGCGCGTGGTCCGTTAATGATGTGGGTGCCCGGCGCCGCTCATATGGGACGCTCCACCGATTCGGTAGTCGAGTTTATCGACCTCTTCCCGACCCTCACCGATCTATGCAACCTTGAAGCGCCGCACAAACTGTCCGGCCAGAGCATGCGTTCGATCGTCGAAAATCGCCCGACCATCGAAAGACCCGCCTACACTCAGGTTACCCGGCGCAATATCGGCATGGGATACAGCGTGCGCTCAGGCGACTGGCGTTTCACTCAGTGGGGAAAAGAAGGGGAAGGCGGATACGAACTCTACAACACCATCGAAGACCAGATTGGCTACTATAACTTGATGGACAACCCTGAGTACGCATCGATACGCGAAGAACTTTCGGCTTTATTGAGAAAGGGCTACCCTGTCCTACGGGACTGAGAGATGGAGAGAAAAAGAGATTTTCGAAGTAGGGCTGGCGCTTGCGCCACGCCGCGTAGCAAGAGAGCAATTTCCTATCGCGCCACAGCGCAAGCGCTGGCCCTACTTAGTCGAATTTGTTTGCTGACTCAATGCTCTCTTGCGCTTGGGTGCCACGCTGCGGAACCTGATTTCGCTGATGCTCAGATAACAGGCATACCGGAGAATCCCAACATTCGAGAAACCTCCGGGCTGGATACAAGTGGAATCAACGAGGGAGTCTTCTACTTGCACAACGACTCTGGAGAGGAGATTCCTCGAGTATTCGCATTGACGCGCGAGGGTAGAGATTTAGGCGAATACGTCTTTCCTGGACTTGGCAAACCTCACGACTGGGAATGCCTATTGATCGACCCCTTGACCAAAGATCTATACATTGTTACGAAAAGCCCGCAAAGAAGAGTGTTTCGATATTCGTACCCACAGAATAAGGACATCAAGAAAACACTAGACTACCTGGGGACCATCCCAGAATTCTCCGACGACGACCAACGTCCAACAGGCGGAGACATGACAGAGACCGAAATGGTGATACGAACGCCCATCCGAGCCTACTACTGGAAAAAGGGAAACAACACCTGGGACGAGGTTTTCAAGACGACAGGCAAACCCATCGCCTCAGCGATAGAAGACACGAGGGGCGAAGCAATATGTTTCGATCATGACGGCGTGCATCTGTATTCACTACCCGAAGGCGTGCGGAGAGATATAAAAATCAACAAACGAAAATAATTTTGCAGAATAGGTTTTGACAGGATACGCTCGTTTCTCGCTACAG
>JBNMOQ010000374.1:0-4617 GCA_051275055.1 Candidatus Pelagisphaera sp.
CGGATGGCTATTTTGTTCTTCCGTATACGATTCCTCACTACTTGGCCGATGTGCCGCGCGAACCCGCGCCGTCCATCGATCTCCCCGAGTTTTTGGAAGCGGAAAACGCGGTCAAGGAACGGACGAACACGCTGCTCACTAATAATGGGACCCAGTCGGTAAAAAGTTTCCACAAACGCCTTGGCGAAATCATGTGGGATCACTGCGGCATGGCTCGGACCAAAGAAGGCCTTGAGAAGGCGATCGAACTCATCCCGAAGCTTCGCGAAGAATTCTGGAAGGACGTACGTGTTCCAGGTGAAGGCAAGGAGCTTAATCAAGCGCTCGAGCAAGCCGGACGTGTGATCGACTTTATGGAACTCGGCGAGCTTATGTGTCGCGACGCTCTGGCTCGCGAGGAGTCTTGCGGCGGACATTTCCGTTCGGAGCATCAGCATCCTGATGGGGAGGCGAGGCGTGATGATGAAAAATTCGCTCACGTGGCCGCTTGGGAATTCAAGGGTGAAAGCGAAGTGCCGGAACGACATGTCGAGCCTCTGATTTACGAGGAAACGAAGTTCACGACCCGCAGCTACAAGTAATTTAATAGAGGACATTGTAATGAACGTAAAACTACGAGTTTGGCGCCAAAAGAATAACGATACCGAAGGGAGCTTCGCGGATTACGAAGCGAAGGATCTGAATCCCAACATGTCTTTCCTCGAGATGTTGGATGTGGTGAACGAAGACCTGACCAACGACGGGGGCGATCCCATCGCCTTCGCTCACGATTGCCGCGAAGGCATCTGCGGGACTTGTTCCTGCATGATCGACGGTAAGCCGCATGGACCGGAGACGGGCGTGGCGACTTGTCAGACCTATATGCGCAGCTTTAAGGACGGCGATACCATCACGGTGGAGCCTTTCAAGGCGGCGGCTTTTCCGATCATTAAAGATTTGGTGAGCGATCGCGAAGCCTTTGATAAGATCCAGCAAGCAGGAGGATTTATTTCGGTGCGCACCGGAGCGGCTCCCGATGCGAACTCCATGCCGATCGGCAAGGAGGTCGCGGATCTAGCGATGGATGCGGCATCCTGTATCGGATGCGGCGCTTGCGTGGCGGCCTGTAAGAATGCCTCGGCGATGTTGTTCGTTGCGGCGAAGGCGGGTCAGCTCAATCTTCTTCCGCAGGGTCAGCCTGAAAAGGATACCCGTACCCTTAGCATGGTCGCGGCGATGGACGAAGCTGGTTTCGGCAATTGCACCAACCAGTACGAGTGCGCGGCGGCTTGTCCGAAGCTGATTAGCGAGGAGTTCATCTCGAAGTTGAATCGCGATTACGCGGTGGCCAGCGTGAAGAGCCTTTTCAAGGCGAAGGCCTTGTAGAGGGGCTGTTCGGTTTAGAAAAACCTTTCCCCCGACTGGTCGGAGGTTCGTTGCTGATTTTGGTAGCGGCCGATCTTTTGGATACCTCGGGATTTGCAATGGGATCCTTATTGGCTTGCGAAGCGAGACTCCTAGGGCGTAGGCCGATGACTTATGAAAAGTTATCGCTTCGTTCGGATGGCTACGCTTTTGCCAATAATCCCATGCGCAAACTCTTCTGAAAGAGCTTGAAGCCTAGAACAACTCGAGAGCCTGGGCGCTTTCGACGACAAACCAAAGAAACCCGCCGCCAATAATCCATGCGACCATGACTCCAACGATTTTCTTGAATCGCTTTGATTTCTCATGGCGATCGATGAGCTGTTTGCGAAATCCGCTTTTTTGCAGGAAGCTAACGAATTGAGCGTTCTGCATCCGGTAGTTATCGGAATTGTTATCGAGCAACGCGTCATTGTGAACGCGTTTTTTTCGAAACAATTTTGAGAACAATCCGGTCATCGGGGGTAAGGAAGAACTTAAGCCTTCTATTATCAAGACGTTAATCGGCTCGAAGCGTTCAAAATTGACCGCTCAATCGATGAATATTTCCGCAAAGCTGCAATATACTGCCGAATTGTTAGGTGTTTTGTGATGCTAGCATCCTTTTCAATTGAAGGCTGAGATCGCTCGGTGATAGAAAACGGTCAATGGCTGATGATATGAAGGTTGCGATTTGCGGAGCAGGGGCATGGGGCACGGCGATGGCGATCCAGTGTGCAGAGCAGGGGCTAACGGTTTCGCTCCTGCCGCGCCGGGTGGCTCAAGCGGAAGCAATGCGAAGCGCAGGCGAGAATCAGGATTATCTAGCAGGTTATCCGCTCCCGGAGGGGCTTCGTGTTGAAGTCTCGGATGAGGCTGCGTTGGCGGATGCCGCGATCGTGCTTCTCGGTTCTCCATCGTATGCGTTGCGGGCCTGGTTGGAGCGTATCAAGAAGGTTATTACGGATGACCGCCGAGTTTTTTTTGTTAGTTTAGCGAAGGGCTTGGAATTGAAGTCGGGCAAGACGCCTTGCGAACTTATTGGGGAGGTCTTTCCGAATCATTTGATTGGCTGCTTGTCCGGTCCGACTTTCGCTGGCGAAGTGGCGGAAGGGAAACCGGTAGCGATGACGCTCGCGGCGACACGGATCGAGCCGATTGTCGAAGCGACGCAATTGGCGATCAGCGGATCTAACATGCGCATCTATTTGAGCGAGGATCTTAGGGGCGTTGAACTTGGCGGTTGTTTGAAAAATGTGTACGCGATCGCCGCTGGTTGCAGTCAGGGATTGGGATTGGGCGACAATGCCCAAGCTGCGTTGCTGACGCGGGCCTTGGCGGAGATGGTGCGTGTAGGACTTGCTTTAGGAGCTCAGTCGGAAACGTTTTATGGACTGAGTGGATTTGGCGATTTGAGCGCTACGTGTCATGGCGAGTGGAGTCGAAACCGAACGTTCGGCGAGGCAGTTGCCAGAGGCGGATCGGCCAAGCAAGTAGTTGAAAGCCAGAAAACGGCAGTGGAAGGCTATCGAACGGCGAAGTCCTTTCACGATATGCTGGAAGCGAAGGGAATTGATGCTCCTATTTTGGATCAAGTGTATCGAATTCTCTACGAGGACAAACGCCCGATGGAAGCTCTCGGCGATCTAATGAGTCGCGATCTTAAGCGGGAGAATGATTAGGCCAACTCGGTCGCCTAATCAATAACTCACCCCAGGTAACCAGGTAACCAACTGGGGAAATGCTACGACGAGTCCGAGGGCGATAAGTTGTATTATAATAAAGGGTACAACTCCGCGATAGATGTGCTTGAGCGTTATGCCTGGAGGGGCGACGCCTTTGATATAGAAAAGCGCGAAACCTACGGGCGGCGTTAAAAATGAAGTCTGCAAGGCGACCGCGCAGAGGATGGCGAACCAGATGAGAACGGGTTTCGACGAGGCATCCATACCACTTTCGGCGACCCATGCTAGGTCCATTTGGTTGATGATGGGAGCCACGATGGGCAGCATGATCATCGTGATTTCGATCCATTCCAAAAAGAAGCCTAGGGCGAAGATGATGAGGAGTACAAATAAGACGGTTCCGTAATTCCCGGCGCCTAGATTGATGATAGAATTGGCAATCATCTCGTCTCCGCCTAAGCGCCTTAGGACGAGCGAAAAGCAGGTGGCACCGATGAAAATCGCTGCGAGAAAGCCCATTGTGCGTAAGGTGCTTTCCAATGATTTTCGAAAATTCGGCAAGTTGAGCCGTTTGTTCATGAAGGCGAGCAAGACGGCTCCCAGCGCTCCCATTCCGCTAGATTCGGTAGGAGTTGCGATGCCGAAGAAGATCGATCCTAATACGAGCATGATTAGGAATGCCGCTGGTAAAATCGCGATGAGCATTTGAATCCAATCGTGGATAGTCAAAGGGACCGTATCTTTTGGTTTGGGCGCGGCTTCTGGTTTGAATCGAGCGTAGGCGTAAATGAAAAGCAAATACATGCTGGAGAGGAGCAATCCCGGAAAAACCGCCCCCATGAAAAGATCTCCGGTCGAAACGTCGAGTTGGGTCGACATTAGGATGAGCATGATGCTCGGAGGAATCAGGATTCCGAGCGTTCCAGCGCTGCAAACGGTTCCTGCTGCGAAAGAGGGAGCGTACTTCGCCTGCATCATGGCAGGTAGGGTGAGGGTGCCGAGTAAAACGACGGAAGCACCGATGATGCCAGTCGATGCTGCAAGTAGTATGCCGATAAGAGTGACGCCTAGAGCGAGTCCGCCGGAGACGCGACCGAGCAATCGTTGTTGCGCGCGCATCATCTTTTCGGCGACTCCGGATTGGTCGAGAATGTTGCCCATGAGAATAAACATGGGCAATGCGACCAACACTTCGCTTTTCATGATGCCGAAAACGCGATCGACGGTGATCGAAAAACGGAGGAAATTCAGCCCCGTGTAGATGTCGAAGATAAGATCGAGGCATACCGCGAGACCGGTGATCGCGAATGCCGACCCACCAAGAGCGAACCCGACTGGGACTCCGAGAAAGAGCAGGCCCATGAAGAGCCCCATGAGGCAAATGATGAGATATGTGCTAGGATCCATGAACGGAATCTGAAGATGCGCTCGGTCGATCCATGAGTATAAGACAGGCTCGAGCGACTGATTCTAGAAGCAGAAGCAGGCAACTTAGTGGCAGGAGGCCTTTGACTAGCCAGAGCCAGGGCATGCCGCCTGGATTAGGTGA
>JBNMOQ010000375.1:0-4610 GCA_051275055.1 Candidatus Pelagisphaera sp.
CCTTGGGACGAAGCTGAAGAAGTGGCGTTCGAAGGAGAGCCAGGTACTTTGAATCCGCGCAAGGTGAAAGCGATCAAGGATATTGGGGTTACGCGTCTGAGTTTGGGTGTTGAAAATTTCGATGCACGTATTCTGGAGCTCAATGGTCGGGCTCATAAGGCTGATGAAGTCTACATGGCCTACGAAGCGGCGAAAAACCAAGATTTCGATCAATTGAATATCGATTTGATCGCCGGCATGCTCGATGAAACGGAGGCTAACTGGCAGCGTAATATCGAGGAGACGCTTAAGTTACGTCCGGATTGCGTGACCATCTACCAGATGGAAATTCCGTACAATACGACGATCTACAAAGAGATGCAGACGAGCGGCGCATTGGTTGCTCCAGTTGCGGATTGGCAAGTGAAGCGTCGTTGGGTCAAGGAAGCTTTCGCCGCTTTGGAGAGCGCTGGTTATACGGTAACGAGTGGTTACACGGCGGTATTGAATCCTGACAAAACGAAGTTTCTTTATCGCGATGAATTGTGGACTGGCGCGGATCTCTTGGGTCTCGGCGTGGCGTCCATCTCGCACATTGCGGGCGTTCATTATCAGAACGTAAACGAGATCGCTCAGTATACGGAAGCGATTGAAAAGGGTGAATTGCCGGTTCATCGCGCATTGAAGACTTCGCAAGAAGAACGTATGATTCGTGAGTTCCTGCTTCAAATGAAGCTCGGGCATGTGGCTGTCAGCTATTTCAAAATTAAGTTCTCTGTCAATTTGATCGAACGTTACGCTGAGCAGTTGAAGGAACTCGCGGAAGATGGATTTCTTGAATACGACAGTGAGAACATTCGCCTGCATCGCCGCGGATTGCTTTGCGTAGATAACTTGCTCTTCAAGTTCTTCCTGCCGGAGCACGTAACATCCCGCATCGTTTAGTCAATTTTTGGAGTCTACTTAGCAAGTGTATCGAATTTCTGAATTCCTAGAACGAATTTTAAGCGAACGCGGAATAGCCCCTAGAGCATTTCAGTGGATAGAGGGCGATGATGTTCCGCTGCCTTATCGCGATTTATTGGTTCACGATCGAGACATGACTTCGACCTTGGCGAATTTCCATGGGTCGGAATTGGGTTTGGATGTTTTGAACGTGAGTCACGATCAAGGGGAATACGCTCGTGAAGTGATCTTGTATGCCAAGGATACGCGGGTGCCTGTCGAGTACGGGGCGATCGATCTTATTTTGAATCATTTCAAGTCAGAGGAACGGGAGGCAATCATCGAAGGAACTGAACCTTTGGGTAGTATCCTAAACCGCTTGGAGCATCCCTATCGAAGTCACCCGAATGGATTCTTTGCAATTAAAGCTCCAGAGATTTGCCAAGGACAGTTCGGTTGTAGTGAAGACGTGGAGCTTTATGGGCGGTATAACAAGTTGTTCAATGCGGAGGATAAGGTCTTAGCGTTGATCATTGAAATATTGCCGAAAATTTGATTGGCGGGTGATATTAGAATTGTAAATATAGTTTTGCTGAGATGAATGAATACGATGCGATAATCATAGGTGGTGGACCTGCTGGTTCAACTGCAGGCGCTTTGTTGGCTGAAAAGGGTCGCAAAGTTCTCATTCTCGAAAAAGAGAAGTTTCCTCGCTATCATGTCGGCGAATCGTTGATGCCGTTTTGCTATTTCACTTTAGAGCGTCTTGGTCTTGTGGATGCGCTGAACGAGCGAGCTTACACGAAGAAGCACAGCGTGCAGTTCGTAACGAAGGACGGAATAATGTCCGCGCCGTTTTATTTCTTTCAGCATTTGGATCACCCCGCCGCGACAACCTGGCAGGTTAACCGGGCAGAGTTTGACGAGTTGATGCTCGATAATGCTCGCTCCAAAGGAGCCGAGGTTCGTGAGGAAACTCAAGTGGTCGACTTCATCTATGAAGGTGAGCGTGTAGTTGGAGTGACCGCTAAAACCAAGGGGGGGGGGACATATGAGGTCCGCGCCTCAGTGACTGTGGATGCTTCAGGTCGCGATGCGCTTTTCCAGTCGAAGCGCCGTTGGCGCAAGCGGGATCCGATGCTGAACAAAATCGCAATCTGGACCTTATTCAAAGGTGCCAAGCGAGATCCCGGTTTGGATGAAGGAGCGACTACGATTGCCTACTTGGATAATCGCGGTTGGTTTTGGAATATTCCGATGAAGGACGATATCGTGAGTTCTGGAATCGTTGCCGAGCGGGAGTACCTTTATAAGGACACGCGTGATCCTGCGGAGATTTTCAAGCGCGAGATCGAAAATAACGTTTGGATTAAGGATCACCTTTCTTGCGGCGAACAATTTGGAGAGTACTGGGTTACGGGTGAATATTCCTATCGCTCCGAACATTGCGCGGCCGATGGGATTGTGTTGATTGGCGATGCGTTCGCTTTTCTTGATCCAGTATTTTCGTCGGGTGTGTTCTTGGCTTTAAAGAGTGGAGAAATGGCTGCCGATGCGATCGATGCGTCTTTGGATAAAGGGGATGTTTCGGCGTCAGCATTCAGTGCTTACGGAGAAGAGATTTGCTCGGCTATTGAAACGATGCGCAGCCTTGTGTATGCGTTTTACGACAACGATTTCAGTTTCGGAAAACTCATCCGCAAAAACGGAGATTTACGCGGTACGCTCACGGATTGCCTAATCGGCGATTTGGTGGACAAAGATTACGAACCGCTCATGAAGGCTGTTGGCGAAATCGCTAAATTGCCAGAACGTCTGAAGTACGGTCGGACTACTACGGGATAGGGGAGTGACTTTCGGTTGCCTGTATGCAGGGCGAAATACCGCTCAGCAGTACGAAGACTTGTCCCTAGGCAACCGTATCGGTTGATTCGACTTCCACGGTTGCTTGGGACAAGCAACCCTACCTTTTTAAGGTGCTAGAATAACATGCGGGAGGATACGCGAAAAACGCTTGTTTCTAGCTCGAGTAGGTGAGAGTTTAGTGGCTTCGATTTCTAGAATGAGTATCCGATGAAGATCACCTTTTTAACGCCAGGGACAGGGAGCTACTATTGCGGAGCGTGTATGCGCGATAATGCGCTGGCGAATGCTCTGATCCAAGCGGGGCATGAGGCGGAATTGCTGCCGATGTACCTGCCATTGATGCTTGATGAAAGCTCTCAAGGCATGGAAAACGAAACCCCGATTTTCTTCGGCGGAATTAATATTTTCCTTCAGCAGAAATTCTCGATGTTTCGACATTCGCCGGCTTGGATGGATCGAGCATTGAATCGACCGAATCTTTTGCGCTCGGCGGCCAAGCGAAGTCACATGACTTCGGCCAGCACGCACGGAGCTATGTGTTTAGAAATGCTAAAGCTGGATGGCGACGTTTTCGAGAAAGAGCTGAATAAATTGTATTCTTGGATCAATGACACAGGCGTTCCCGATGTTCTATGTCTGTCGACGGCGTTACAGGCGGGGTTTGCTCGTGAAGTTAAGAAGCAATGGGACATTCCAATACTGCTTTGCTTTCAAGGGGAGGATTCGTTCTTGGACAGCTTACCGGATGAATACCGAGACGAATGCTGGCAATTGATGGCCGATCGGTGTCGCGATGCGGATGCGATGTTAGCTCCGAGCAATTCCTACGCGCGAATGATGGAACAGAGAATGGGTCTGGAGTCGGGTTCGATTGCGGTTCATCCGAATGGAATTAATTTGGACGGTTACGGCATCCCTCGAAAACTCGATCCGCCTGCAATCGGTTTTCTAGCTCGCATGTGCGAGGTTAAGGGGCTTGGACTTTTGGTAGATGCGTTTATTCATCTGAGAACGAATTTGGGGGACACTTCGACCCGTCTGAAAATTGCGGGAGCGGTAACGCTTGGAGACGTCACCTTTATCGATAAGCTCAAAGCGAAATTGGCGTCGGTAGGATTAACGGATTCCGTGGATTGGCACCCGAATATTTCCCGCGATGAGAAATTGAAATTCCTCAATGAATTGTCGCTTTTTTCGGTGCCAGTTCAATATGAGGAAGCCTTTGGCTTGTACGCGATCGAGGCGATGGCGGCCTCGGTACCGATTGTTCAACCGGATCATTCGGCTTTCCCTGAGTTAGTCGAAGCGACCGGAGGTGGGGTTTGCGTGCCTATAGAGACGGCTGTCGATCTGGCCGCCGCTTGGAACGAGTTGCTACGGTCGCCGGAACGCTTGAAGGAAATGGGAGAACGGGGTCGACTTGGCGTGGAGAAGCGTTTCAGTATGGAGGCAATGAAAGATTCCTTCATCGATGTCATGGAATCATTGGGACAATCTAAAAACGTATGAGCCTACCCGAGCCGCAACCTTATTGCTTCGAATTTCAGCGTCGCGTCGAGTTCTCCGAAACCGACATGGCAGGCATCATGCACTTTTCGAATTTCTATCGCTTTATGGAATCCGCCGAGCATGCGTTTTTCCGTTCGCTCGATCATGGAATTCATCAAACCATTGATGGCGAAACAGTCGGCTGGCCGCGCGTTCACTCTTCATGCGATTTCTTTCGCCCAGTTCGCTTTGAGGATTCGGTAACGATACGTCTTACTATCGAAGAAATTCGCAGACGATCGGTTCGCTATATTCACACGTTTCTTTTAGGC
>JBNMOQ010000376.1:0-4605 GCA_051275055.1 Candidatus Pelagisphaera sp.
AGAGACGTTTGGAAGATGATTCTTTGGAGGAATGCGTGCATCGTTTTCCGGTAACGCCCGGCGAATCGATTTTGGTCGAAAGCGGCCGGATTCATGCGATCGATGCGGGAAATCTCATTTTGGAGATTCAGCAGAATTCCGACACGACTTACCGCGTTTATGACTGGGGTCGCGTGGGCTTGGACGGAGAACCGCGTCAGTTGCACGTGGAGCAGTCGATGAAGTGTATCGATTGGGAAGATTTTGAGCCTTCGACGATTAAGCCCGAAGCAGGGCAGTCGGTTTTGGCGGATTGCGATGAGTTTCGCCTGGTGAAGTATTCGTTGAGTGATGATTCGTCGCCGTTTGTATTGCCGGCGGGCGAGGCGCGATTGATAAGCGTCGTAGAAGGATCGGTATTGATCGGCGGCGAAACGGTTGTCCGGGGAGATACGGTTTTGCTGCCGGCGCGTTCGACGTTTGAAATCGCTTCTGGCGGATCGGCGGCGTTTTTGGTGACGGATCGTTTTATCTAATGGAAGGAACAAGTAAAAGGAGTGAAGAGACCAGGTCGTTGCGCTCGAAGCGCGGCGGCGTGTTAAGGTCGGCTTTTTTCTTGGGGCTATTTCTAGCCGCAGCATCTTCTTTGTTGTGGATGATCGCTTTGCCTTGGGCGTTTCAGATGAAGCTTGAGCGGGATACGGGTTGTTCGTGGACGGCGGAGCGCCTGGCTTGCGATCCGTTTGCTTTCGAGATTCGGATCGACGATGCGTCATTGGGAAATGCGGAAGCTTTTGGTGGCGAGCGGGCGATGATGAAGATTCGTTCGTTTCGGGCCCGAGTAGATATGAAGTCGCTCATTTCGGATGAAATCGTGGTCCAGTCGGTGAATCTCGATATTAGCCGGATGGCTTTGGTTTTGGATGAGCGAGGGAATTTGAATTTGGAGCAATTCGTGCGCGATTTGTTCGGCGAGTCGCGCGGGCTCGGAAAAGGAATTCGCTTCGTCGACTGCAGCTTGAAAGTCGATACGGTAGAAATCCTGGATTATTCGAGCGCCAAGCCGAGTCACAAGGCGCTTCGATTAGGGGTCGACGTGGAAGGTTTTGAAGGAACTGGGGCGATTAGCCTGTTTGAGCCCTTGTTGGAAATCGCTCGGCGGGCAGAGTATTTGCCCGATTCGTCCCAGCGCAATGGGGCCTCGGAAGTGAGCGCATCCCTCTAATAATCAGGAAAAGCAGTCGTGAAGCGTAAATGGGGCTCGACCTTAGGCAAAAACTTTTCGATTTCAGAGGATTCAAACCGATAGAATATTTATTTTAAGAAGTGAATTAGGGTGTGGCCATGAGTGACGCAGAGGAAAAAGAAACCATCGAATCAGAAGAAGCGGATTTCGCTTCCGAATCAGTGAAGCCGGAATCGGCGGACGCTCCTGACGCGACCGAGGAATCGGATGCGGCTGTTGAGGAAGAAGTTGCTAAGGAAGAGCCGCTCACAATTGAAGAGCAATTGGAGGAGGCAAAGGCTCGCGCGGACGAGAATTACCAGAATTATCTACGGTCGGTTGCGGCTTTGGATACCTACAAACGTCGCGTGATTCGCGAGAAGGATGACCTGCGCCAGTACGCGCTCTCTGGATTGCTGGAGTCGGTGTTGCCGGTTTACGACAATATGGGGCTTGGTTTGATGTCTGCGGAGCAAGATGCGGATCCGAAGGTGGTCGTTCAAGGAATTCAAATGGTCCTGACTCAGTTCAAATCGGTGTTAGGGGAAAACGGAGTTGAAGAGATTACTCCAGGCAAGGGCGACGCTTTCGATCACAATCATCACGAAGCTGTGCAGTCGAAGCCTAGCGAAGAGGTTGAAGACGGCGCGATTTTGCAGCTTATTCGAAAAGGATTTACGCTCAATGGACGTCTTGTGCGTCCGGCGACCGTTATTGTGGCTGGGGCAGAAGGGGAGTGAGGACACTCCGTTTCAACATTACCTAAGCAAGAGAGATTGAGAAAGTGAAAGAGGACTATTACGAATTACTCGGCGTCAGTCGCCAGGCGACTAAAGACGAACTGAAAAAGGCCTACCGCAAAATGGCGGTAAAGTTTCACCCGGATAAAAATCCGGGCAACAAGGAGGCGGAAGAGAAATTCAAGAAGGTTTCGGAAGCTTACGAGGTTCTCAAAGACGAGCAGAAGCGTGCGGCTTACGATCGCTATGGTCACGCGGCATTTAGTAATGGCGGAGGTGGCGGAGCCGGAGCTGGCGGCGCAGGCGGTCCGTTCCATGATCCGTTCGATATTTTCAGCGAAGTCTTCGGTGGCGGCGCTGGTGGCGGAGCGGGTGGCAGCATTTTCGAAGAATTTTTTGGCGGCGGAGGTGGCGGTCGCGGCGGTTCTGGTCGAGCTGGTCCACAACGCGGTTCCGATCTACGTTACGATTTGGAAATTGAGCTCGAAGAAGCTGCGAAGGGAATCGAGAAAGAGATTTCGTTTCGCAAGCCAGTGCAATGTAAGCGTTGTAGTGGTAAGGGCGCGGAGCCCGGAAGCGGCGTTGTAAAGTGTCCGACTTGTGGTGGCCAGGGGCAGGTAACTGCTTCGAAAGGATTTTTCTCGATTCGGCAAACCTGTTCGACCTGTAACGGCTCTGGTCAGAAGATTGAGAAATCTTGCACGAACTGTGGAGGCGAAGGGCGCACGAACGAGACGACCAAGATTAAAGTGAAGATCCCAGCAGGGGTCGATACGGGTTCGAAATTGCGTTCGGGCAACAATGGAGAAGCGGGTGCTCATGGTGGCCCTGCAGGCGATTTGTATATCGTTATCCATGTGGCCGATCACGACATCTTCGAACGTCAGGAAGAGAATTTGTTTTGCCGGATTCCAATCAAATTCACCTTGGCGTCATTGGGAGGCACGATCGAAGTACCTACTTTGAGTGGCCGGGCAAGTTTGAAAATTCCGGCTGGTACGCAGTCTGGCACGACTTTCCGTTTGAAGGGTAAAGGCATGCCGAGTTTGCGCGGCGGTTACTTTGGGGACCAGATGGTTCGTGTTGTAATCGAAGTGCCGACAGCGCTGACGGGCGACCAAAGGCAGAAGCTAGAGGAATTCGCTTTGGCTTGCGGAGATGCCGACGAACCAGTGGGCAAAACGTTTTTCGACAAAGCGAAGAAGTTCTTCGATTGAGTCGATTTTGGAAGGGAGGACCGGTCGGTCCTCCGTTTTGGTTGTTAAGAGGACCGGGGCCGGTCCTCCCTACCTCGAAGATTGTTTCGTTATAGGATTTGGTAGCGGCCGATCTCCGAGCGGCCATTGATCCCAATTAGCGGGATCATTACCATTTAACAATAACGGCCGCTCGGAGATTGGCCGCGACCTTTTGAGTTTTCCGGGATGCTTTATTTCTGAGGGAAAGGGAGCTCTTTGAACTGTCGTTCGAACGCTATTCGATCTCGGTTTGCAGTAGGATCTCGAAGGCTTCGAGGTCGATGTTTCCTTCGGAGTCGATTAGGATTTCGGCGTAGGTTTGGATCAGCTCAACGAGGAGGCGTAATCGATTTCGAGCTTTCCGTCGTTGTCGGAGTGGGTGGTTTGTTCGAGGAGGATGTCGCCTTTTGCTCTTATTCAATCGATACTTTCTTATTGAAGCTTTCCGTGTATTATTTTTCCCTTAATTCCCAATTATCTGGTTTAGGGAATCTCGTGTTAGTAATTCCCTGGGCGCATCGATTTGGAATATCTTATGAGAAGAGCATTAAGCCATGGTTTGTTGGCGGTCTGCGCAGTTCTGATGGTCGCTTGTGCCGGGGCCAAGGTGAGTCAGGAATCGCTGGCTTCGTTTATCGGCGAGTCTGAGATGCCGTATGCCCCGGCGCGCGAGCCGGAAGTGGGCGATGTTTTGCATATGCCCACCGGGCTGTATGTCGAGCAAGAGCAGATGTTACGGGCAGTGACTGATCATCAAATCGTTTATGTCGGGGAAACTCATGACAACCCTGCCTCTCACCGTCTTCAATTGCAGGTACTCCAGGCCATGGCCAGGCGTTACCCGGGACAGGTGGCATTGGGTATGGAAATGTTTACTCCAAAGCAGCAAGCGGCCTTGGATCGATGGGTAGCCGGGGAATGGGATGAAGCTAGCTTTCTGCGCGAGGCCACTTGGTTCGAGATCTGGGGTGGGGACTTTGCTCTCTACCGCGAGATTATGGAGTTTTGCCGCGATAACGACATTTCGGTGGTGGGCCTGAATGCGGATAAATCATTGATCCGCGCCGTAAGCCAAAACGAGCCGAGAGAACTCTCGGAAGCGATTCAACAGCAACTGCCAAACATGGGCTTTGTCGACGAGTATCAGCAGGCAATGGTGGAGGCGATCTTTAGCGCTCACGGACCGGCAGGTCCTCATACCGAAGGTTTTAAAAGGGTACAGACTCTGTGGGATCAGGCTATGGCGGAAAACGCCGCGCAGTTCCTCGGCTCCGAGCAAGGCAAAGGCCGCCGAATGGTTGTGATCGCCGGCGGCCAGCACGTGCAGCATGGCTATGGCATCCCTCGCCGGCTGTTTCGCATCTTGCCGGTCTCTTACTGTATCGTAGGGGCCGAGGAAGTCGTAGTCCCTGAAGAAAAAAAG
>JBNMOQ010000377.1:0-4599 GCA_051275055.1 Candidatus Pelagisphaera sp.
AGATGATCATCAACACGCCGTCCGGCATGGTGCCGCGCAAGGACGAGAACCACATCCGCTCTCAAGCCTACCTGCACAATATCTGTATCATGACCACCCTTACCGGAGCCACTGCTGCCGTCTCCGGCATCGAAGCCCTTAAGGAAAAGGACTTCGACGTGCGTTCCGTGCAAAGCTACGTTCGCAAGAACGTCGCCACGGTGTAACCGCCATGACTACAAACGCTCCACGTATCGTCGCCCTCCTTTCCGGACCTGACCAAAAAGGTCTCGTTTCGAAAGTCTCCAGTTGGATTTTCGAAAACGGCGGCAATATCATCCACGCCGACCAACACCACGACCCGGAAGCGGGCGTCTTTTTCCAACGCATCGAATGGGCAGTGGAAGGCGAGCGTTCAGTCGAGGAGGATGCCAAAGCATTCCAAACATTCGGCGATTCGATAGGCATGAAAACTCACGTGGCGATTTCCGGACACAAACCGAAAGTCGCCATAATGGTCTCGAATGCGGACCACTGTTTCCACGACTTGATCCTTCGCTGGAAAGCAGGGGATTTCCCTTGTGACATCGCTTTGATTATCTCGAATCACGAGACCTTGAAAGAAGCCTCGGAGAATTACGGCATCCCATTCGCCCACATCCCAGTTACGAAAGAGACCAAGTCCGAGGCGGAAGCTCAGCAACTGGCTTTGCTCAAGCAAAACAACATCGAACTCGTTATCATGGCCCGCTACATGCAGGTCCTCTCGCCCATCTTTCTAGATACTATCGGAAAGCCGGTTATCAATATCCACCACTCCTTCTTGCCTGCTTTCGCCGGAGCCAAACCCTACCATCAGGCCCACAAGCGCGGCGTCAAACTGATCGGAGCAACTGCCCACTACGCGACAGCCGATCTCGACCAAGGGCCGATCATCCATCAAGCCGTGGCCAACATCACCCACCGCAACACGGTGCGCGATCTCATCCGCAAAGGACGCGACATGGAAAAACTCACCCTGGCGACCGCCGTTTCCATGCATCTCGAAAACCGCATCCTGGTCTACGGTAACAAAACCGTCGTATTTGACTAAGTCAGCGGCTCCAGGATCTTCGTCAAAATGCGCCTTTCCTAAGGAATGGGCAACTCAGCAGACGAAATTGCTTTAAATCGCTCCAAAAACGCGCTCAATCATTTTTTCTCAAAATAACAGGCGAAGTATTATGGCCAATTCCTCAGATAATAACCCAACTCCAAAAAGCGACGAACGCAATCTAGTTGCTGCCGCAGCTGCAAGTGGAGCCGATTTCGAAGATCAGCTCGCCCTTATTTGGGAGAAGAACCAGAAGCTCATCATTTACTCGATCGTCGGCATCTTCGTCGCATTCGGTATCTATCAGCTTAGCCTGTACAATTCCGCCAGCGCTAAGATCGCGGTCCAAGAAAGCTACGCATCGGCCGACGACAGTGCCTCCAAGCTCGCCTTCGCCGAAGACGAAGCAGGCAAGCCGCTCAGTGGATTCGCCTTCAAGCAACTCGGTGACGAAGCCTACGAAGCCAAGGAATTCGGAAAAGCTGCCGGTTACTACGAAGAAGCCGCGAGCTCTGCCAAAGACGCCATCAAGGACGCCGCTCTCATGGGACAAGCAATGGCTCTCTTGCAAGACGGTCAAAGCGCCACTGCTCAAGATATTCTCCGAATCATCGCTTCAAATGATAACGCCGGCAATCTCGCCGAAGCCCGTTACCGCTTGGCGACGCTCGCAGTTGAGGAAGAAAATTTCGACGCCGCTCGCACCTATCTCGAAGACCTTCAAGCCAACATCACTCAAGAAAACTTCTACTGGCTGCAGAAAGCGATGGTTCTCCAAAGCAGGATTCCTGCGGAAGCAGAAGCGGCTGAGTAAACTCGCTGAATTTCGAACTGAATTTTCAAAGGACCGCTTCGGCGGTCCTTTTTCGTTTTAAAAAGCAGAACAGGCTTCCAGCCTGTTTCTCCACAGGCAAGATGCCTGTGCACCTATCATCCCAAATACTATAAAGCGCCAATTTTCGTCGACGCTCGGACAGCGATTCGATTGCTTAGAAAAGAAAACTCCCACTGCCTTATGCCTTTTCGATTTACTGGATTCGCCGACGAAGCTGAACGTACTCTGGATGGCCAGATTTCTACTTTGAAAGAAGTTGGCTGGAACGCCATTGAGCTTCGCCTGATTGACGGAAAAAACGTCTGCGACCTAAGCGACGACGAATGGAAACGAACGTGGGATCGTCTCCAATCAGAATCCATTTCCATAGCCGGATTCGGCGGGCAAATCGCCAACTGGGCCCGTCCCATCACGTCGGATTTCCAAGTCGACCTAGCCGAACTCAGACGAGTCGCCCCGCGTATGCGAGAAGCCGGCACTAAGTTCCTCCGCATCATGTCTTATCCCAATCCCGAGCCCAACGCCCTAAGCCGAGCGGACTGGAAAGCGGAAACCGTTCGCCGCCTTAATGAACTGGCCCGCATCGCTGGCGACGAAGGAGTGATTCTGGGACACGAAAATTGCAACGGCTACGGCGAGACCGCCACTGGCTATCTCGAACTTGTTGAGGCCGTCAATCACCCCGCGCTTCAATTGATCTTCGACACGGGCAACAACAGCTTGCACGACAACGATGTCGAAGCGACCTGGGATTACTACCAGCGTTGCCGTGATCAAATCGCCCACGTCCACATTAAGTGCGCGAAGCCAGGCGAGAACGGTAGTGATTACGTAACTTGTCACGTCGATGAAGACCCCGTCCAAAAACGCATTCTCGATGACCTCAGCGCTACCGGCTACGATGGTTGGCTTTCGATCGAACCGCACATAAAGGCCGCGATCCATGCCGGCCAAGATGTCGACGAATCCGGAGAAGGAAGACGCGTTTGGGTCGATTTCGCCCAACGGCTCGAACGAATGGTCGCCGAAATCTAATCCCCTACCTCCTCTCGAATTCCTACCCCATGAAACCCCTCCTCAAATCAATCGGCCCCGCAATCATCGTCGCCGCGGTCGTTCTCGGCCCCGGTTCGATCTTAACAAGCTCTAAAGTTGGAGCCACATTCGGCATCGCCGCCCTACCAGTCATCGTCGGTGCCACAATTCTCATGATCGCCATGGTCGCGCTCGCCGCACGACTCGGAGTCGTCTACGAAGGCAGTATTTGCGATGAGCTTTCGGCCCGACTTGGAAGGCCCGTAACCGTCGCCATTGGATTGATACTCTTCGTCTTGGTCGCCCTTTTCCAATCTTCCAACAACATCGCGCTCGTAGGCGGCCTTGAATCGCTCTCCGACGGAGAACCGCTTAGCCTAGCTGCTAGAGCTGCAATTCTGATAGGCGTTAATCTGTTCATCGTCGCTTGCCTCTATCGGCTACGCAACCTCTACGGCTCGATCGAAAAGGTCATGAAGTTCCTCATCGGGCTCATGGTTCTCGCTTTTCTGGTCAACTTTCTCGTCGTCTTCCTTCAACCTCAAGGCTTCGAGCCAACTCCTTCAAAACAGGCTAAAGACTGGCTTCCCCTGCTCGCCATGATTGGCACGACTTTCTCCGTTGGCGGTGCTTTCTACCAAGCCTACCTCGTCAAAGAAAAGGGCTGGGGAATCAGCGACACCCGCCAAGGACTAACCGACTCGATCCTCAGCATCTCGATTCTCGGCATAGTCACCGCGATCATTCTGCTCACTTCTTGGCGCGTCTTCTACGGCCAAGCCCAGCCCGTTAATCTCGCATCCGTCGGCGACGTCGCCCGTCAGCTCGAGCCTCTTTTCGGACCCAGCGCAAAGATCATCTTCTGCGCAGGTATCCTCGGCGGCGCCCTCAGCTCCTTTCTGGTCAACGCCATGATCGGCGGGACCGTTATGTCCGATTCATTAGGAATGGGATCTAAACTGAAAGACCGAGGCCCCGTCCTCTTCACGACCGTCGCTCTGCTCGTCGGACTACTCGTCGCGCTCGCTTCCCTAGCAAAAGCAGGCAGCGTCGTCTCGCTCATCACTCTCGCCCAAGCACTAACGATTCTTGGCATACCAGCCCTCGCCCTCGCCCTCATCTACCTCGGCACCCGCAAAGAGCTCACCGGTGAACGCAAAGTGCCCCAACCCATCATAATCCTGGCTACGATCGGCTTCGCCGTATCATGTATACTCGCAAGCCTCACTGCCAAAAAGGTCTATCAAAAGCTAAATCCCCCCGAACAGACCGCGAACCTCAGCCAATCAAATCAAACAAAAAGCCCTCAGAATTTCATCCGAGGGCTTTGAAGGTTAAATGACCGTGCTGGGTTTTTACTGCTCGATGAACTGCTTTTGATTCGCGAAACGTTCTCTTAGGCGGAGGCCTTGGAGACGGATGAACCCAGACGCGTCATCAGGATTGTAATCGCTTTCCACACCTTCCATCGAGGCGACGTCCTCGCTGTATAGGGAGTAAGGCGACTTGCGGCCGACGGTTGTGACATTTCCTTTGTAGAGCTTGAGACGAACGGTGCCGGTGACGCTTTTTTGACTGTTGTCGATCAATGCCTGTAGAGCCTCACGTTCGGGGGCGTACCAGAAACCATTGTAAACCAGTTCAGCGTACTTCGGTA
>JBNMOQ010000378.1:0-4572 GCA_051275055.1 Candidatus Pelagisphaera sp.
TCGCGCTGATGATGTACGAAAAGAGAAACATGATCGCGATCAAGCGACGCGTGGTTTTGTTGAATCGATTTTCTAGGAACTCGGGAATCGTGGTGAATCCGCCTTTGAGAAACGTAGGCAGTAGGACCGCGCAAAAATAGATGAGGACGGGGATGACGGTGAGGGTCCATGCGATGGGCGAGAGATTGCCCTTGTAGACATTGGCGGTCATTCCAGTGAAATTAGCCGCACTGAGGTTGGTCAGCATTAGCGATCCGGCGATGACCCAGCCGTTGAGACTGTTGCCAGCCAGGAAATAGCCCTTGGCCGATTGGAGGTTGTCCTTGCGAGTCCGAAGGTAGGTGATGAGTCCGACGAGGCCGGTAAAGAAAAGAAAAGATAGGAAAGTGCCCATGGGGGAAGGATGAATTATGAAGGGTGAATTATGAAAGCTGAGTGGAGATGGAGGGAGATTTGAGAGAATGAGAGAGGGGAAGATTGAAGGGCGGAGGTTTGGGGATTATCTGTCGAGGGACAATGTTTTTGTGAGGGATGAGTGATTGTGGGGTCAAGCGGTTCCTACGAGTGGCTAGAGGAATGTAGGAGCGGGTTTATCCCGCGATTAGCTAGAGGAGCCATTCTGGCAAGGGAAGGTTTGTCCCTTCGGTTTGGTCCAGCCAATGTTTCGCTTTCGGGGAGCAGATTAAGTAGGGCCACTCCTTTCGTGGATCAAGGAGGCCTTTTCGATAGGGGTTCATTAACATGTATCTGAGAACGACATCGATGGGATCGGATTTTCGAAGACGGCGATCATGGTAGCTCCTTTGCCAGCGAAGATTGCTCTTTCTAAGAGTCGGAGACATTCGACCTTTGAATATTCTCACCAAATTAGGAAGGCGAGACTCCTGAGATAGGCGAATAAGCAAGTGCAGGTGATCCAGCATGTGGACGAGCGCAAGCATTTCGATGGATGCTGTTTTTTCGATTCCTTGTAGCAGCTTTACGGATGCGTCGAATAGAGCTGGATTGTCGAGTCCACGCTGACCGTTTTCTAAGCAAAGGGTTAGGAAGTAAACGCAGTCGCCCATGCTTTGCCTGCCTTTTCGCAAAGAAGCGTGCCCTTTTGTTGGATTCCGCACACTATGAATTTGAGGATATCGCGTTTTGAATTCAAGCGTCTTGTGCTATCGCGGGGTAAACCCGCTCCTACGGAGTTGCTAGAGGATCGTAGGAGCGGGTTTATCCCGCGATTTCTACTTTTCGGGGAAAAGCTTGCGGATGGCTGTCTCGTTGGCGGCGCAGGTACCGCGTTCGGTTATGAGGCCGGTGACGAGGCGGGCTGGGGTGACGTCGAATGCGTAGTTGGCGGCTGGTGATTGTGGGGGAGTTAGGAGGACGCGGGTGAGTTTGCCGTCACTCAGGCCTTGGGCGTATTTGACTTCTTCGTCGCCGCGTTGCTCGATTGGGATTTCGGCGACGCCATCGCGGATATCCCAGTCGAATGTCGACGAAGGCAGGGCGACGTAAAAGGGGACGTCGTTATCCTTGGCTGCGAGCGCCTTTAGGTAGGTTCCGATCTTGTTGGCGACGTCGCCGGAGACTGCGGTGCGATCAGTACCGGTGATGACGAGATCGACTAGTCCGTGTTGCATCAGGTGTCCGCCAACATTGTCGGCGATGACCGTGTGCGGAACTCCGTGTTGGGCTAATTCCCAGGCTGTCAGGCGGGCTCCTTGGTTGCGGGGTCGCGTTTCGTCAACGTAGACGTGTACTGGGATTCCCGAATCGTGGGCAGCGTAAATGGGTGCGGTCGCGGATCCGTGGTCGACGAAGGCTAGCCAACCAGCGTTGCAGTGAGTGAGGATGTTCACCGGTTCACCGGGTTTCGCTTCGCTTAGCTGACGAATAACCTCAAGGCCGTGTTGACCGATTTGTCGGCAGAAGGCCGCGTCTTCGTCTGCGATCGCTTTTGCGGTATCTAGAGCAGTTTGAACTTTCGTTTCGCTGGAATCCGCTTTTTCGATGGCTTCGATTTGCCGATCGAGCGCCCAAATCAAGTTCACCGCGGTTGGGCGTGTGGCTTTGAGTTGTTCGTATGAGCTTTTCAAGGACTCTTGGAAATCACTTGTTTTCGAGGCTTCGAGGCAAGCGAGGTACATGCCGAACCCAGCGGCTGCCCCAATGAGTCCAGCTCCCCGTACGTGCATGTCTTTGATGGCTACGGCCATCGTCGGTGCGTCCGCAATGTCTTCGATGTTGAACTCGTGAGGCAGGTTTCGCTGGTCGATGATTTGGACGATGGAAGGATCGTTTTCCTTGAGCCAAATCGTGCGGTAGGGCTGGCCGTTGACGTTCATTGCACGAGGAAGTAGGAAGGTTTGGCGTTTGGCAAGCGGCGGATTCGGATCGCACCACGTTGGAGGGTTTCTAATCGTTTTGGATTGATTGTCTAATAATACCAAGCTTCGGGTAATTTCTACTAGCCGCGTCTCTCAGAGTGGGGTAGGATCGATCAAGATTAGGTAAGACTAAACTTCGGTTTTGGCTCGCCTAGGATCGGACCCATAACACACTTCTCACGTTTGCTCGAAAACAGCCCTAAAATGAAACCAAAAAATAAGCAGAATACCGTGGATCTGTATTACATGGAAGCGCGGGCGAAGCTGATTGATATCGCCGCTTTTATGGATCGTGTTGAACGCGATGGATTCACCGACGATTTTAGATATTTGGCATTCAAGGATGCTTTGAAAGAGCTCGATTCGGACAGCCGGACGCAGAACGTTCTGCTGAGCTTAAGCGACCCAACGACAGAATTGATCCCCGCTGCGACCACGAAGGCAGCCAGTGGAGCTTGGCCTGATAAACCGCAATGAGATACATCGAACCACACGCTCACATGGTCAGCCGCACGACTGACGACTACATGGCAATGGTTATCGCAGGATGCAAGGCAGTCTGCGAGCCGGCTTTTTGGGCCGGATACGACCGGAGCTCGGCCCACGGATTTTACGACTATTTTTGTCAGCTTACGGACTATGAGCCAAAGCGGGCGGCCAAATTTGGGCTTCCGCATTTCTCATGGCTTTGCATCAATCCGAAGGAGTCGGAAGATATCAAGCTGGCCGAAGACGTAATCGCGCTGATCCCAGAATTTCTGAAGAAGAATAACGTTCTGGGAATAGGCGAAATCGGTTTGAATAAAAACAGCCGAAACGAGATGATCATTCTCGAGAAGCACGTGAACTTGGCTGCCGAGCATGATCAATTGATTCTCGTGCATACGCCTCACCTTGAAGACAAATTAAAGGGGACGCAGTTGATCGTCGATATGATCAAGAGCGATTCGCGGATCGATCCAGGCAAGGTTTTGATTGATCACTTGGAAGAGCATACGGCGAAAATCGTTATGGACGCCGGTTTCTGGGGTGGATTGACATTGTATCCGGAATCCAAGTGCACGTCGCCTCGAGCGGTCGACATTATGGAAACCTATGGAGCTGATCGTTTGTGGATGAACTCCGCTTGCGATTGGGGAGTGAGCGTTCCGTTGGCAGTGCCATACGCTGCCCAGGAAATGCGCCGCCGTGGGTATGACGATGAAACGCTTGATCAAGTGTTCTATCAGAATCCGGTGAGATTCCTTAGTCAGAGCCCTAATTTTACGATTGGAAAAGAATAGCGGGGCTAATTTTGAATCATCTACGCGGCACGTCGCGAGCGACGGCCCTACTGTTTAATGAAATTAGCCAATAATAGTCACCTGGCGTATTGTACGAATATCCATCGCGGTAGCTCGTGGGCGGAGACGCTTGATTCGCTTGATCGGTACACGATGAAAGTACGCGATCGCGTGTGTCCTGACGATGAATACGCTATCGGTTTGAGATTGAGCGCATCGGCAGCCAGGCAGCTCTCGGATAGCGCGACGTTACTCGAGTTCCAGCGTTGGCTGGAAAAACGAAAGTGTTACGTTTTCACGATTAACGGATTTCCGTACGGCGATTTTCACGGAACGCGAGTGAAGGAGGAGGTTTATCGTCCGGATTGGACTTCCTCGGATCGAGTGGACTACACGAAGTCGCTTTTCGATCTGCTTTGTCAGATTGCTCCTCCGGGCATGGAGGGAAGCGTCAGCACCGTTCCTGGCTCATTTAAGCGATTTATTTCGAGTGAGGATCAATTGGTTGCGATGCGAAAGAATTTGGCGGACTGCGCCCTGCATATTGATGCATTGAGTTCGAAATCAGGACGGGATTTACACCTGGGCCTTGAGCCGGAGCCTTTGTGCCTGTTTGAAACGAGCGCTGAAACGGTTTCCTTTTTCGATGCGTTGCTTGCGGCTGGGGTTGGAGATAAGGATGTTTTGTTGAAACGTCTTGGTGTGAATTACGATGCTTGCCATTTGGCCGTCGAATACGAAACGGCCGAGGAGTCGCTTGGTCGTTTGGTCGATGCGGGGATTCGGATTAGCAAGATTCACCTGAGCTCGGCATTGAAGGTTTCGGATTTCTCCGAATCGACTTTGAAAACGCTAGAAGGCTTTTGCGAGGAAGTGTACTTGCATCAAGTGGTTGCCCGAACGGGTACGGA
>JBNMOQ010000379.1:0-4522 GCA_051275055.1 Candidatus Pelagisphaera sp.
CTCTTTGAAGCAGGCGATTTTGCAGGAGATCGAGTCGCATCCATTGACTGCTAGGTCGCTGAAGACAAAGGTTCAGTTTTACCTTGCTCCGAATGGGTCTATTTCCGGGGCAACTATCGTGTCCGGGAGTGGAGATACCGTATTCGATCAAAAAGTGATCGCTGGGTTTCGTCGCTTGAAACGGTACGGAAGTCCGCCAGGATTGACTGGAACTGAATCTTTGACCATGACCATCAATCAAATCGATTGATTTGTTGCACCAGCGTTTTATCAATCCAGACTTTTCAAAATCTTAGCCTTTTTCGTTTCAACCCGTATACCTTATGAAAAACCTCACTCGCCGTTCTGCGATTAAAAAAACGCTTCAAGCTGCGGCTGCTGTTTCAGCGCCGATGTTTCTTTCGCCGTCCGTTCTTGGGCTTGGCGGCCGAACCGGGCCGAATAGTCGGATCACTATCGGCTTGATTGGCCACGGCAAGATCATGAAAGGTCATCGGCAGTATCACCTCGGAAGAGATTCGGTGGAGGTAGTTGCCTTGTGCGATGTCGATCAGCGGAAACTCGACATGGCGTTGGCTGAGGTTAAGGAAAAGACAGGGAAAGGATGTCCAACTTATGAATATTACGAGGAGCTTTGCGCACGTTCGGATATTGATGCGGTTGTAGTTGGAACGCCTGACCACTGGCATGCTCAGATCTCGATCGAAGCGATGAAGAACGGTAAAGACGTTTACGTCGAAAAGCCGATGACGCTCACGATCGAAGAGGGCAAGGTGATGCGTGAAACGCTTCACCGCTACGGAAGTGTGTTGCAGGTAGGTTCCCAGCAGCGTTCGAACGCGTCTTTTCGGAAAGCTGCCGAACTTGTTTTAAATGGATACATCGGAAAGGTACGTACTGTATCGGCCAGCTTGGGAGAGTTTCCTGCGCCGTCGCAGTATCCCGCGCAACCGATTCCTAAGGGATTTAATTATGACCGTTGGCTCGGTCCGGCTCCGTGGGAGCCTTATAATATAGAGCGCGTAAAAGGTGACTATAGTGGAGGCTGGCGTAGCTTCTGGGACTATGGTTCGCGGAAGAATGGCGATTGGGGAGCTCACCATTACGATATCATTCAGTGGGCACTGGGCAGAGATGAGTCTGGTCCGGTCGAGTTCGTCCCGAAAGGCTACGAAGGAACGGAGAAGCAGTATTTCGTCTATGACGATGGCGTGAAAGTTACCAGAGGTTCTAGCAGAGAAGGAGCGATGATTCACTTTGTCGGCGACGATGGCGAGGTGATGGTGAGCCGTGGCGACAAGTTCGAAACGAAATCGCCTTCGCTAAAAAACGTGGTTTTGAAATCGAGCGATATTCGACTCTACGAATCGAGCGATCATCGGGCGGATTGGCTCAATGCGATTCGCACGCGCAAACAACCGATTTGTAACGTTAACATAGGACATCGCTCGGCGACAATTTGTCAGTTGTCCGGAATCTCGGAACGCTTAGGTCGACCTGTTCGTTGGGATCCTGTTAGCGAGCAAATCGTGGGAGATACGAGTGCGGCTAAATGGATGAGTCGTCCTAGAAGAGCTCCATATGGGTTGCTCGGTTGAGAAACGTCTACGATTTTTAACTACATAAATTTTCCGAATGAAATTTCATATTAAAAAACAAATTCTTATTGTCGCGCTGTCTACGGTTTCAACGCTTACGCTAGCGAGTGAATACAGAAGCGAGTTGATGGCCTTGGCAGAGCAATTCGAAAGCGCTGATCTCGAGACTCAATACGCTGCTCGTCGGGGCTTGGAAGTGCTGGTTGCAAAGGCTTCTGCTCCGGATGTGTCGCGCGGAGTTTCTAAGATTAATGGCGACCTGTTGTTCGGTTTGCGTAGCTCGAGTGTTTCGCGAGAAGCGAAGAAGTATATGCTACGTCAACTGGCTTTGGTGGGTTCGACTCAAGCGATCTCTTCGCTTAATCGGATTATGCTCGGCGATGACGATCTCTTGTCCGAGAATGCTCGCAAGGCTCTGGAGTCGATCGAAAGCCCTCGTGCAACGAGTACTCTAATAAAGGCTTTTGCTAAAGCGGATGTGGCGGGTCAGAAGGATTTGATTCGGTCATTGGGTAAGCGAGGCGATGCTGCATCGATAGGTTTTATTGGGAAGCATCTTGAGAATTCGGATACCGAAATCGCTATTGAAGCTGCACAGGCCTTGGGAAGGGCTGGGGGCGAGAGGGCGCAATCGTTGTTGATCTCGCAATACGGAAAAACCAGCGACGAAAGCCTGACTCAAGCGATTGAACGGAGCATACTTGCGAGCGGTTCGGAAGATTCGGCGACGCTGAAAGCTGTGTTCGAGAATGGATCGGATGTTGCGATACGCAGAGCGGCTCTTCGCCGTTTGCTTAAGCAAGGCGGTTCGGGTGTTTTGGGCGCGTTGCGTTCGGGTTTGGCAGATGAGGACGGCGATATGAGATCGATCGCGATTCGAGCAGGACTTGCTAGCGAAGAAGCGTCATTTCGAGATGCTGTCGTAGAACGTTCGAAGAATATGGTAAACCCCGATTTGGAAGTTGTGCTTTCCGGTTTGGGATCGATTGACCAGGAGTCGGCTGAGCGAATCGCGATTAGCGCTTTTGATAGCGGCGACGAAGATTTACAGGGGCTCGCGTTGGAAGCTCTTGGTCACTGCGGATCATCGCTGTCGGTTGATCTTCTGATTAGCGCGTACAGCAAAGGGAATAAGGTTTTGAGGATTCAGGCGGCTTCATCGATCGGGAGATTGCAATCCGATAAAATGGATCAACGTTTGGCGGACATGCTTCGTTCTGGTTCGAATGACGAAGTGGAGACTGGGCTGGATTTGCTGGCTCATCGAAATATTCCTGAAGCGAAGTCTCTCTTGCTTGGATTGGTGGCAGGCGACGATGAAGCGCTCGTGAAGTCTGCTCTTAAAGCGCTTCCCCCGATTGCATCGGAAAACGATCTGGAGCGATTGCTCGTAATCGCGAATTCCTCGGAAGGCGATTCCCGTCGATTGATGATTTCGCTTCTCAAGAAACTAGCTCCTATGGTCGGTTCCGAATCGCTTCAATCTCGGGTCGAAAAACTGTGATATTCGAGTCGATTTAGCAGAATGGATCGATCTTTATGAAGCGACTGGAGCCCAAAGAGGAACTCGAGCATTTGAAGAGCATATATGGCTCGGAAAGCGTGCCGGAGCTATACTCGCAACTTCGCGATGGATTTGCGACTTTGCAGTCTCGATCTCATGTGTTGTTAAGCCTGGTTACCATTTGCTTAACGATCACTGGCTTTTCTGGCCCGAGTATTGCGGCATCAGGAGTCGTTTCCAAGGTGGCGATGGTTGTGGGGCTTTGCTTCGTTTTATCAGCGGCAGGTTGCTTGCTAATGGGAGCTTTCGATCTGCAATGGATTACGCGTTATCGAGGTGATGGAGTTGATGATACATTAGTTCAATTGCTGAAGCGACGAAATCGAAGAACGCGTACCTATCGAATCGCTACGGTGTTGCTCGTATCCGGCTTAACGAGCTACGTTGTCAGTATAGTCGTTTACATGCTTGGAACCGCATAGGCTTCGATCTACGATCGTTTGGCGTGAGGCAATCTGCTCCCAAGAAGGCTATGCTCGGGCACGCGGTGGGAAAGGGCCTTTGAAATCGGCAAAAAATTCGCTTGCCAAGGATTCTCTTTGATGGCGTTTTAATCGCCTGTTTTGGGGCCATAGCTCAGTTGGAAGAGCGCCTGCATGGCATGCAGGAGGTCGTCGGTTCGATCCCGTCTGGCTCCACCAATCTTCGCGACGAGTTTTTTGATGACTGGTTTTAGGTAGAGATTGGCTACTGAGAGAGATACTGTAAAAAGCTCAATATCATTTTCGGGGATTTTGTTTATGGAATTTTTAGCAATGATAGCCATAAACAATCCCACTGATGAAGCATTTGGAGTGGTCTGTTTTTAAGTTGCTATTAGCAATGGGAGCTGAGCTCTCAGTGATCTGTGGTTAAACGTCTATGGGATGAATGTGAATCTAGGATCGAAGAACAGGTCTAAGAATATGTTCATTGGTTATCATCAATGGAGATTGTATTGAACCCGTAAGATGTAGCCCCAGTGTTAAACTCGTTAAATAGTCGTAAAAAAGCGGAGGTGAGCTACGCTTTTATGGAAGGAATTCGAAGTAATAGGAAATGACTGTTTTTACCAAATTCATGAAGACTCGATGTTGTACCGGCAATGCGAATTCAATAAATGGTTGGCGGAATTTGCTGGTCCTTATTGTTGGTGTCTCCAACCTTATTGGTCTGAGATAGGTATCCCTGTTGTCGGTTCCCTTAACACCTGCGAGATAGCCACATCCTTATTTTATGACTCAAGCGTTAAAAGCTCCGGATCAACGTGCAGCTATGCAAGATTCCTTATTGGCGTTAAGTGCTGAAGAGCGATTTCTTTTGGCGACGATTCAAAAGGGGGTCAGAGGTAATCGGTTTTGTGAGCGGGATCTTTCGTCTG
>JBNMOQ010000380.1:0-4482 GCA_051275055.1 Candidatus Pelagisphaera sp.
GATCTCCGAGCGGCCACCTCTGCAATGATCTTCTTGATATGGCCGCTCGGAGATCGGCCGCTACCATTGGGTTGGACTATGTTTTGCGTAGTTGCGTCTTGCGGAGCGGAGCGAGATCGACCTGACTGCTATCTATGTTCGAAGTACTGAATGCCCCTCCCGCATTTCGCGGCGTCACGCTTGGTTTGCTTGGTTGTCTTATGGTTGCCAGCGTTTCTTTCGCCGAAAAGAAGAACGTCATTCTGATCATGGCGGATGATTCGGCAGTGGATAATTACAGTTGCTACAACAGCGATTTCTTTAGCTCTCCTCGGATCGATAAACTCGCCGAAACGGGTGCCAAGTTCAACTATTGCTATTCGGAGCCGGTATGCACCTCAAGTCGCGTTAAGATAATGACCGGCCGGGATGGCATTCGGAATTACTTGAATTTCGGTACGCTCGATAAAAGCGAAACCACCTTTGGCACCATGTTCAAGAATGCCGGCTATGCGACGGCGGTCGCGGGCAAATGGCAATTACACGGCGAGCCGAATGGTTCGCTAGCTCCTGATTGCGGTTTCGATAACTACTGTCTTTGGAATTACCCAGGCACGACTCTGGATCGCTATTGGAACCCTAGTCTTGTCCAGGACGGTAAACTCCTTGAAACGACGGAAAAAGACTACGGTCCGGATATCACTTCCGATTACTTGATAAACTTCATAGAGGAAAATAAGGATCGTCCCTTTTTCGCCTACTATCCCATGATCCTCGTTCACAATCCCTTCCCGGAAACGCCTGACAGCGAGCCGATGACTGAGGAGGACAAGAAGCTTCACAAAGGACTTAAGCACTATCGCGATATGATCGCTTATGCTGACAAAACAGTTGGCAAGATTGTCGATACGCTAGACCGACTCGGCATTCGCGAGAACACGGTCGTTATCTTTACCGCCGATAATGGCACAAACCGGAGCCTGACTTATCCCTTCCACGGAGAGCAGCGCATAGGCGAAAAGGCTTACCCGACGGAGGCCGGCTCCCATGTGCCGCTCATTATCAACTGTCCAGGCAGCGTTCACGAAGGCATCGTGACCGACGATATTGTAGATTTCTCGGATGTCTTACCAACGCTCGCCGAAATCACGGGCGTTTCGCCTCCCGATGTGACTTTGGATGGCCGCAGCTTTTGGCCCCAGTGCCAGGGCGAAGAGGGGAATCCGCGCGATTGGATATTCCAGTATTACTATCCTAAGTTTAAGCCGGCTGCCGAAAAGCACGGGCAAGGCGTTCGCAGTCGCGAAATCGTTTGGGCCCAGAACCAGCATTACAAATTGTTTCGTGATGGATCATTCTATGCGGTTTCCGACCGCTACGAAGAGAACCTCATAGGAAAGGGGCGTGGAACGGTTTCAGCAGAGAAAACTCGCAAGATGCTTCAGTCCGCGATCGATTCCATGCCCAAGAAAGCTGCTTTGCTGGACCCGGAATATGGGCCGTAAGGAAGACTTGCAGACGCTGAAATCGCGCCTATCAGGAAATTTCACTTAATTACGTCCACCTTTCGGAAAACAGAGAAACTTAATAGTATGACGACCCCCTTGTTCCTTTCCATGCGAAAGACCGCGTTACCTGCCTTGGCTCTTGTCGGCCTTTTTGCCTTTGGGCAAATTGAAAAATCGAATGCCGCCATTGATAATGTGCTCTTTCTGATCTCGGATGATTTGAAGGCCAGTGTTCTCAGTAGTTATGGCGATAAAATTTGCCAGACTCCAAACATCGACAAACTCGCTTCCGAAGGCGTCGTATTCAATCGGGTATACTGTCAGGGTACTTCGTGCGGACCGTCGCGCCAATCGTTTATGCATAGTCGCTATCAAGGCGAAGCTAAGGTGAACCTGGGAAAGCATTTCATCGACAACGGCATCTACAGCGCTCGTGTCGGCAAGATTTATCACATGAAGGTACCTGGCGATATTATCGCCGGAACTGATGGGCGAGACCTTGAGAGCACTTGGATTGAGCGGTTCAATTCACCTGGATTAGAGGCTCATACGCCAGGAGACTACGCTTGTCTCAATCTCGACATTTTCACGACGGACCTGGCTGGTCGGTATTCAACGGCTATGGAGAACCGTTGGTTTGTAACGGTAAGCTACGATGGCGACGGCTCTGATCAGCCTGACTACAAAACGGCGAGCAAAACGATCGAGTTGATTCAAGAGCACAAAGACGAACGCTTCTTCATCGCGGCCGGTTTTGTGCGGCCTCACTATCCGATGGTAGCCCCGAAACGCTATTTCGACCTGTATCCGATCGAGGACATCGAGATGCCGCACGTACCGGCGAACGATCTTGATGATATTCCGCCTCTCGGCATGGCGAAGACCATGTCGACAAAGGATCCGATTGGCAAGCTCCCCGATAATCAAAAACGCATGTGGGCTGGGTACTACGCGACCGTCACTTACATGGACGAGCAGGTTGGACGCATCATCGACGAGCTTGAGCGTCAGGGATTGCGTGATACGACAGCGATCGTGTTCACGAGCGATCATGGCTACCACTTGGGCGAACATCATTTTTGGCAGAAGAGCAACTTGCACGAGGAAGCCTTGCGAGTGCCGCTCATTATATCGGCTCCAGGCATGAAGCCGGGCAGGACCAATGCGATCACGGAATTAATGGATCTCTATCCCACGTTTTCCGATTTGGCGGGTTTGGATGGTCTGCCAGAGCATGTGCAGGGTAAGAGCCTTGTGCCTATTCTTGAGGACACCTCGGCGAGCGTTCGCGAATCAGCATTCACGACCGGGAATTCTGGATACGCGCTGCGCTCGAACCAATGGAGCTATATCCGTTACAATGACGACACTGAAGAGCTTTACAATATGCAATCCGACCCGGATCAGTTCTCGAACCTTGCAACTAACCCGGAATACGCGTCGATGGTAAAAAGCTGGCGTGGAAAATTGGATACGCATATGCAAGGCGCGGGATTGACGCGTAAGGTTGCGAAGAAATAGGAACGTATTATTATTTCGCTAGATTTGGTAGCGGCTGATCTCCGAGCGGCCATCAGAACAATGATCTTATAGATATGGCCGCTCGGAGATCGGCCGCTACCTTTTTATTAAAGGTCAATTGCATTTAAATTTCCATTCCTTCAGGCCCATGAAAACACTATTCTCTACCTTATTCGCTATTCTCTCACTTTCGGCTCTGGCGGCTGATAAACCGATGAACGTTTTGCTGATCATGGCAGACGATATTGGTTTCGAATGCTTCAGCAGTTATGGAAGCAAGGAGTATTCGACACCTCGCCTCGACGCTTTGGCGGAAGCGGGAATCCGTTTCGAGAATTGTCACTCGACTCCCTTGTGCACTCCAAGTCGCGTCAATCTCATGTCGGGCAAGTCGAACGTTTTCAATTACCAGGATTTCGGATTGTACCCGAAGGGTGAACCTACCTTCGCCAATCATTTCAAGGAATCGGGCTACGCTACAGCGGTAGCGGGCAAGTGGCAGCTTATGACGGAAGATGCAGGGACCACTCCTCAAGAAGCTGGTTTCGATTCCTATTGCCTGTGGAATACGCCGCTTACGAGTCGTGCACGTTTTTGGGATCCTTCATTGGAGAGTAACGGAGCCATACTAGAGCTTCCAAAGGATAGTTATGGCCCGGATGTGTGTACGGACTTCCTGGCGGATTTCATCAGTTCCTGCGCTGATTCCAATACGCCATTCCTCGCTTACTACCCGATGATTCTGGTTCATAATCCATTCCCTCCGACTCCGAACAGCGTGGATCGAAGCGAGAAGGATAACAAAAAGAACTTCATCGATATGGTGAACTATATGGATACGCTTGTTGGTCGATTAGTGGATACGCTCGAGGAGAATGGATTGCGTGATAACACGCTCGTAGTATTCACCGGAGACAATGGGACCAACTCAGTTTTGCATTCGGAATTCGATGGTGAGCAAATGCGAGGAGGCAAAGGTTATACTTACGATCATGGAACGCATGTGCCTTTGATTGCCAATTGGCCGGGACGCATTCCCGAGGGACAGATTAATGGTGACCTAATCGCATTTTCAGACTTCTTTCCGACGATTGTCGAAGCGGCGGGTTTACCTCCAAAGAAAATTACCGACGCGGATGGGTGGAGCTTCTGGCCACAATGCGAAGGTAAGAAAGGGAAACCGCGGGATTGGGTTTACGGATATTATTTTCCAAGGCCTTACTCGAAAAAATACGACGACATGTACAATCACTGGGAAGTTCGCTACGCTAGGGACGAGCGCTATAAGCTTTACGACAATGGCGAACTCTATGACACGCAAGAGGATGTCTTGGAGAAAACAGTTGTCGATCGAGAGCGATCTAGTGGTACGGTGAAGCGTGCACGCAAGAAACTGCAGGCCGTTCTTGATTCTTATCCGAAGAAAGGAATTCAAGTTGATTACTCGAAAGTCGAGGGAGTCTACGCTCCAAAG
>JBNMOQ010000381.1:0-4363 GCA_051275055.1 Candidatus Pelagisphaera sp.
CGATCGTGAGCCCGGGTCTCCCGCTTGGTTGCCTCGTTTCGGTGACGGCTCGGTCGTGAGGTTCACCAGTCAGCGCAATGCGTTGAATCTACCTGACGCTCGATGGGGCCCGTTGCGAATTGTCTACCTACAGTACGCGAGCGACCCCATTGCTTTCTTCGAGCCATCGATGTTCTTCCAGAGGCCGGCCTGGTTTGCCATGCCTCGTGGGCCCGATGTTTCGCCGAAGTTGCGATGGTACCCAATCGTGACCGCGCTGCAGCTGGGTGTTGACATAATGCTGGCTACCGAAGTGCCGCTTGGTTACGGACACGCATATGCGCCCGAGCATTACATCGACGGATGGCTCGAAGTGACCGAGCCTCTGGACTCCAGCGCTGCGGATGTTGCAGCGCTAAAGTCGATGTTCACGGAGCGCCGCCTCGAGCCTTAGTAGCCGATCCCGCAGAGTGTAGGCCAGTATCAACTACCTTATTTACGCGATCGCCAAATAGGTTTTAATAACGCCACTAGAGTGCTTCACCGGTACCCACGTAATACATGCTTTCATCACCTCGGCGGCGTCAGGCAAGAGGCCTTTGAATGGGCCTCATTCTGAGGGTCCATAAGATGAATCTGCACGGATAGTGCCACCGATGGGTGGAAAAAAAAGAAGTACTTAAAGCAGCGCAAGACGCCATGGATAAAAAGGCAGGATTCGCCAGGATCATTTCTCTATTTGATCGCTATTCGTCTGAGAGGGCAGTAGTAGTACCTTCGATTATTCATGCAAGGTAATTTGTAGCGCGTTTTTATTTAGCCCATGAAGAAATAATAGCAGGTGAGCGGGAAGGTATAAGTAATGTAGCTGTTAGCTGCAAAGAGAGAAAGAATGCGTTAGACGGCCGCGGGTACGCCTGGCGAGCGTACGGCGCAGGTGAAGAAGTCGAGAACCGATCTTGGGACCCTATCGATACTATGCACGTGGTTTCCGAGACTGACACAATCAAGAAATAGAGTTTCTGCTTGCTTGAATGGCCGCTTTGGGGGAGAGGGAACATTAGGCGACCAGCGGGAAGGGGTCCAATTCAATCTGCATATAATTCAACAAGCGCGCCCCGCTACCAATCAAAATAACGCCGTCCCTTGTGGGCGGCGTTTTTGCATCTTTCGCAGAATTTCTCTTGCAGCGCTCGTCAGGCGCAGATGCGAATCTATGTCCCATTACGTTCAATAGAGTGTTGCCTATGGACTACACATAGATTAGGCTCGTTAGTGAGATTTGAGGTATATGAAACCAGCGAAGGCCGAGTTCCTTACCTCGACTGGTTTTATGGGTTGGACAGCACGCTACGCCGAGCGGTGCAGCGCCGACTTCGTGCAATTGAGGACAATGACCACTTTGGGAAGAGAAAAAGTCTGCGTGGTGGTTTGCACGAACTGAAGTTTCGTCAGGTAGTTCGCATCTACTTCGCAGAAGTTGACGGTCAAATCGTGCTGCTCTTGGGCGGTTCTGGTAAACGGAACCAAGACCGTGAAATCGCGAAGGCGCGAGCACGATTGAAAGATTTTGAGCAACGGACCAAGTGAGCAAAACATGGCTGCTAGCAGATCATTGAACATCAAGGATAAATTGTACGAGGATCTAAAGGATCCCGCGTACGCGTCTGCTTATATCAACGAAGCGTTTCTGGAAGGGGATGAGGCAGTACTGAAGACGGTATTGGCTGATGTCATCAGGGCAAAAGGCGTTGCAGCCGTCGCTCGAAAAGCTGGTATCAACCGGGTTACCGTATACAAAACATTGAAGCCTGATACCGAGTCGTCGTTCACGACGATGCATGCTTTGCTCAAGGCCTGTAACGTCAGCTTGCAGGTATTTCCGACCAAACCGCGAACCGTGAAACGGGCTTGATAGACGATAGCGCTATTTGAGGCGCACCCGCAGCGTGACTGTCGGAACAGTGCAAATCAAGCCCCGGCTACCAAAAATGAAAGAGCCGGTCCGAGCGGGGCCGGCTCTTTCACTTTCTGTCACGCTGCTGTGTGCGAATGGCGGTGGCGAAGCGAAATTATCGGATTTTTTGGGCATCCTTCCCAGGTGCAATATCGATGATGTGCGGAAGATGGTCAGAAGCATCGAGGGAGTCGGATTCGCGCAAGCCGTATCGCCGGAGGGTTTCTGGATCCATATCCGGGGTGTACAGGACAAATGACTTGCCGAGGATGAGATCGGGAACGGTAACAAAAGTAAAATCCAGTTTCCCTGGCGGCCATTTAAGTTTGTCATCTTTCCAGGTAAAGGTGTAAGGGGTATTGGTGTGGTAGCTGATCGCTTCGATCAGCCTCTTCGAAGATGCTGGGGCGGTGGTGGTAAGGGCCGTGGAGAGGTCGGCGCTTACACCTTCTATGAGGCTAGTATACTGGCGGCTTTCGCCCACGAGGTTTAGGTCTCCCGAAAGGATCAGGGGCATGTCTTGATACTTGTAAAGGATGGAGTAAGTGTCCTCGCGGGATGAGCGAAGGTTGCCGAGAATTCCGTCAATTTTATCCTGTCGCATATCGTCGTAATCACAGCACTGTAGATGGGTGTGTACGACGAAGAGCCCTTTATCAAATCCGGGCACATCAATCAAAGTGTAGAGATCCTCGAGAATGATGTCGGTAGCTAGGAACGGGAATTTAGAAAGCGTCACCTTTCCCGGCCGTCCGAACCCGTACCACCGCTGACGCGGGTTCTGCGCCGGAAACCGTTCGTCGAGAAGGGCGACAACCTGGTCGGAGGAATGGGAAAAGACTTCGCTCAGCAAAATAATATCAGGGTCGAGCGCGCGGAAAATGCGTTCATAGGTATCCGGCTTTTTGAAAAGGCCGTCATTGAGAACGTTCATGCTCAGAATTCGCACATGTGGTGTCGAAAGCTTCTCCAGGGAAATTTCGCGAAGGGTGGCGTCCGGGCGATTCGTCCTGTGGGAGACGACTGTGGCGGTGGCCTGGATATCCTGGAGTTCCGCGACTGCTAAGGTGATGACATTGTCCGGCACGGGTTGGCCAAACAGCTCAAGGGGCAACGAGATTTCGTACCGATCGGAGGAAAAAGACGGGGCCCAGCTGATTCCGATTTCGGGGTGAGGCACGGATGTCGAAATACCATCGACATATCGGATCGCTTCGAGAGAGCCGAATTTGTACTGCACGTCCGCGCCGAGGGAACCAACACGAAGCCCGGTTAATGAATCTCGATCAGTGTCCGCAAAGAGTGTGAGCGGATTATTCTTTTGAATCGTGATTTCGCGACTTAACTGGACCGCGAGAAAAATATTATCTTTTCCGTTTGTGACGCGGACGGAGCGAATAAGGGTGCTATGGGAGGGTGCCGAAACCGGCTTCCTGTCGTCCCAGTCTTCAAATCGACCGTCCAGCCGGACAGGTTGGGAATCGGCAGACAGGGCTGGCAGGGCGGGAAGGTACGCGAGGACCATCATTAAGCTCAGCACAGTCATGGTCCCGGGCTGAGGAAAAATTGCTTTAACTGCGAATTTAAGACGCATTTCAGTTTTTCTGTAACCAGTGGGCGGTTGGTCTTTGTCTGTATCCTACCAGAGTAAAATTGCTCCGCACTTTCGAAGAGATAGTATCTGAAGAAAGGATAGAAAACGCTATCGACTGGTTGAGGCGCGGCGTAGGGTAAACGGCCGCTGCATTCTGGTGCCGGGGCCGAGAGTAACGTGGATCAGCTATGCATCGTCCTGAGTTTAACTACTTCAAACGAAACCGTTGCGGGGCTGTAGGAACAGAGCAAATCACGCCCCCGTTACCAAAATATTAAAAGTCGACCCTCTTCGAGGGACGGCCTTACTCAATCCTGTCGCAACCATTTTGAATGTCGCCGGCAAAATACCAGTAATCCAAACGTCATGATAAACAACGGAGAAACAGGTCCGCCGCCGCCGCTGCTGCTCGGCGCAGGGGCGGGCAGTGCTGATTGAGATGAGTCCAATGGAAATGCATCTTGCGCGTCCAGGACACCATCGTTGTCATCGTCTGAATCGCAAATATTGCCTTGGCTGTCGCCGTCCGTATCTAACTGGTCGGCGTTGGCCAATGCAGGGCAATTGTCATTGCCATCCTGAATAGCATCGCTATCTGTATCGGCGTTGTTGGGATCGGTGTCTCCTGAGAACTCATCGACATTGGTCAAGCCATCCATGTCAGGATCCAGACTCGCATCACTCGCATCACTCGCATCTGTTTGATTCAAACCGTTGGCTAATTGGCAAGCCCAAGATTTCTGGTCCAGTCAAGCTGTTAGGATTTTCGGTTGTTGATCGATATTTCCTTCCGTCCATCGCTGTAGAAATTGTTCCGGGTTCATGCCGCCCAG
>JBNMOQ010000382.1:0-4349 GCA_051275055.1 Candidatus Pelagisphaera sp.
TATCTCGCCGGCGAAGTGGATACGGTTGAAGTATGGTATCCGCGTTACATTAATATTCTCATTCAGTCGCCAACGAAAGCGAAACTATTGCCTATCGCCGGTCTTGACGAAATGATTACGGAGTTGAGGGGCAAAAATGCAAAGCCATTTGAAGCTTCTGACGACGGTCGCAATTTCAAGTTCGAGCCGGATCCGAAAACGATTCTAAACGATTTACTACCGCTTTTCGTCATTCGGCAGGTATATCAAGCAGTTTTGAGCGCACGCGCTTCCGAGCATAGCGCTCGAATGGTTGCGATGAAGACTGCCAAGGATAATGCAAACAAGTTGCTTGATGCGCTTACGTTGCAATTCAACAAGGCTCGTCAAGCGGCGATCACTCAAGAAATTCTCGAAATCGCGGCGGCAACTTCAGGCAGCGATTAGTTAAAGTAAAAAGTAAGATTGCAGAATTAAGAAGTATTTCCATACATCGATATTCGAATTTCTACACGATCTCCCAATAGCCACTTCTTAAATCTTAATTTCTAATTCTTAATTTAATACAATGAGCAACACCGGAAAAATCCTCCAAATTATTGGACCTGTTGTGGACGTCCAATTCGCTGAAGATTCGATTCCCGCAATCTATCAGGCATTGACAATCGAGTTTGCCGTATCGGGCAAAACTCAACAATTGACCCTCGAGGTTCAGCAGCACCTTGGCGAAGGCGTTGTCCGAGCGGTTGCGATGTCGTCGACAGAAGGTCTCAAACGAGACATGGATGTTACAGATTCCGGTTCGCAGATCTCCGTGCCAGTTGGCGAAGGCGTTCTCGGACGTATCTTCAATGTGACAGGCGACGCGGTAGATAATCGTGGCGAAGTTAAGCACGAGAAGCGTTATACAATTCATCGCCCGGCTCCTCCGCTCACCGAGCAAGACACGAGTTCGGACATCCTCGAAACGGGAATCAAGGTCATCGATCTTATCTGCCCGTTCATCAAGGGTGGTAAAGTTGGCGCTTTCGGTGGTGCTGGTGTTGGCAAGACCGTTGTCATCATGGAGTTGATTAACAACATCGCGAAGACTCACGGTGGATACTCTTTGTTTGCAGGGGTAGGGGAGCGTTCTCGCGAAGGAAACGATCTTTACCACGAAATGTCGGACTCCGGCGTAATCGATCAACAGAATCTCGAAAACTCGAAAGTTGCTCTCGTTTACGGGCAGATGAACGAACCGCCTGGTGCACGTATGCGTGTTGCGCTTTCAGCTCTTTCGATGGCTGAGTATTTCCGTGACGAGCAGAACCAGGACGTACTTTTGTTCGTCGACAACATTTTCCGTTTCTCGCAAGCGGGTTCTGAAGTATCGGCCCTCTTGGGACGTTCGCCTTCAGCGGTAGGTTATCAGCCAACGCTTTCGTCTGAAATGGGTATGCTTCAAGAGCGTATCACTTCTACGAAAAAGGGATCGGTAACGTCCTTCCAGGCGGTTTACGTTCCCGCAGACGATTTGACTGACCCGGCTCCAGCGAATACCTTCGCTCACTTGGATTCCACGATCGTACTCGAACGTGCAATTGCCGATTTGGGTATTTACCCAGCAGTTGACCCACTCAATTCAGTTTCCAAAGCGCTCGAACCTTCAATCGTAGGCGAAGAGCACTATGCAGTGGCGCAAGGAGTACAACGCGTGCTTCAACGTTATAACGATTTGCAGGATATCATCGCGATCCTCGGACTCGATGAGCTTTCGGCCGAAGATAAGCAAACCGTCTACCGGGCCCGTAAGGTACAAAAATTCCTATCGCAGCCATTTAACGTTGCTCAAATCTTCACTGGCTTCCCAGGAAAGATCGTTGCAGTCGCTGATACGATCAAAGGCTTCAAGATGATCCTCGATGGTGAACTCGATCACATCGCCGAAAACGACTTCTATATGAAGGGCGGAATCGACGAAGTTCTCGAAGCTTCGAAAGCATAGTCGATATAAGTTATTAACCAGCAATAATCTAAGAAACGCCTAATGAATCTCGAAATAGTCACGCCCGAGGCGAGAGTCTACGAAGACACAGTCGATTCGGTAGTCCTGCCGACGACTTCAGGCGAGATTAACATCCTGCCCGGTCACATTCCACTCGTTACGGAAATCCAAGCAGGAGAGATCATTGTTTCCAAATCAGGCACCGGCCAATCGCTGGCTATCAGCAAAGGATTCGCTCAGTGCGTTGGCGACAAAATTTCGGTGCTTGCCGAAAACGCCATCCACATCGACGAGATCGACGAGTCGGCGGTAGAAGAAGCTCAGAAACGAGCCGAAAATGCCCTCGCGACCATGGAAAAGATGTCCGACGAGGAAATCGCCATGCTCGAAACGCAAGTAGCGTATGCACGGGCTCAGATTCTTCTGAAGCAGAAATTAAAATAGTTGGAAGTGGCGATCGAGTAATTCGATTTCACTTTTTAGATACCCCTCTATTCAGATCTTTCCGTAATTTTGTGCGAGCGAGGTTTGCCTTATTATTTGTATATGAAAAAAGCTCCAATTACCGGAATAGCCAGTCAGGACGGTTCTTCTCTTACTGAGTTACTCCTTGAAAAGGGTATGAAGTCCGCGGTGTCATTCGACGATTGTCTACTTTCGATACTTCGAGGATAGACCACCTGTATAAGGATTCTCATAATAGTGGAGTAAGACTCCACCTTCACAATGGCGGTTTAGGGGGGGGCTAGAAAAAAGATCAGTTAGTTGCCTGAGTAGTAGTTCCTCGACTGACTACCAGTTTTGAGTGTGGGATGACTCCTTTAATTAGGACCGGTAGAAACGTTAGTCTTAGCAGCTTAGGTTAAACATTGGTAGTGGATGGTTGGTTATTGCAAGGCTTCGTTGAGGGACAGGCATAGCCAGGACCGAGGCGAAGCCTTCGGAATTATATTTCAATTGGAGATCTATACGAAAGGTCGCTGTGGGGACGGATCGTATTGTATTCCTCCCGGAAGGTATCGTTGCAGCTCCGAGAGTCTAACAGATTCAAAAACCACTCCCGATTCAGGCAATCACTGCGGAAGCGACTGTGGAAACTTTCCACAAACGGATTCTCCTAAGGGCTGCCTGGCTGTATATACAGGCTCGAGACCTTGGCTTTATTCAACCAAGCTCCGATCGCCCCAGCGACGAACTTAGGCCCGCTGTCGCTGCGAATGCGTTTCGGCGCTCCGTACTCTTCCAATCGCCTTTTTTAGAAGCTTCACGACATCCTTCGCCTTCAGCGAGCGTGCGGCCTTTAGCTCAATGCAGAAGCGGCTGTACTCGTCCACGATGCTCAGAATCCGTATCGAGCGCCCGTCCTCGGTGAGGTCATGGATGAAGTCCCAGCACCACACGTCGTTGACTTCCTCGGCCCTGCCCAACGTGGAGCTGGAGGATCCTCGGCGAGTCTTCTTCGCGGTGTTCGCTTTGGCCGAGAGCCCTTCCTTGCGGCGAAGGCGCTGAACCTTCTTGAAGCTTATCCGCTAGCCTTCCCTGCGAAGCATAGCAGGGAATGAAAAGGTATCCGTAGGTTGGGTGCTCCAGGGAAAGTTCGAATATCCGCCTAAGCAGCAGCTCTTCGAGCTAGCTTTTTGACTTCAGCGGACGGTAGCGAGCGCTACGGCTCAGCCCCATCCATTTGCAAGTTAGCCGCGCGGAGCACATTCCTAAGTCTAGAACGTGCTCGATCGCTTGTCTTCTTCGCGCCGGGCCTACCATTTTTTGAGTTACCTCCTTGAGCACGTCGATATGCAGGTCTCTTTCGGCCACCAGCTTCTTCAAGCGGCGGTTCTCTTCCTCGAGCTCCTTGAGGCGCTTCGCGTCATGGACTCCCATACCTGCGTATTTTCGCTTCCAGCGGTACAGCGTCTGTTCGCTGATCTCGTAATCGCGGCAAACCTCTAGGGCGCTCTTGGATCCCTCGCTCTCGCGAAGGATCTTCATGAGCTGTTCGGTATTGTATCGTTTCTTCTTCATCGTCTGGTAATCGGCTCCTACCAGACTAACGTTTCTACCGGCCCTAATTCAAGGAGTCATCCCAGTGCTATATAAAGAACTATGAATCAGCCCTAACCATTGAAGAGTCCGTTGCAGAATCCAAAGTTCAGAATGTACTTGATTATTTGTCTTCTTCGCACCGGAGCTACTGTTTTATAGTCAACATCCTTGGGCACGCTGATATGTAGTTATCTTTCGGTTACCAATTTTTCCAAAGAGTGATCTCTTTTCCTAATTTCTTTGAGTCACTTCGTTTCAGAGATTTGGATACCAGCACTTTTCGCATTTATCATATAGCCCTGAAGTAATTCTCCCCCCATGACCTATACACATACAAACA
>JBNMOQ010000383.1:0-4279 GCA_051275055.1 Candidatus Pelagisphaera sp.
AACTCCTGAAGGTTGCGAAGTTCCTCCTTTATTTCTTCGGAAACATTAGAACTCGCTTTGGCTTGTTCGACATCGCGGTTGAGGTCGGTGATTTGAGCTTCTAGATCGAGGCGGGTACCGTTCCATTTCATCTGTGCGGAATCGAGGGCCTTTTGGATTTCCGCGGCTTCGGTTTCACTTGGAGGATGTCCGTTTTCCTCAATCTCGAATTGGCGAGCCTCAAGGTCTCCCAACATGATTTCCGCTTCGGCTTTTTGTTTTCCAATCTTGGCTTCGCGTTCCTTTAGGCGGTCTTCGCGTTCTTTGAGTTGCGATTGGCGCTCTACGTAATCGGCTGATCCGACTTCGGACCCGTCGCTGCTATTCTTGATTTCGGCGACGAGGCTTTCTGCTTTGTCTTTAGCCCTTTTTAAGGTTTCGCTAGAATCTTCGAGGTCGCTGATTTTTTTCAGAGCATTTGCGAGCTCATCGTTGAGGCGCTTCGATGTCGCTTCGACGCTGTTTGAAGGATCGTTGTTTTTCTTGAACAGGGCGGTTAGGGTTTGTTCGACTTCGACCATGTCTTCCCAAGAGACATCATCGTTGGAGTCGCCGTCATGTTCGAAGAATGCGTTAGTAGCTTCGAATACACGCTTTAAATTTTCTGGCTCGTCGATGATCGCCGTAACGCCCGCTCGGATACATTTGATAACGTCATCAAGCTCGTGATTCTCGGAAAGGAGAAATACTGGGAGTTTAGGTTGAGCTTCCTTGAGTTTCGATACGAAGCCCATGTCGCGACGGTTTTCGGCCAGCGAACGATCAGTGATCGCTAAATCGTATTGCTCTAGGCGTGCCGCCTCGAGAGCTGATTCTGCTGTGGAATGCGAGCTGGTGCGGTAGCCGGTTCCCGATAAGAGAAAGGATAACGCATTCGCCTCCTCCTTTTCATTTCTTACGATGAGAATTTTTTTGTTCAAAACCTGTCTCTTTAGTTTGGATTGTTGCCGAGCGAAATTCGCCTGTCTTTTACACGTCAGGTAGTCTGCGCGGCTGAATCTTGTCGCTCGGGATTTACAAGAAATATACAGGATTGAGGCGGCGTCATATTCCGACGATTCAAGGAACGTCGAAAAACACTTCAGAGGGGGACAGAATTCGCTACGAAGGAAGTCCGTCGAACGGTCTCCTTGAATTAATCTAGCGAGCAGGAGCGCAGGCCGTCTTTTCGTAGTATTCCCTGAGGATTTTCATGCGAGCTCGCTCTCGATTAGCTTGTTCGACTTCTTCCAGAGTTAATTGCCGCTCGTTGCTGGACATTATGCGTCGTAATTTGAAAAGAGCGATGTTCTGCACTTGGCGAACGCGTTCGCGCGTGATTCCGAAAATCTTTCCAACTTCCTCTAGTGTGAGAGGAGAATCGGTTTCAATGCCAAAGCGCATTTTGATGATCGAGCTTTCGCGATCTTCGAGATCGTCGATCAATTCGGATAGATCGTTTCGAAGGGATTTTTCGCTCAATTGTTGGTAGGGAGAAATTGCGTTATCATCACCTACAATCTCGCCAAATTCGGTCATATCTCCGTCGGCTCCTATCGGGGCATTGAGCGATGCTGGCCGGACGCTTACCGATTTGAGGTGAGCGATTTTATTAACTGGCATTTCAAGGACCTCGGAGAGCTCTTCGTCGGTCGGTTCGCGACCGAGCTCTTCGGTGAGTTGAGTGGCGATTTTGCGAATTTTTGAAATTTTGTCGACCAGGTGGATAGGCAAGCGGATGGTTTTGCTCTGATTGGCCAAGGCTCGTTTGATAGACTGTTTGATCCACCAAGCCGCGTAGGTGCTGAGTTTACCGCCTTTTTCGGGATCGAAGCGTTCTACGGCTTTGATCAACCCGATATTGCCTTCGCTGATCAGGTCCATGACCGGGAGGCCGAAGTTCTTGTAGTCGTACGCGATTTTAACGACCAATCGGAGATTGGATTTGATCATCAATTCGCGGGCGGCCAAATCGCCCTTTTTTATAAGGCTGGCTAGCGTTACTTCCTGTTCTCGCGTGAGCAGCGGTATTTTGCCGATTTCTCCCAGGTAATGTTTGATGCAATTTCGCTGCATCGTATCGGCTGGCACGGTTCTGCGAGTGGACTTTGAAAACGAAAGCGTCTGCGTTTCAGCAGAAGAGGTATTAATGGAATCTTGGTCGATTACATTTGCTGCGAAACGATTGTCGCTAGCGGTTGGTTCGTCGATTGTCGCGTTCATTTCTATAGACTGGCTTCGGTGGTTCCTATGCCGGCTCTATTGACCTCGAAAGACCGTCTTGGGTTTCCTGATTTCGAAAGAAATATCAGCTTTCCCAAGGTAGTCGGAGTGAGGCTGTAGAACCGATTTACGGCCAGAAGTTTACCTTCGAGACACACCTTGCAAAAGCCTAAAGGAAAGTAGGTAGTAGAGCCTACCGGAATTCACGCCCGATTTATAAACGAACCGCTAAAAAAACGGGTCCAAGAGGTCGTTTTCTGAGGATCTGCTAAAATGACTCGGCTACGGAAACGGCTTTGAACAAAGCGGATGCTTTGAATATCGTTTCTTGGTATTCGGCCTCAGGGACGGAATCCGCTACGATGCCAGCTCCGGCTTGGATGATCACCTTATTGTTGGCGATCATGGCTGTCCGAAGGGTTATACAAGAATCGAGGTTGCCGTTGTAGCTAAAGTAGCCGAGAGCTCCGGAATAGAACTCGCGTTGAACGGGCTCGCTTTCGGAAATGATCTGCATCGCGCGAATTTTCGGAGCTCCGCTAACAGTACCGGCAGGGAAGGTTGCTCGCATTAGATCGAAACCATTTTGGTCGGGGCGAATCGTGCCTTCAACTTGGGAAACGATATGCATGACGTGTGAATATCGCTCGACGATCATATAGTCGGGGACATTGACCGAACCGTATTCGCAAACACGTCCGATGTCATTTCGAGCGAGGTCGATCAACATTAAGTGCTCTGCTCTTTCCTTCTTGTCGGCGAGCAGTTCTTTTTCGAGAGCGAGGTCTTCCGCTTCGGTTTTACCGCGATGACGCGTTCCGGCGATCGGGCGGATTTCCACTTGGTCGCCAGTCAGTTTTACGTGAACTTCAGGCGATGCGCCAATAATGGAGAATCCTTCAGCTTCGAGGAGAAACATGTAAGGCGACGGGTTTACCGTACGCAGTGCTCGGTACAGATCGAGCGGGCTCTTTTCGAAGTCCTTTTCAAAGCGCTGGCTCAAGACGACCTGGAATATATCGCCAGCTCGGATGTATTCCTTCGATTGCTCGACCATCGTCTCGAAGTCTTCTTTAACGAAATTGCCATCGGGAATCTGGATGTTCGGTTGAGGAACTAGGGATGCTGGTTTAACGACGTTCGGCGTATCGAGTGTTGCTTTGAGGCTTTGCAATTCTTCGAGTGCGGCTTCGTAAGCGGCTTTGGGGGATTCGTGAGCATCGAGGCGAGCATTGACTAAAAGTCGAATGACTTGCTTGGCCCGATCGAAAATGACCATCGAATCTGCTAGCATGTAGTATGTCAGCGGCGTGCCGTGGCAATTCGTTTTGGCGCGAGGAACGGTGTTTTCTATGCGGCAGATGTATTCGTAAGAAAGATACCCAACTGCTCCGCCTGTAAAGGGAGGGAGCTCTGGGAAATCGATAGGCTGGTAGCGATCGATTTCCTCCTGGATTAGTGTGAGTGGATCTTCTGGGGTTGGGATCTCGTGGGGAGCTTTACCTTGCTCCTCGATGATTGTGGTCTCCCAGAAGCTCTTGATGATCTTGCGCGGGCGACAAGCGATGAACGTGTAGCGTGAAAGGCGTTCGCCGCCTTCGATTGATTCCAGCAGAAAAGCGGGGCTTTCCGATTTGAGTTTGGCGTACGCGGTGACCGGGGTTTCGAGGTCGGCCATCATGTCGGCGTAGACAGGGATCAGGTTGCCTTCTAAGGACAAAGCCTCGAAACGCTCGAGATCGATATTGGGCTGTAGTTCGTAAGACATGGGAAAATCCTCTTAATTAAACGCCGCTACGCTACGCGGGCTCTCTGCCGTGTCTACGAAAATCGTTTTGGCTGGAGACGTTCGGTCGTTCGAAAGGGAGGCAGCATCGCTGAGGCTGCAGCAGAGCCTAAACTAAAAATCATTATTCCGCTGCGGCCTCAGCGATGCCATCCTACCTTTTGGGTCCCACGCGAAACCTTCTTCTCAAGCGCTATCGCTGGTATCGACGAAGCGATGTTCGAATGCCGGACGTAGCTCGTTGGGGTAGTA
>JBNMOQ010000384.1:0-4266 GCA_051275055.1 Candidatus Pelagisphaera sp.
CAACAGCTCGCCTTCGGATACGACAAAGACGAATTCAAAGTCATACTGAAGCCAATGGCTCAAACCGGTATGGAAGCGAGCGGTTCGATGGGCGACGACACGCCTTTGGCCTTTATCAGCCATCGCCCGCGTCTACTCTATACCTACTTCAAGCAACTCTTCGCTCAAGTGACCAACCCTCCAATCGACTCCATTCGCGAGCGGTCGGTCATGTCGGTCAATATGTTCCTCGGCGGACGACTGGGACTATTCGAAGAATTGCCTCAAAGCGCTGGACTGGTGAAAACCGAATCACCGCTTCTCTTCAACAACGAGATCGATTCACTTTTCGACGTCCCGCATCTCAAAGATCGCGTCGTTCGTCTCGACGTCACCTACGACGCATCCGCTGGAGCCGCTGGTCTGCAAAACGCAGTCGAGGAGCTCAAAGACCGATCGGTATCAACCGTCGAAAGCAAATCCGCTAAAGTACTCATTCTTACAGATCGAGCTGTCAGCAAAGATCGTGTCGCTATTCCGATGCTTCTCGCGGTTGGAGCTGTTCACCAGATTTTGGTCAAAGCCGGACTTCGCATGAAGTGCGACATCGTCGCCGAAACCGGCGAAGCTCGTGACGTACACCAATTCGCCTGTTTGCTCGGGTTCGGTGCTAACGCCATCAACCCGCACATCGCATTGGCAGTGATGAAGAATTTCGCTGACAGCGGCGAACTCGAAGGAGTCGACGCCAACCAGGCATACGCCAATTACCGTGGAGCCATCGAAAAAGGTCTGCTTAAGATTATGGCGAAAATGGGCATCAGCACGCTATTCAGCTACTGCCGAGCTCAAATCTTCGAAGCCATCGGACTTTCTCAATCGCTCGTCGACGAATGCTTCTTCGGAACCCCTACGCCAATCGGCGGAATTGGATACGAAGAAATCGGAAAAGATCTTATGTCTCGCCACCAATTGGCTTACGGCGAAGAAGAACCAGGTTTCGCCAGCGCTGGTTATTTCAAAGTTGTTCGCAGAGGTGGCGAATTCCACGCTTGGAATCCAAAGGTAGTCGGTGGAATGCACCGATTTCTAAAGAAAGGACAACCTGAAGACTGGGATAAGTACAAAAACGAGTCCGACAATCATCAGCCCTACGCCATTAAGGATTTGCTCAAGATCAAGCTTCCCGAAGAAGACGGTGTTAAAATAGATCAAGTCGAGCCAATCGAAGATATCCGCCGCCGCTTCACAACCGCTGCGATGTCACTTGGAGCTCTATCGCCAGAATGTCACGAAACTCTGGCAATCGCGATGAACCGGATCGGCGGCAAATCGAACTCCGGCGAAGGTGGAGAAGACCCGCGTCGCTACTCTTTGCTCGAAAACGGAGACAACGCTTCATCCGCAATCAAGCAGGTTGCTTCCGGCCGTTTCGGCGTGACAGCTGAATATCTCTCCACTGCGAAGGAAATCGAAATCAAGATGGCTCAAGGCGCGAAGCCGGGCGAGGGTGGTCAACTGCCCGGACATAAGGTTTCGCCAATGATCGCTCGTCTACGTTTCAGCGTTCCAGGCGTTACGCTCATCTCCCCACCGCCTCACCACGACATCTACTCTATCGAAGATTTAGCTCAGCTCATCTTCGACTTGAAGGAAGTTAATCCAAGAGCCAAGGTTTGCGTAAAACTTGTATCCAGTTCTGGCGTTGGAACAGTAGCCGCTGGTGTCGCAAAGGCATATGCCGATGTAATCCTTATTTCAGGACACGATGGAGGAACAGGGGCATCGCCGCTTTCTTCGATCAAGCATGCAGGGTCTTCATGGGAAATCGGCCTAGCCGAAACTCATCAAGTGCTGATGATGAACGGTCTCCGAAATCGTGTTACACTTCGTACCGATGGTGGCATGAAGACAGGCCGCGATATCATTATCGCCGCAATTCTCGGGGCTGAAGAATACAACTTCGGAACTGCAGCCATGATTGCTGCTAGTTGCGCAATGTTTCGTGTTTGTCACTTGAATACATGTCCTGTTGGCGTAGCGACTCAAAGAGAAGACCTCCGAGCCAAGTACAAAGGTACTCCGGAAAATGTAATCAACTACTTCAACGCAGTTGCTGAAGATGTTAGAGCATACATGGCGAAGCTTGGTTTCCGCAAACTGGATGACCTTATCGGCCGCGTAGATCTACTCGAACAAATCGACGATCCGGAAAACCCGAAGACCCGCATGGTAAATCTAAGCGGACTACTTCACGACCCCGATCCAACTGGCGAATCTCCCCGTATCCACACACGCCCGCGCAACGAACGTCTAGGATTCGAAGGATGTATCGATCAAACCATTATCCAAGAATCTAAGGATGTTATCTCTGGACGCGTTGCGTCATTCCGCGGCAAATACAAGGTCGGTAATACCGACCGCTGCCTAGGAACGCATTTGTCAGGAGAAGTCGCGTACATTCGTGGTAGCAATCACCTGCCTCCCGCATCGATCGATCTCAAATTCATCGGTACCGCTGGACAAAGTTTCGGCACGTTCCTTTCTCCTGGTATCCGGATGCAGCTATTCGGCGAAGCCAATGATTACGTCGGCAAGGGAATGAGTGGTGGAGAAATTATCGTCCGTCCGAAGGAAGAAGAAACTTTCGTTTGGAAGGATAACATCATCGTTGGAAACACCTGTCTCTACGGATCAACCGGTGGACACCTATTTGCAGCTGGCTGTGCTGGCGAACGTTTCGGCGTTCGAAATAGCGGAGCAGTCGCAGTAGTGGAAGGCTTAGGCGATCACGCTTGCGAATACATGACTGGTGGATTGATCGTATCGCTCGGAAAAACTGGATCGAACTTCGGTGCGGGAATGAGCGGCGGACTCGCCTTCATCTACGATGAAGACAATTCTTTCGAAAATCTCTTCAATCCTGAATTGATCGGAATCGAACGTCTGGGCGAAAACGCTGAAATTGATGCTTTGAAAAAGGTAGTCGAAGCTCATGCCACAGCGACCCAAAGCCCATATGCGAAAACGCTTCTCGAAAACTGGGAAAACACAGTAAGTAAATTCTGGAAAGCTGTGCCACATCCAGCTACGCCGGAAACGCCGAAGAATGTCCTCAAGCTTGAAACGCTGAATATTCCTGCATACGCGTAAGCGATATTCTAAACGCTTTAACAAAGCGTCTTTCCAGTAACGGAAAGGCGCTTTTTTGGCTCTGCCAATAGTACAAGCCCCGATCTATTCAAATGGTAGCGGCCGATCTCCGAGCCGCCATTTCCTCTTCTTATAACTGGTCCCGCAGAGTGCATTGGCGTCAACTTAAGTCCATACGGTCAATTTTCATTGCAGATCCCACGCGAGTCCCTCGAGTAGCTACGACGCAGCACGACGTGGCTTTCAGTGAGTAACAGTATTAAAATCCGTATACTGTCCACGGGAAGAAGTTTGGTTATCCGCAAAAACGCTAAAGGACACGACGGAGTGTTAGCGGATATGGTGAAGCAATGAATTGGGCCGAATCGGGTACAATCCAATCATTTCGAACCTATTGTCTCGTAGAGACACCTATTTGCCTCACAGAGGCAACAAGCGAGGTACGAGCGTTGTTTGAAATTGTTTTTTAACATCGCTCTCTCCGTTCGCTAGTTCCTTCCTGCGTCAGGAAATAGGTGTCCGCTGTGCGGACAAAAGGTTCGAAATCGATGCCAGTTTACCATTCGAAATTTATACAGGGAAGCATTGCTCGTTTACAGAAACTCGAATCATCCGTTTCAATAGAACACAAACGATAATAAGTATTTTGTAATCCGTGGCTTATAGCTTAAGTTGACGCGTATGGGCTGAGTGGGAAGATCGGCCACTGCCAAAATTTGCCCCAAGCCATCGGCGAATCGATGTATCTGACAAGCTTCGAGCAATTTACCCGAAGAGAACCTGTTCACTTCCGTTCGTTTGTATCCAGAAACACTTTCAATCGCTTTGCTGTCGTCGACCCAATCCCCTCAACCGTAATCAATTCGTCTAGACTCGCTCGTCTCAGTTTTTCGATACTTTTAAACCGCTCCATTAGAAGAAGTTTTTTCTTTGGACCCAAGCCGGAGAAATCGTCCAATAAACTTTCGCTAATCTTCCGACTCCGCAGGTCCGCGCTAAACGTATTCGCAAATCGATGCGCTTCGTCACGCATTCTCTGCAAAAGTTGCAAACCTTCATTCCTCAAAGGCAACCTCAAGGGTTCTCGCTCGTCCGGAAAAATAATCGTCTCATGCTTTTTGGCCAAACCGATTA
>JBNMOQ010000385.1:0-4252 GCA_051275055.1 Candidatus Pelagisphaera sp.
CCAAATTTCCCCGGGGCGCTCGTAATTGATATTTCTCCAACGGCATCCATGCGACTACTGGTGTCGGTCAATTGGTGGCCGGAAGGTTCATCCAGTGGGTAGAAATGTTTCAGGTTTTTATATATAGCAGCATTGTCCTCAGGCGGTTCGGTCGACCCGTTTGTTTCGGCTAACCACTCCTCGAACCCAGCGAGCGCTTTCTCTCTCGCTCGTTTGGTTTCGATTCGGGCCGCTTCCATTTCAGCATCAATTTCCTTCAGTTTCTGCTCATCTGATTCGGAGACGACTTCTACGAGGGGGGCCTGGTTTCGCTCCCGCGTTTGCATACCCGGATCGGCGGTGTTGTTAAAGTAAGCATAAAATTGGTAGTATTCCTTTTGGGAAATCGGGTCGTATTTGTGATCATGGCACTGGGCGCATTCCATGGTTAGGCCCAGCCAGACATTCGAAGTCGTTTTTACCCGGTCGACCACATAGCTGACGCGCAATTCTTCAGGGATAGCGCCGCCTTCGTCGGAGGAAGGATGGTTGCGGTTAAACCCGGTCGCGATTTTCTGAGACAGGGTTGGATCGGGCAACAGGTCGCCGGCCAGCTGTTCGATGGAAAATTGGTCGTAGGGCTGATTGCTGTTGTAGGCGTTGATCACCCAGTCGCGCCACGGCCACATGTTTCTGGGCCCATCAGCATGCATGACCGAGGAGTCGCCATAGCGGGCTGCATCGAGCCACATCAAAGCCATGCGTTCACCGAAATGGGGTGATGCCAATAAGCGGTCGACTTGTTTTTCGTAGGCGTCCGGAGATTGATCGGATACAAAAGCGTGCACGTCTTTCAGAGTGGGAGGAAGGCCTGTTAGGTCGAAACTGAGTCTCCGCACCAGCGTAGCGCGGTCGGCTTCTGTAGATGGCGTTAGCCCCTCTGATTCCAGCCGTTTGCGAATGAAAGCATCGATTTCGTTTTCCGGCTGGTCCTTGGCAAATGCAGGGATTTCCGGTTTGGTGGGCGCGACGAAAGCCCAGTGCTGATCGTACTCTGCTCCTTCATTGATCCATCGATAGAAAATGTCTTTCTCTTCCTTCGTCAGAGCGCGGTGATGCTCAAGCGGGGGCATTATATCTTCCTCATCCTCTGCATTGATCATCCAGATCAACAAACTCTCTTCTGGATCACCTGGAATAATCGCCGGTGAACCATCGCGATCGGCATAGGCTCCCTCGGGAATATCCAAGCGCAGATCGGCTTCACGCTGACTGGCATCCGGGCCATGACATAAAAAGCAGGTGTCCGACATGATCGGTCGTATATCGCGGTTGAATAAAATTTCGCGTTGATCTTCGGGTTGGCCTGAAGCGGATAGGGTAGAGGCCAAGATAGCCAAAAGAGGTATTCGGTATCTCATCGATCGGTTCATTAAGAAGTCCTAGGTAGGGTAGAATGGAAGTGACCTTGGGCTAAATCATATTCTTTTCCGATTTAGCCTGGATAAAGCACGCTGAGATCAAAGTGCATTTACCTTGAACCATTGTCCAGTTCTACAGATGGAAATATTGTCGTGGGCCTTTTCATCGCCTGGAAGTTTAAATGAACCTGCCGTCATTGCTTTTTCGAATCTACGTTTGACTACTTTGTTGCCTGCCTGCGGTGTTGCATCTGGATACTGGAAATACATCCACTACCCGATCTTGGAGGGTGGCGACGAAGTCTATCACCTTGCGAGAGACTCACGCGAGATGCACAATCGTATTGAAGATCCTAACACCGCGTAATTAGTCAAAAAACTGAAGCGCCGGATCGACTCGGAAATCAGTATTTTCAGCAAAGCTCAAAGGAGTCGAACGTAGGATCTTTGCATCGGTAGTGAAGGCCAAAAAACGTCATGTAAAAGAGGGAAGGGTAGGTTCAAGTGTAAGCTGACTAATTCTCCTGTCTTGGTGTTCAATGTCAATCTGGGGACGGGAGAAAACACAGGGCGCAACTTCCTTCGCGAAATCCACCCAGCTCCATGAAAAACCTTACAACCTATCGCCCTTGCTGGGATAAAGTGGGGAGGGTACTTTTTAAGTGTTGGGCGAGAACCTCTGGACCTGTCGCGTTTGTTTTGACTGCTTCGCTTTCGATCCTAACTGATTGATCGGAGTTGTAGTAGATCATTGGGCACCGTGTGTGGGCTTAAATAGTTCTAGTTTTCTATGACTAGTCTCAGAAATCGTTTCGCAGAATTTCGAACTGGGGTACTGTGCCTTGGTCGAACACTTTCATCGTAATCTGCGAACCGGCTTTATTCAAGGTAATGGTCCAGGTGTCTCCATTCTGCTCCATCGTTACTTCGGGTTGAATATCCGTAGGTCTTAGAGGAAAGCCAGCCATCAGGTGCAGCGGGTTTTGCACGGCACGGGTGAGCTTGCTTTCAATATACCGGTAAGGATGGTCTGCTAGATCTTTGGAAACCTCGTATTTCTTTCGTTGAGTAGTCACCGATGAGGAACCATCGAGGTATGCGAACAGGCGAGCTTGAGGACGGTGAATTTCAAACGTGTTACCACTGACCTGTGCCGTACCTTGACCATCCTTGTTTTCCACATGCCAGAAGGCGGACAGCGCTGCGGGTCCACTTGCTTTCATCACCTTGTCCAGTACCACGAAGCAAGGCGCTTGCGGAAACGCGATCACCGTGCGCGTTACTGAGTTTAGTTCGGGGTTGTACCATTTATAGGCCACGGTTGCATCGCTCACCCACCAAGAAAACCCAGGGCGTTGTCCGGACCGAATGATCTTGGCGCTCGACTTGGACTCGTTGGTCCCTTCTTCCCCGTTGTGGTAGTGTTGCTGCTTCCCGTCGATGAGCACTGTGTTGTGCCCGATCGAGCCGCGGAGTTTCCATTCCGCTGAATCTGAGTTGTAGTTCAATTTAGTGTGGTCCGCCAGCAGGATCTCCCCGAATGCTTTGAGCTGGATGCTATTGCGGTCGGCATGCTCATGGTTCGACGGCAGTCCGCTGCGCATCGCCAAGACGAAATCGTCCTCTTCGTACCCCGTCCTCTGAATAATCCAGTCGAGGTCGAGTTTCACAAAGTGCGTGGACGAATCGGGGGCAGTTGGCTTAACCGTGTCGTCAAAGTACAGGAAGGTGAAAAGATCGTGAGGACTGTAATTCAAGCCCGTAAATTGGGCCTGTCCGTCCCTGGCTTTGCCTGCCACCCAGAAGGCGTTGGAGGATGACATGGTACGGCGAGCATCTCCAAAACTCACCGATCCATGCGGTTCGATCGAACTTGGCATGTAGAGGGAAAGCACATAGTCCATCATACCTTGGAAATTGGCAGAATCGAAGAAATCAATACCGCGCTTTCGGTCCACCACCTCCATCGCCATTACTTGATGGGTCATGGCAAAATTCGCATAGGATACGGCCTCGTCGTAACTGCCGTCGGGCTTAAACAATTTGTTGAACGCTTCGATACTGTGCAAAAGTATCTCCTCCCATTCATCCACCCGCTCGTCGCTCCCTTCCAATGCGTAGATCCCCAAGGCGAACCCGCCGTTGATGACTGCACGGAAATTGTTGTTTCCCAGTATCGTCGGCCACCGGCTCATATCGATGGCGGGCCTTTCGTTGTACGCGTCTCCGGGATAAAAAGACCAGCCTTTCACCTCGTCTGGATGGCGCATCCCGTAGAGCGCGCGGTAAATGGGTAAGCAGCCTTTTTCCGCGATGGCTTCGCGCATCGTAGCACGCTCTTCCTCCGTGAAGAGGTCATATAGCCAATCGTAGCAAAGAGCCGCCCAGGTGGTCTTGTTTCCAGTAGTCAAGAAACCGAGGGGCAGGTCACCCGCTTCTGCGAAACGGGTCCAGCGCTCCTCCGCGGCAAGAGCCAAAACCGCTTCCTTAGCTCGTTGCCCGCGCTCAGGTTCCCCGGTAAGCAGATAGAGGAATGCTTCGCGCATGCAGTTCCCATCATCCTCTATGTCTTTGGCCAACAACTCTTCCCAGTATTCCCGAAATACAGGCAGACTGGTTCTTTGACGCATGATTTCGATATCCGATTCCGAAAAAAGCAACTCCTTGGATGATTCCGAAGCGGATATCAGTGGCATTGCTAGCGCGACTAGAATAGAGAGAGCGGTCGGTATTCCTTTCATGGTTACAACGTAATAGGAGTTTTCGTGTAACTCAAATGATATTTCGGGCCCTTTGTATTTATGGTAAAATAAGGGAAAGCAGCACTCCTGAGAGCTTGGGGAATTTGGAAA
>JBNMOQ010000386.1:0-4244 GCA_051275055.1 Candidatus Pelagisphaera sp.
GATTCCGTTGCGTTCAAAGCGTCGAGCGGAGGTCTCGACGGATTGTTTGGATTTATAGAATCTGCCTAATCGACGGAGACGGAGTTGGAATTCAATATCCTCAAGAAATGGATACGCTTTGAAACCATCCAAATCATCGAAGGTTCCCCGTCTAAGATATAGGCCTTGGTCTCCGTAGGTGAAGTAGGCGTTATTGATCGAGCTGCATTTTGAATACAGTCGTAAAAGTCGAGATGAATTGTCGAAGGAGAGCTGGAATGAACCGGCTATCGTTTTGGGATTTTCGAGAATTGATTCGACTTCTTTGGAGGCGTTTTTCGGTAGTAGGGTGTCGCCGTGAAGGAAGAAGAGAATATCACCGCGGGCGGAGTTGGCTCCGCAGTTCATTTGGATTCCTCTTCCGGGTGGGCTTTGCAAAACAACGCATCCGTATCGTTGGGCTATTTCGATGGTGCTGTCGGTACTTCCACCATCGACGACGATGACTTCCTTGTTGCCTGATTGTTCGTCGACTCGGCTTAGAGTTGCCGATAGGTTGGCCGCTTCGTTTAGGGTGGGAATGATATAGGAGACGAAGCGAGGCACTGCTTCAGGGAGGAGGCTCCTAGTAGCCAAGTCAAACGTAAGCTTATCTAGGGAGAGCGGCCACTTTGAAACTATGGTCCTTCAATTGAGCTTCGCGTTTCGCGATTGGCGAGAGGGTTGGCATCAATGTCTCGTGGACTGGAACTAACGAGCAAAGTCGTTCGAGTTCGGGGTGATTTTGGATACGATGAAAAACGTTCGCCAGCAAGATCGCGTCGCCCAGGGCATCGTGGCGCCGGATAGACGAAAGCCCGGCGGCAAGACGTTCCGCGATGTCGTCGAGGGAATTGCGTAACCGGGAAAAGTCGGGCCAAAGCATCTCGAAGATATCCATGGTATCGATAAACCGAACGGTTCGCGATTGGTCTGGGTCTTGACTTACGTGCTTCGCGATGAATTTGAAGTCGAACCGATATACGTCGTGACCGAAGAAGGTCGCTTGCCCGGCGAAATCGGATAACATCTGAATGGCCTCTACGGGCGATGGAGCGTTGGCGACATGTTGGTCCCGCACGCGAGTCAATTTCTGGATTCGCTTTGGGATTGGTTTGCCGGGGTTTACGTAGGAAGTGAAAGAGTCTTCGGTTTCCATTCGCATTCCGCCCAGGCGAATTGCCGCGACTTGGGTGATCTCTTCAATCTTTGGTCGAAGACCCGTTGTTTCCAAATCGAACGCGACCAATTCCGTAACCCCCATAAGCGGGTGGAAGTGATTGTGATTGGCTGGATTTAAAGGTTTCACGAGATAATTGGGAACGGCTGATGTTTTGTTTGATTAGACCATGCTTTGCAGGGGTCCGTTCCATTGTCGAAAATTGTTTAGGCAATCTTATAATCGACTTATTTGCTTGGCGTATGACTTTTCCCGGAAAGTTTACTCTAGGTTACCAATTCAATAGATAGGATATCCTCAATAGTTAAAGAGAGGGGTCTGAGACTTTTCCTGATCTGATGGCGAGCAGCATTTGAATATTTGATAATCGATGAGCGATTTCTTGTGCGATCTTCAAATCGTTCTCTTGCTCCATGACGGTGCCAAGACGTTGCTCGATTTGCTCGAGCCGCTTTAATGAGTCATCGTATTCGTTGCGAAGCGGCGAAGGAGTGGACTCTAAATTGTTCGGGGTTGGTCGAATCATTCCTTGGTGAGGTTGAAGGTTCCGTTGGCTTTTTACAAGCTAGATTTTACAATTGTTTTAAACATCAGGGTTTTCTCTATTGCCTCGACAGGTGTGCTTCGTTTTCGGGGCTTGTAAACCGATGGCTCTCTTGCATTGACTGGCTGGCGTATGAACACGCTTTTATCGGGCAGAGAGATTTTGGTGGTCGATGACGAAGCCCTGCTGAGAAAGCGATTGGTTCGTTTTTTGGAATCCGAAGGAGCGAACGTCGTCTCGGTCTCGAATTTCGAGGATGGTAAGCGAGCGTTGTCGTCGATGCCGTTTGATTATGCTTTGCTGGATGTACACCTGCCGGATGGTTTGGGAATTGATCTACTGAAGTTCGCGGATGGCGTTTCCTGCTTGATCATGACGGCCGATGGCGGCTGGGAGATTGCAGTTGAAGCGATGAAGCGCGGGGCGGCCGATTACATGGCCAAGCCATTTGAGGTTCAGGAAATTCCGTTGATCTTGGCTCGTTGCGCGAGCGCGAAACGGAGCGATCGGTCGAGGCAACATCGAATAGGCACCGCGAAAACCAAGCAAGGCGGGGATACCTTGTATTTTGGAAATTCTTTGTTGGAACTGAAAGAGCAGCTTGAACGCATTCTTACGGCTGATCGCCGATTGGAAAAGCGATTGCCGCCAGTGTTGCTCGAAGGAGAAACGGGTACGGGCAAGTCGACTTTCGCTCGTTGGCTGCATGCGTCGGGTCCGCGGCGGAACGAAGAGTTGGTTGTGGTGAATTGCGCGGCATTGCCGGAGAGCTTGGCGGAGTCGGAACTGTTTGGGCATGAAAAGGGCGCGTTTACAGACGCGAAGGAAAAGCGTATCGGGTTGTTCGAAGCGGCGGATGGAGGAACGTTGTTCTTGGATGAAATCGCCAGCTTGTCTCCGGCATTGCAGGCGAAGGTGCTGGTGGCGATCGAGGAAGGAAAGATACGTCGAGTTGGGGGCGTTAGCGAAATTCTAGTAGATGCGCGAGTAATCGCCGCGTCGAATCGCCGATTGAAAGAACTCTCGGAAAGCGGTGAATTCCGAGAAGACCTGTATCATCGGTTAAATCTGTTGCATGCTTTGATTCCGCCTCTAAAAGATAGACGAAGCGATATTTTGGCCTTGGCTCAATATCTGGGAGTGGAGATAGCTCGTCGTTACCGATTGGATACGTTTACAATTTCAGAGGCGGGAAAAGCTCAGCTGCTGGCCCATGATTGGCCGGGTAATATCCGTGAGCTCTCTCATGAGATTGAACGGGCGATTATTCTCGGCGATCCCGAAAGCTTGTCATTTCCCGCGCTGGTGAATTTGTCGGGCGATTTGGAGAACGAATCGGGAGATGATTCGGAATGGTTGAACCAGCGTTGGCGATTCCCGGAAAGCGGTTTCGATTTGGAGAACGCGATTGATCGATTGATCGATCAGGCGATCGATCAGGCGGACGGAAATGTTTCGCAGGCGTCCCGGTTGCTTGGTGTCCCACGCGACTATATCCGTTATAGAAGAAAGAAGCGGAACGAAGAACTTGGGGAATAGTTCCCAAGGTGCGTGTTGGATGGGGTAACTTTGTGGGAAATATTTCCCAACCAGATAAAATTACGAGACCCTGCGGATTGAGTGTGTTCTTTTAACTCATTAATAATCAGTTATTAATGATTTATTACGTAAACTGGCACAGGCCCTGCATAAGGATTCGCGGCAGGTGAAGCTAATCTAGCGTTTCGGGTGCCGGGAAAAACTTAACCAAAATCATTTATGAAAAAATATATTACACTACTAATCGCGGTTGCGATAACATCGAGTTTCGCGTTCGCAGTTGATGGAGAACGCCCGGAACGTCACAAGAGACCTACTCTCGCGGAGCAGATTGAACGGATCGGCGGAATACTTGAAAATGAAGATATCTCTGATCGGAAGAAAGCTTATCTCGAGAATCGTTTGGCGGTTATGGAAATTCAGAGCGATTTCCGCGCAGCTGTGAAAGCTAAGATGGCAGAACTCAGTGAAGAGGCCACGAAAGAAGAGCGTCACGAAGCTATGAAGACAGTACGTGAAAGTTTCGCTGATGCCTTGGATGGCATGAAGGTTAGCCGTAGAGAAGTTTTCGAGGGCCGCCGTCTGCTAAGAAAGAAAGCGGGCGAAGACGAGTAATCGAATTTTGTATACGCTTTTCTAAACGAATAACCATTTTCGTTTAACCAGTCTGCGAGCTGCTTGGGAAAACCTGGGCAGGCTCGCCTTTTGGGTACATGGGTAGGAAGGGAAAAATTTACGTAGGATGGTTGGCCCTCTTGTTGGGGGGAGTGGCTTTATCTGGAGACGATCCGGAAGATGAGATAGATGTGGGAGCAGGCGAGTGGTCTGTGAGCGCTGGACTCGGTTATAAGGAGAACGTTCTATTCAGCGAGATCCTACCAGTGGATTCGGCGTTCAATTATCTTAGCGTCGAAGGTGTCATGCAAAAGGACTTCATTGAGTCCGGCGCTGAATGGGTATCGA
>JBNMOQ010000387.1:0-4244 GCA_051275055.1 Candidatus Pelagisphaera sp.
TCAAGGCTGGCTCCAAGACCCTATGGGCGGATTCCGCTTCCAAGCCCAAGACACCAAAGTATCCACAAAATTCCAATACACCTTTCGATTCTAAAAGATTGGGCCCTATCAGTCTACCCTCCAAAGACGACGGACGGACCGAGAAATACGAACAAAACGACCCAATGTTGATTTTTGCCACAAAGAGGCACGAAGAAGCACAAAGATAGTTACAAGTAAGGTTTCGGAAATTTATCGCTCGAAAATCATCAGTGTAAATAAGTGTCCTCAGTGTTTATATTTTTTGCATAAAGATGGAGAACATTAAACCACTGATGAACACTGATCTTTTAGGCTTCGGAGGGGTTGTTGTGGTGAATTGAGTTTTAGGTCTTTCAAGATGCGTTCCTCATTTTTTGGTCAATCTAGACCTGTGTTTATGTGAGCAATCTGTGGGCAGTTTTACTCGTAGATCAGGAAGGGCTTTCGGCGTTCTATGAATCTTTGTTCTTCGTTTCGCCATTGGGAAACGACGCTTTTCCAGGAATGACCTTCGCGGAGTTGCTCGATGACTTCTGGGTACATTAGGAGGCGATTGAATTTTCCTATGTCGAAATCGGGGGCGTAAAGTCGATTCAGGGTGTGGGCGATCGCAATGCCTAAATCTACGACAGGACAATTCTCGCGATCGGTTAGGATGACGTTCACGCCCTGACAAATTTCATTTTGATATTTGCTAGACGTGGGAGTGAACTGTACTGGTACGAACCGGACGCCTGCTACGTCTAGTCGATTTAACTCTTCAGATAGCTCCAGCTGATTTATGTATGGCGCTCCAAATATTTCGAATGGCGTGTCGGTTCCGCGTCCAACTGAGAGTTCTGTCGTTTCTAGCAATCCGATTCCTGGATACAGTATAGCCTGGGTGAGATTTCTCATGTTAGGCGATGGATTGATCCATTGCAGGCCTGTTTCGTCGAAGAGCATGTCGCGTCGCCATCCTTCGATCGGAATGATTGTCAGGTCCATGCTCAGATTTTTTTCAGCCTTAATCATTCGAGCCAATTCTCCTACGGTCATTCCGTGCCGAATGGGGATTTCGTGATATCCAGTGAAGTTGGATTCACCTCGGCGTAATGGGCCGTCAACTTTCGCTCCGTTGATCGGATTTACTCGATCGAGAACGATGAATTTCTTGCCGGACTCCGAAGCCGCTTCCATTGCGAGTCCCATGGTGGAAATGTAAGTGTAGAAACGGCACCCGATGTCTTGGATGTCGAATACGAGCGCATCGATATCCTCCAGTGAACTAGCGGTTGGCTTGCGCGTACGACCATACAGACTGTTTATCTTCAGCCCTGTCCGTGAATCGGTTTCGTCATCAACTTTTTCGTCGAATCCCCCGCGAATGCCATGCTCGGGACTGAAGAGTGCCGCTAGTTCGATGTGATCGCTTTTGTGCAGGAGGTCGATGGTCGAAGCGCCTTTTCGGTTTCGGCCGGTGTGATTGGTTATCAAGCCGACTTTCAATCCTTCGAGAGCTGCGAAATTTTGCGCTTCCAAAACATCGATACCGTTTCGAACTTTGCTTAACGCACCAGGAGGCGAGCTGAAATCGAAATCACCAATCGCTTCAGCTGCGAGGGTTCCGAGCTGATTTCTTAACTTTAGAACGTTGCCGGTTCCATCGGGATGAATACGGTTGCACATGAAAATGACAATGGATTGCGAATAGGGGTCGATCCACAAGCTTGGTCCCGCGAACCCCGTGTGTCCGTATCCGCCGATTGGAAACAGATTTCCTCTTTGTTTGCTGTAGCCCGTGTCTATATCCCATCCGAGTCCGCGCCACGAATCGATTTTGGCGGGGGATTGTACGGAGGTCATGAACTCTACTGTTTCCGGCTTGAAAAGCTTAACGCCATTGAGCTCTCCTAGGTTCAGCATCATGCGGGCAAACTTAGCCAGGTCGGTCGCGGTGGTGAACATCCCCGCATGGCCATGACCTCTACCGGTTTTTCGACAAATAGGATTGTTTGGAGTTCCTTGCAGCATCTTTCCATCAACCCATTTGGTTGGGGCAGTGCGATTCCTTTGCCGCGCTGAAGGCACGTAATAAGTGTCGTTCATCTTTAAGGGAGCGAATATTTCTTCGCTTACGAAATCTTCGAGACGTCGCCCGCTTAGTTGCTGAACAATGTCACCCAGGAGAATGTAGTTGATGTCGCTGTAGATGAATCGAGTTCCTGGTTGGGATTGCACCTTCTCGGACTTTGCTAGGGCGATGGCGTTGTCGTAGCCTGTCCATTCTTTCAATACTCCGTCTACTTCGATCGTGTGACTGATTCCTGGGCGAAGACCGGAAGTGTGCGTCATTAAGTGCCGAATCGTGATCGCTTCCTTCCCGCCTGCGTTGAACCCGTCGAGGTAGTGATGGACAGGGGCATCAAGGAGAATCATTCCTCGTTCCATCAAAAGCATAATCGCGGGTGTTGTGGCGATCACTTTGGTTAGAGAGGCGGAGTCATAAATCGTATCGACACGTGTCGGAGCGATCTCGGGTTCAACTGACTTATTCCCAAATGCTTTGGAGTAGATCTGTCCTTTGCGTTCGAGCCAAAAAACTCCGCCTGGCGTCTTCTTCTGATTGATTGCCTCTTCGATAGCAGTATCGATTTCAGCAAGCTTGTTAAGACGATAGGATTCGTCTCCCAGGCCTTGGTGGGAGAGAGCGAGTAAGAGCAATCCGGAGAAAAGGAGCTGGCGTACATTCCATCTCAAATCGAAAACGGTTTTCGAGGCTATGGCAGAGCGTTGTAAATGGGGCGACATGCGAAGAGGATATACGCAAGGAAACCACTGGGGAGCAAGGTCCAAGGTATTGAATAGGTTGCGGTTGATGGTCTCACTTAGTGAATACGTTTCATAGAAGTGAAATTAGCCACAAAGATTAAGGTCTTAAATCCCTCCAAAGCCTAACAGCATCAGTTGCTCTGGGGTTCATGATTATTTATCTTACCATCGAAAAATCAACCATTGGGGGCAGGGATAAGCATCAGGGCATCAGACTCAAAGAGAATAAAAACTGCCCACAGATTGCTCAGATAAACACAGATTCAAAAACATTACTCCTCCTGACTTGTCAGGGGTCCTTATTGTCGAGCGACAGCGAGACTCCTAGGCCGCAGGCCGATGACCATTCAAAAAACAAAAGGTCATCGCTTCGCTAGGATGTCTCGGCTAGCCGAGACAAATAAGGATGGCTCCGCTGTCGCCAAAGAAAGTTTGAAACGATCAAAAAGGTAGGGCTCGATCGCCGAGCGAGTCGCATCAACCGAAAACCTCTTCATCATAGCCAATCCCTCCGATGCCTAACATCATCAGTTTAAATCAGTGTCCTCAGTGGTTCATGATTCTTTATCTTCATGCTCAACAATCAACCACTGAAAACCACTGATGATTTTCTAGCAATGGAAGTTCGAGACCTTACTTATAACTATCTTTGTGCTTCTTCGTGCCTCTTTGTGGCAAAATGATCATGGGAAAGTCATATTGGATGCGTATGCTCAAAGACCCGAATTGGAATTGCTGAATTGACCGAAAGGAATTGGGCCACATGATGCAGTGAAATTCAGTTACTACCCTATGATGAATCGAAGATCTTTTGTCGCCAAATCCGCATTAACGGGACTAGCAGCCACGGTTGCATCGAGTCCATTTACGATTGCTCAATCACGCGCTCCGAAGCGGAAGATGACGATCAATCTCGTTTGTGGAGCTATTGGAGTTAAGGCCAGTCAGGAACGAGCAATCGAACTGGCTCACGAGTACGGATTCGAGTCCGTTGAAGCTCACGGTTCTTACCTGAGTTCTTTAGGTACCGATGAGATGCAGGCTTTGAAGAAAGACTTGCGGTCCAAGAATCTTGTTTGGGGTACTTCCGGTTTAACAGTGGATTTTCGAAAAGATAGGGAGACTTTCGAAAAAGGCTTGAAAGATTTGCCGATGATCGCTTCAGGATTGAGACGTGCAGGCGTCAAGCGAGTGAGCACATGGCTTCGCCCATGCCATGACGACCTAACCTATAATCAAAATTTCAAGCAGCACACGGAGCGATTGAGAGAAGTTGCTTCTGTATTGGGCGATCAAGGATTGAGGTTCGGTATGGAATATGTCGGTACGACAACTCTGATGGTCTCAATGAAGTATCCATTTGTGCATACAATGGCGGAAGTCCTGGAACTGGCGAACTCAATTGGAACCGG
>JBNMOQ010000388.1:0-4243 GCA_051275055.1 Candidatus Pelagisphaera sp.
TCGCCTTTGGAGGGTAGACTGATAGGGCCCAATCTTTTAGAATCGAAAGGTGTATTGGAATTTTGTGGATACTTTGGTGTCTTGGGCTTGGAAGCGGAATCCGCCCATAGGGTCTTGGAGCCAGCCTTGATTGAATACGATGAATAGGTCGCGGCCTGGCTGTAAGGTCCAGCGGACTCGGCTTTGCCAGCCGAGGTTGTCGGACCGGTTGTCGTATTGGATAAGGTTTGTAAATGACAGGAATGGCGACACCGCGAAGTCAATATTCGAAGTGATGATGCGCGCTATGAAATCGCCTTCCGGTAGGTGAGCGAATGTTTGGTTTGCCGCGATAGAGAAATTGAATTTCGGCGGAAGCTTGTAAGTGACCGTAGTCGAAATTTGCTCGGCGGTTCCGGACCAGAAGTCACCGTAGGATGCGTTTACAAAGGCGGTTACGCTTCGTTTTCGTGCGGACGCGATCGTGGTTTTAAAGCGGTTATTGTGGTAGGCCCCTGGCTGCAGGACGACTCCCGGGGAAATCTGAAAAGGCTCGAAAAGACGCTCGTAGGTGCGGTCGTAGTCAAAGAGGGCGTGGACGGCGTCACCTGATTGAAAGTGGTAATCGAGAGGGGTGATGTGAAGTTCGGTGCTCTCGATGTGTCCGTTGTCCAAACGTTCGAACTGAGTGTAGAAAATGTCGTGAAACATTTGTTGAATCCCCCAAAGGCTCTTAGGTCTCGGATTGTAGCTGGCTCCGGCGCGGTACATGCGAACGTTGTTACGTTGTACAAACCCAAGGGCAGGGTCGAAGTCTTCCTCGATAACGCGGTAGACGAGTTCGCCAACGTAGCTGTCATTTGGATAATGGGCAGATACTCCGTAGGACTTGTCGTTGTCCGAGGTGTCGTCGTTGTCGCTCCGCGTTCCGTAGGCGTTCACGACGAAATTCTTGTCCGTACCCAGGAAGTCCGAGGTAGCTAGTCGCGCGTCCACTCCGTAGGTTTGTCCTTCCGCTCCAAGGGCTGGATTTCCGTCCGTGAAAATGCCGCCAATGTACGATTGTTCGAAAAGGTTCTGCTTTACGCGAGCAACGATAAATTCCTTGCTGTCGACGAATGACGTGCTGTCGGTTCCTGCATAGAGCACTCCGAAGTCGGTGTTGCCAGTCTTGCCGGTGCCTTTGAGTCCGATATTGATCGGAACTTCCTGTCCGTTGACCAAGCCGATGCGACGGCTGAAGAACGGAAACACATCGGCGCTCGCCCGGGGAACTCCGCCCGGCGAACTGGGACCTGTGCTGGCAAATGCGAATACACCAGCATCTTCGAGAAAGAACGACCGTTTTTCCGGAAAAAAGAGCGAGAAGCGGTCGAGATTGATTTGACGAGCGTCGACCTCCGTTTCGCCGAAATCCGTATTGAGCGTTCCAGTGAGCTTTATGCTAGAGGTAACGTTGTACGAGAAATCCAAACCTGGCTCGGCGTCGAATCCATCGTTGCTGGACGTTTTAGAGTCCAGCCAGCTCGCAGCAATGAACGGGCGGATATCCAGTCCGATGCCTTGGTTCAGTCCATTGAGGTTGGTTATCTTTCCGGCTTCGGCGATTTGAAGAAAATCGGTTTCCAAGCGTGCTCCTGACCAGCGACTTTCTTCGAGCTTTCGGTAGACGTTACGCGAGATGTTGAATCCCCATTCGGATTCGTTGGCGGGGAAGTTAAGGCTCTTGAACGGAATCGCAATTTCGGCAACCCAACCGAAATCGGTGCGTTTCGTGCGGACGTCCCAAATCGCATTCCAATCAGTATTGAGTTCTTCGTTACCGAATGCTAAACCGTCGACGAATGCTCCCGATGGATTCGTTGCAAAGTAAAATGCGTTCCTTTGGTCACGGAAAGTATCGAGGACGATTTCGAGATGGTCGTCGGAGCTGAGGCTGGCATCGCGCTCCATTTGAGTACCAATCACTTTGTCCGGTTCCGAGTCGTAGGCTTTTACTCCGATGTACAGGTTGTTCGAATCGTACAAGAGCGTCACTTCGGTACGCTCACTCGGAGTGGTGCCGGGGTTGGGTTGTTGTTGGATGAGATCGCCGATATTCGGGGCTTCGCTCCAGATCGCTTCGTCAAGCGTACCATCAACCGTGATCTTGGCAGTGGTCGGAGACACAATCACCGAGCGCGTTTCGGGGTTGGCGTCGGCGGATCCATTCTGAGCAGAGCAAAGAACCGGAGTGGTCGCAGCTATCAAAAAGGCTGTTCGAAACGAGTTCGAGTGTTTGAAAAAAGGGAAAGTCATTCGTAGTAAGCTATTCGATGAGAAATTACCCCGCATCAATTGGAATTGGACCATCAAGAGGGTATTAAAAGCAATACCTTTGATGGGCCATGATAAGAGAGGGCGAGTGTTCGGTGTACGTGGTTTCGGGGAATGGTCATCCATTGGCGAAAAGAACATCTTTGAGGCTTCGGAATATTACAGAGAACGAATACTCAAAACTGAATAGTTTTGAACAATCTGATGGTTAGTATTTTAAGCTTGTTTCAAACCGTTAATTCGATGAAATCGCCATTAGCATCTCGCTAATACCCTAACGCATCAAATTCGCGTTAAAACCCCAAAAAATTAAATTGTAATGAAACTAAAGATTGAAGAAATCCCTGTGTTGATGGAAGGACCGGGAACGGTAATGAGAAGGCAGACCGGCCTGGGTAACATGGACCTAGGTTATATCGAATTACCTAAAGGCGCTGATTTTACTCCTCTGCTCAAGGGACTGTCTAACGATAGCTGTTGTTGTCCTCACTGGGGGTACATTTTTAAGGGCGTTTTTCGGGTGATTTATGACGATGGAGCCGAGGATTTACTCACAGAAGGCGATGTATTCTATCTTCCTGGTGGCCACACAGCGATTGTAGAAGAGGATTTGAAGTGCATCATGTTCAGCCCCGATGAAATGCACGGAAAGGTGTTAGACCATGCCTTGAAAAAAATGGCGGAAATGAGCGAATAACTTGGGGAAAAGGTCCTGAGCCTTTTGGTTTCAAGGCCCTGGTTTTAATTTTCGAAAACTGGATGAAACAAGAGACTGATTCATGAACAATTATGAATTGCGTGCAATGTAGTTCAAGTCGGATAGTCGTGGTTAGATCGGAATATGCAATTACAGTAATTCGAATACTTTGAGGATACTTTTCAATCCTAGGAATATGGTGATCGCTAAAATGGATACACCCAAAATGTTCTGCTTCAGGTTGTTTCGATGAATCCCTAAAATCGACTTTTTATTTACTATCCAAATAAGAACCCCGGCAATTACGGGGAGCAAAATGCCGTTGGCAACCTGCGCGAACTTGATGATTTCAATAGACTTGAATCCGGATGTTGATGACAGCACGCCAAGTATCAAAATAAACATCCATACCGATCTGAATTTGGCTGAACGCATATTAGGCTTCCAGCCCAAGCAGCCGGAGGCGACGAAGGCGGCAGCTAATGGAGCGGTAATGGCGCTGGTTATTCCGGCAGCGAATAATCCAATGGAAAGGACGTATTTCGCTAGGCTTCCGAATAGGGGTTCTAGTCCTTTTGCTAGATCGGATGCATTGTTAATATCCTGCGTCTGAATGGCTGCAGCGGAAATAATAATACACATCGAAACAGCACCGCCCAACGCAATCGCGATGATCGTATCTTTTCTCGCGTATTTTAAATCGCTTTCTTTAGACCATTTCTCTTTTACGAGAGATGAATGTAAAAATAAATTATAGGGCACAACTGTAGTTCCAATGAGCCCTATAACCGTGAGAATGCTATTTTGCGGGAGCTTCGGACGGAATATGCCTTTGATGATTTCGACAAAATCCGGTTTCGTCATTACAGCGGCGATTAGAAAAGAAAGACTCATTAATACAACGAGGGATATCAGCGCTTTTTCGAGTACTTTATAGTTTCCTATATAGAGGAGGATAAACGCGATGACGCCAATGGCCGTGCAAAAGATATTCAAGGGGAATCCTCCTAACATGAAGGCTCTTTCACCAAAAACAGCTTCTAAGCCTAATGCGCCTCCGCTTATGTTTCCGGCTTCATAAGCAGCGTTTCCGATGACGATGGCCGAAAGGATCAGTAGAATGGCACCTGCTCTTAGAGGCGGATTTTTGATTTCCGTTCTTATAACCTCAGCTAATCCTTTCTGGGAGATGATTCCCAATCTTGCCGACATTTCCTGGAGCGCAATCGTGGCTAAAATCGATAATGCCAT
>JBNMOQ010000389.1:0-4239 GCA_051275055.1 Candidatus Pelagisphaera sp.
TCGGAGGAGCAGCTCCATGGAGCGATATAAACATGTTAGATTTCGGGGTGCCGTTGAGATACAAGCTTGATAGTGGCTGGAGAGTGTTTGCAGTTCCATCGATACGTTCCACCTTCGAAGATAATGCCAGTTTCTCTGACGGATTGACTTATGGCGGCATCTTTGGCGCTTCCTATGAAGTGAGTGATCGACTGACCATTGGTCCTGGATTCGGCGCTTCTTCATCAATTGAAGAGAGTATGAGCTTATTTCCCATTATTCTAATCAACTGGGAATTGAACGATTACTGGTCGGTCGAAACCGGTCGTGGGCTCGGTGCTACTTTGGGGCCAGGAATGTTCATGAACTACGATCCTGACAAAAATTGGCGTATTCAATTCGGCGGTCGTTACGAGTCATTGCGGTTCCGCCTTGACGATGCGGGCATTGCTCCCGGAGGAGCCGCTGAGGACAAGAACGTTTCTTTCTTCACCGGAGCCCGTTACTCCCCCAACCCAGGCATGCAGTTTTCCATATACTGCGGCTTGAAATTCTCTGGGTCACTAACGATCGACGATAATACGGGGGCTGAGATATCCCGGGAAGATTATGACGGCGCTTTCATTGGCGGATTCATGGCCAAGTTTCTCTTTAAGTAGATTAATTCTCCAACTGATGGCACTAAGTTCCATAGGCGACTGATGGGGCAGGATTGAAGTAATTGAGAAACCGATGCGCTCTGGAAAGCGATAAGCTGACCAGCGAACAGGACTCACCCCCAAACTTCCTGACCCATTTCCCAGCCTCGGCGAACGGGCTCTCTGATATACTCGTTTAAGCCTTCGTCATTGGTTACGCGCATATTTTCCGAATCCCATTCTACCGCTTTCTGGGTCTTCTGGGCGAGAACGCCTAACAACGCCATTTCGGTCAATCGCGACGCATAGCTGAAATTGGAACCAGGCATCGGACCATCCCCCTTGATCGCTCGCGCCCATTCATCAATGTGACTCCCTTTGATTCGAGCGAATTTCTTCTCAGGCAAATTTCGATGGAAATCCTGCCAGTAAGCTTCTGGATACAAGCGAGGACTATCAGGCCGAATCCCATGAGTAATCGTTCCCTCTGCGCCAATCATCGCCATACCAATACCTTTGCCCCACTCCGCCTTCCCGTCGCTCGGATCGAATTCCGGCGTATAACCTTCATGCCAGCTCAGCTTTAGCGGCGCTTTTCCTGTTCGAGGAAATTCCCATTCTACAATAGATCTCAAAGCTGGCATACCAGGCCATTTCTCATCCACATCGCGCACTTTGACCGAAGACGGCATACCCAGTTCCAGAGCCCAAAACATCGCATCGAGCGTGTGACATGCCCAATCGCCCAACTGACCATTACCGAACTGAAAAAACGAGCGCCAAGATTTCGGGAGGTATATCTCGTTATACTTAACATCCTCAACAGTTGGCCCCTTCCAAAGATCCCAGTTCAATGTATTCGGAATCGCCTGACTCGTTGGTGGAATTCGAGTGGGACGCTTGAAGGACCCAACTGGCCGAAATTTTGGCCCAGGGTTATAGGTAACGACTTCATCCACCTCACCGATCGCGCCAGATTGGTACCATTCCTTAACATAGCGGATCCCTTCGGTCGCATGCCCTTGGTTGCCCATCTGAGTGATAACATTAAAATACTTTGCCGCTTTACGAAGCGTCCGAGCCTGCCAGACATTATGGGTCAGAGGCTTTTCAGTTAGCACATGTTTGCCCAAAGACATCGCCGTGTAAGTGGCCACGAAGTGAGAATGATCCGGAATCGCGATACATACCGCATCGATTTGATTGCCCTTCTTATCCAGCATTTCTCGAAAGTCCCTAAAACGCGGAACAGTCGGATATTCTGAATATGTCTTGGCAGCCCAAGCATCATCGACGTCACAAAACGCCACGAAATTTTCATCCTTCAGTCCGCTTATCAACGTACGAGCCCGTCCGCCCACTCCAATGAAAGCGACATTGAGCTTACTATTCGCAGAAGGACCAGATTTACCTATGGAGAAACGAGGAAAGGTAGCGAGCGCCGAAGCAGCCGCAGCGCCCTGTAGAAATTGTCTACGATTCTTTAAAGTCATTGGAGATTGGGGTTAAGCGTTTTCAAAGGTGCTCAGTGCTTTAGCAACTGCGTCTCATGCAAGCTCAATTTCCAGTTTTTTGATTATTGATTGAAGGTGTATGATCAGCTTTCGCATAAGCGCTTCGATGCAGACTTTGTACTTCTTCGTGCCTCTTTGTGGCAAAAATCATCGTTAGAATTTCTAATTGATGCACTTGCGGCTTCCTTGCAGCAAATTCCCTCACTCGACCAACTCCTCTCCTCGCGTTTCCTTAGCGAAGAAAACCAGAACGATCCCCGCAAGGAAAAGCCAATTGAGAAGCAAAGCCGTTTCCTTAACGCTCATACCCAATCCACCTTGTTCCACGGATCCCTGCATCCAAGCTGCCAACAAGATGACTAGCCCCGTAGCCACTCGTCCCATATTAAAACAGAAGCCAGAACCTGTGCCGCGCAGTCGAGTTGGATACAACTCCGGAAAATAGACCGCGTAACCCGCATGAAGCCCAAGGGTCAGAAAACCGAAAAAAGGCAGCGTTATGATAAAGGCCATTCGCGACGCATCGCTATCGATCAAAAATCGAAACAAGAAAAGCGAAATAACAAAGGCTCCAGCGTGATAAAACGCGAAGGTTCGTTTACGCCCAATTCGCTGCGAAATCCCACCAAACAACACTAAGCCCAAACCGCCTCCCAATGTATGTAAAACCATACTCGTCATTTCGGCACGCTTCATACGCTTGAGATTATCAGGTTGTTCGAGAATCGCATTCAACTGATCCGCCTCCAAAACCAATCCTCCAATCTGAGACTCGTTTATAATAACATTTCGCTCGTAAGACAAAAGCGCGTTTTTGCCGTAAATATGGACGCCCCAAAATGTAACCAGCCCAATCGACGCCAAGGAAACTCCGATCAACGTGTTTTTCAAGTGAGCCTTTTTGAATAGATCGAACACGCGGCCTGGTTGTTCTTCTGACGCGCTGTCGACCCGCTCGCGCATCTGCCTCCATTGCTTGGGTTCTTTCAATTTCCAGCGCACATAAACGGTAAGCAAGGCGGGAAAAGCCCCGAGAGCAAATCCCCACCGCCACGCGTTTTCTCCCAAATCCGGATTGCCCACTATATACGCTCCAGCTGCCGCCGCCAGCAGCGTTCCGAGAACGCTGCTAGCATGGAAAATCGAACTCATGATCGGACGCGACCGCGAGGGCATCACTTCCGCCACCATGGCCGATGCAACCGCCCATTCCCCGCCTACACCCATCGCAACGATAAACCGAAGGATCACCATCTGCCATGGCGTTTCCGCAAATGCAGTGACGCTCGTAAAAAGCGAATACACTAGTATAGTAAAAATGAGCGTTCTCGAACGACCAATCCGATCGCTCATCGCTCCGAAGACCACTCCGCCCACCGCTCCCCCAAAAAGAAAGAATCCAAGGGCAATGTTGTTCCAACGGTTAACTTGCGCTGACAGCTCCGAAGCGGCCAGATCTTGAGGCAATAGCGCAGGCATTGCCTCACGCATTGAAGCAACGAATATTTGACCTTCGAATACGTCGAAGACCCAGCCTAAACTGGCCACTAGTAAAACCATCCACTGATACCGACCTATGCCTTGATACCAGCGTTGATTTGTTGGAGAGGAAGAAGAACTCATGGGGAATTGAGGGGTTGAGCAGACGTGAATCGAATGCGATTATAGCTATTTACTGAAAAATCACTGCGATTGGAGAAAAGAATCGAATTCTATTGGTTTGCCCTGGTCCACCGACGCTTGAGCGGCCAAGCACATGGCGACCGACCAATATCCATCTTCGGCTGATGCCACCGGACTATCGCCACTCTGAATACACCGAACCATCATTTCGATTTCGGAACGCAATTCGAAGATCTCACCCGACTGTTTCTCGAGTTCGAGATCGTGAACAATTTCGCCATCGAAATACTTCAAGAAGCACATTGGACGATCCGTCCGATCCAGAGCGCCGCTCCAGCCTGCCCAAATCGCACCCTTCGTTCCCGTAACCTTAACCGTCTGGTGATGCTCGAAAGCGGCCAACGTTTGCGATACCACCGCATACGCTCCGCCCTTCCATTTCAAGATCGCGCTAAAATTATCCTGCAGCTCCTGATTGTCCGCAT
>JBNMOQ010000390.1:0-4237 GCA_051275055.1 Candidatus Pelagisphaera sp.
TTCAAGTCTTGCTTAAAAAATACGGTTTTGACGGATAGCAATACAGAGTAGGCGGAGCGATTTTCAAAGGAGATAGGAAAGAGGTAGGGCTAGAGCGTCCCGCTCTGCCGCAGTTGTCTGGTCTTCTGATGCGGCACGCCGGGACGGCGTTGCCCTACCTTAGCTTGTGAATCGTGTTTTGTATTTCGCCGGTGACGGGGGCGCCGTTGGCTCCGGTGAGCTGGTAGTGTATCGACATTTGCCATACGGGTTCGATGTCGGGGAGGGCTATGGTGACGCTCTTGCCGTCTCGCGAGAGTTTCGCTCCGGTGACGTCTAGGAACTTTTCGTCGTAGCGTTTGGAACCGTAGTTTTCAGTGCGTTTGAGGGCCCAGGTTTTCACGACGAAAGCTTGTTTGCTGGCTTGAAGGGATTCGGAGTCGATGGCTTCGGAGAAGGTAATTTCGATTTCACCTTTTCGCGCGTTGAGCTCGATTGGCAAGTGAGCGGGCGTGTCGGTTTTTCGGATACGGTAGAATCCGCCGGCTTGGTGCATCTGGGAGGTAGCCCAAGCGGACATGCCGCAGAGGTAGAGGTGGCCGTTTCCTGAGTGGAAACGTCCTCGCATGGTGCCGGTAGGGAAGTCAGGAATGGGCAAGCGATTCAGGCCGCCTTGGGGCTGTCCGTCGATGAATTCGTGAGGAACGATTTCCAGACGACCTTGGCCGTAAGAGAGATTGAGTAGTTTGCCGTTGAGAGGTCCCCACTGTGGGCTGTCGATCCAGAGCAGTTCTGCCGGTGAGCGGTCGAACTGTTTGTCGACCCAGGCGAGCGGTTGCTCCATGGCTGAGTCGGAGCTGTCATCAGGGGCTCCATAGCCCCACATGTTGCCGTAGAAATTATTGCCCGGCGTTATCCAGTTAATGCGATTCATCGGGTTCCAGTGGCCTTCTTGGTCGGTGACGATGAAGCTGCCGTCGGGATTGATACAGACCCCGTTGGCTGCGCGGAATCCGTGGGCGATGATCTCGGTGTTCGAGCCGTCGGGACTGACCTTTAGTAATGTGCCATGGTGGGCGACCAGTTGAGGACGGGCGTGGCGGGCGCTTTTCGCGTAGTAGAAATTCCCTTTGGCATCAGTCTGAAGGCCCATGGCGAATTCGTGGAAATGCTCGGAGACTTGGTGGTCGCTGTTGAAGGCTTTGTAGAAGTCGGTTTCGCCATCACCATTGAGGTCGCGTAGCTCGACGATCTGGTCGCGGCAGGAGATGAAGATCTTTCCGTCGACGATCTTGACGCCTAGCGGTTGGAAGAGTCCGGTAGCAATGCGCTGCCATTTTGTGGTGGCGGCGGTTTCGTCCGCGATGCCGTCCACACGCCAGACATCGCCGTCCCAGCAGGAAACGATGGCGGCTTTTCCGTCGGGAGTGAAGTCGATGCCGGTGGCTCGCATGCGACTATTCCATGGATTGGAAATGGGAATGGAAAAACTATCCCATTGGAAGGGGCCGTCTTGGGTTCCTCGAATAATGGGAGACTCAATGCGAGTGGGTGATAGGGCAGATCCGGCTTTCGTTAGCGAGGAGAGATCGAGTTCGTTCGAGGCGAGGTTGCCTTTCGATTCGCCGAAAACGAAGGCCAGGTTTAGGGGAGTGGCATTGGCCGGGATCGTTGCGATCGCGAATCCGTCACGGTTGCTGATTTTGGTTTTGCTACTTCCGGAAACGCGTACGACAGCACCTTCGTTCGCTAGCCGTAGGGTAAGGTCTTTTTTTGACTTCCCCACATTTAGGATACGGGCGATGTTTCCGTTTTCGAGCAGTTTATGGTTTTCAAGAATCTTGGTTTTGCCGACTCGATAGGCGATGGCGATTTTGCCGTCCCTTTGATGAAGGCCTTCGTAGCGGGCCCATTTTTGCGGGAGGGGGCCGAAGTGGCGTCCGTCCACTCCGACGAAGCGTTCATCGTTGAAGGAGCCGGTTTCGGGATTGGCCCATCCGGGGCCGTCTGCGGTTTGGAAAAGCGGATCACCTATCGTGCGGGGGCGAACAACGTGTCCGCCGTCGAAATTAATCCCGCGCCAGTCAATGAAGCCTTGGCCGGTCCAGGCTCCGGCGACGCGCAGGGTATCGTGCTCGAAGGCTATCCAGGTATTGCCCTTCGATACGCCGCCGGGGGTTGAGTCGAGTTGGATGGCGATGGCCTTGTAGGCGATGTTGGCGCCAGGTCTGACGATATCAGCCTGTCCTCTTGGATAAACCTTGGCGGTTTCGCGATCGGCTTCGTCGGCGATCTGAAATGTTCCGATGAGAAAAGGTCCGTAGTCCATCTCGCTCCACTGTTTGCGAGCGACGGGTTTGGGTCCGGTCGAGGAGCCTTTGGGCAAGCCAGCGAGATAATCTTTGGTGACTTTGAAAAACTGATCGGGATTATTGTCCTTTAGGAAGTGTGATCGGATGTAGTGTATAACTGCATACTTCTCGCTCGGGACGAGCTGGACTTGGGGAATCATTAGCCGCCAGCCACGAGTTATGGTCTGGTACATGGTGTAAGGATCGTTGCCGTGCTGAAAATCTCCCTGACCGAAGCGGAGCGAATTGGGGATGGAACCGGGCATGTTGAGATCGCCGTGGCAATTGTGGCAGATCGACTGATAGATCTCCTGACCCTTGCGGAAGACAGCGCCGTCGGATTCCCCGATCAGTTTGGCGTGATCGATATCCGTTTCGTATTCCGGGAGAGCTGACTCAGGGAGGAGCATCGCTCCGGGCGTTTCTTGCGCGACGCTGGAGAGCGCGAGGGAGATGGAGAGAAGGAGGGATAGGGAGAGGGTGGTGAAACGAAGATTCATTGGTAGGATACTATGGTTTTCGGGAGAATTGCCTGATTAGGACGGATTGGAAATGGAAAACTGCGAGGGCTTCTAATATTGCTTTGTTGAAAAACTTTAGATCTCGTGAAATCAAATGTCGCACGGGCATCCTGTCTGTGAAGAAACAGGCTGGAAGCCTGTGCTACTCTTAGTTAGGCAGAAAGCCTCTCAAGCCCTATTGCCGCGTTACTGTGATGTAGTAAGGAGCTGTCAGGTGCGTTCCGGACTCATCGGAGAAGGAGGCTTCGAGTTTCGTTATTCCCGCTTTCAATTGAGCTTTAAATTTTACTGCGATGACTTCGCCGCGAGCGTTTACGTCATAGTCGGGCGAGGCCTTGGCTTTCTTGGGAAGTGCTTTTTGTTCTTCAAAGGACCCGATCTTCAGCGATGCGGAGGCGACGGGCAGCGCTTTGCTCCGATCGTGGGAGATGGCGAAATCATAACCTTTGGAATAGTAGACAAATTCCCTCAGTTTTTCTGGGATCGGAATGGTTCCTAGAATCGGGTCTCCTGCTTCGGCAGGATAGCGCCGCAGAGCGAATTCATACGCGCCGTTTTTCGCGACTTCGATTTCCCAGAAACCACTGGTGCGAAATCCCGCCAATACCTGATCATGGTTCCATGCCACCTCTTCGCTAATATCATGCGTGGTGAGGGTGGTGGGGTTCTCGTGGTCGTCGCCGATCACGATTTCATGGCCGGCAGCGGGATCGCGTGAGTTCAGGGTTCGCCACCAGCGATCGTAGGCGTTTTGCATTTCGCGGGCTCGCTCGGGATGGGCCGCTTTGACGTCCTCCGTTTGACCCGGATCAATGCCGATGTTGTTGAGTTCCCCTTCGATCAATCTCCAGTCTCCTTGCATGATCGTGTGAGGATTGTTCTTTTGTGGGGTCCTCTGCTGCTTTTGGTTGTCGAGGCAAATGACACGGTCGATCCAATCGGGAGTGCGACCTTGTATGAGTGGCACTAGGCTTCTACCGTCTTCGGGCGATGTGGGAGCAAGCTCTAAGCCGCAAAACGATTCGAGGGTTGGGCGCAGGTCCATCCCAGAAGTCAGAGCATCGATGTCGCGGCCCCCGGCGAATCCGTTAGGCCAGTGAATAAAGAAAGGCACGCGATGTCCACCGTCCAACGTCGATCCCTTGCTACCTGACATTCCGGCGTTCCAGGTCGCAAACCGGGAGAGGCTGCCATTGTCGGACATGAAAATGAGGATCGTGTTATCCTCCAAATTCAAGGCCTTCAGCTTCGCTCGCAGTCGGCCCAAGTTATCGTCGATATTGGTGACCATCGCATAGAATCCCACCGCTCCCGGTTTCTCCTGGAGGGCCTTATTGTCTTTGTAGAGATCGGTGTATTTTTCAGGGGCGACATTCGGAAGGTGGG
>JBNMOQ010000391.1:0-4236 GCA_051275055.1 Candidatus Pelagisphaera sp.
TATATTGATCTACCCGAATCGTACCGTGGCGAGCCGGATCAAACAGGTAGCCAGCCGCTGGTCCTGATGACTACTACACTTGGAAAGAGTTCAATTGAGTGGGAGGGGAAAATTGTTAGAGCGGAAGGCGCTTTCGATACCCGTTCACGCCAATTGTTCATGGTCGCTCAGGTAGACGATCCATACGGCAAGCGGATCGATGGACGACCTCCGCTTAAAGTGGGATCGTTCGTCCAGGCGAAGATCAAGGGAAAGGTATTGAACGACGTTTTTGTAATTCCGCGTAAGTTTTATCGGAAAAACGAATACATCGTTATTATCGACGAAAACAATCAACTTCGTCGTCGAGAGATTGAAGTCGAGTGGAGCGATGAAGAGTCTTTGGTGATCAGCTCGGGATTAAAGGCGGGGGAACGTATGTGTTTGACGCCGTTGAGTTTTCCGTCGGAAGGGATGAAGGTCGCGGTCATCCAGGAAGACGGAGTCGATTTTGCTCAAGATGAGTCATCGGGAAAGCCTAGGAAAGAACGTTCCGGTAGTTAACATAGGAGATTGGATACATGCATAAACTTATCGAATGGTTTACGAGAAACGGAGTTGCTGCGAATCTCCTGATGTTTGCAATCCTGCTGACGGGCGGGTACATGGCTTTCAAAAAAGTGGTCTTACGCGAATGGCCTGATTATCTGCAGCGCGAGATTGAAATATCAGTGATCTATCGTGGCTCGACTCCAGCGGAAGTCGAGGAGTCGATCGTCATGCGGCTTGAGGAAGCGGTGTTCGACGTGGCGGGCATAAAAGAAATGGGAAGCCGCGCGGGTGAGGGCTCAGGTAGCGTGACGCTATTGATCGAAGACGGCTATGACATGGGCGAGGTTCTGGATCAAGTGAAGGATCGGGTTGATGCCATTAATACGTTTCCGGTTGAAGCGGAACGTCCACGGGTAAATTTGGATACGTTTACGGAGCGATTGATCGCTGTTGTTATATCCGGAAATTTGAACGAGCGTGACTTAAAGCGTCTTGGCGAAAACGTGCGCGACGATCTTACGAGTCTGCCGAATATCACGATGGTGAACTTGAAGGTCGCTCGACCGTACGAAATCGGAATCGAAGTGTCCGAAGAAACGTTGAAGCGCCATGGATTGACCTTCGATCAGATAGTATCGGCGGTTCGGAGTTCGTCGATTAATTTGTCGGCTGGAAGCGTTCGAACGGAGGGCGGCGATATTCTTCTCCGCACTACGAATCAGGCGTACAATTATGAAGATTTTTCAAAGATCGTTGTGTTCACTCGATCAGATGGAACACGTTTGACGTTAGCGGATATCGCTACGGTGAATGATGGATTCGATGAGACTCCTTTGATTTCCAATTACAACGGAGACCGATGCGTCGTCTTGGATGTTTATCGATCGGGCGATCAAAACTTGCTCGTCTTGGCTGACGAGGTGAAAAGCTACATAAAAGAGCGGCAGAAAACGTTGCCCGAAGGAGTAGAACTGAGCTATTGGAGCGATGACTCGGAGCGGGTGAAGCAGCGCCTGTCAACCTTGGCGTCCAGTGCCTTGATGGGCTTCTTTTTGGTTTTGATAATATTGTCTTTGTTCTTGCGCCCTTCCCTTGCGTTTTGGGTAAGCCTTGGGATTCCGGTAGCATTTTCAGGAGCGTTCATATTGCTTTACCTTTGGGATGTGTCTCTAAATCTAAGTACGCTTTTCGCGTTTATTCTCGTGTTGGGAATAGTGGTGGATGATGCGATCGTTACTGGAGAAAACGTCTTTCTGTGGATGCAAAGAGGATCGGATCCTCTCGAGGCTTCGATCAAGGGAACTCAGGAAGTGGCGATCCCTGTCGTGTTCGGCGTTTTGACTACGATTGTAGCGTTTTATCCACTACAAGCGATGACCGGATTCATGGGGAACAACCTGAAGCAAATTTCGTTTGTGGTGATTCCGGTTCTTCTGTTCTCGTTGGTCGAATCTAAATTGATTCTACCTTCTCACTTGAAGCATTGTTCGCGGATCGGGCAAGGGGGCAGTAGTCGCAATAAATTGAACCCATTACTGAGAATCCAGCGATCCATAGCCGATGGACTGGAGCGTGGTATTGAAAGATTCTATCGGCCAATGCTAGAACTGTGCTTAAAGCACCGATACGTTACGTTTACCGTATTTCTCGGAATATTGGGGATTGTCTTCAGTTTGGTGGAAACCAATCGGATCAAGTCGAGTTTTTACCCGAAGTTCCCAAGTGACCAGGTTACGATTCGTATGACGATGCCTTCTGGGACGCCATTTGAAGTTACCGATGGGCATATACGCCGGATGGAGAAGATTGCTTTGGCGTATAAGGATCAGGTGAATGCGAAATATGGTAAGGACATCATTACGAATGTCTTCGCAACGGCTGGGGGACAGCCTATGTACCGAAGTTATGGGACTCGAGCGGTCGGGGTTGCTGAACTGGGAGAGGTTGTAATCGAGCTGGCTCCGCAAGAGGAGCATGGAGAATCTTTCGGGAGTTCCGAGGCCACTACATACCTTCGCAGTGCGATCGGCGAGATTCCGGATGCAGAGCAATTGACTCTGGGCTATTTGCGTGGGGGTGGATCGGGGGTCTATCTGCGTATGACAAGCCCTAGTTTCGACGACCTGAAAGCAGCATCCACTCAATTACAAAAGAAGCTCAAGGAGTATCAAGGGTTAAACGAAATAACCGATTCCTTCGAAAGCGCTAAATCGGAGTTCGAACTTCTGCTGAAGCCTCAAGCGGAGTACCTAGGCATCACGGCTAATAATTTGGCTCGCCAAGTTCGACAGGCTTTTTTCGGAACGGAGGCTCAACGGATTCAACGCGGTAGAGACGATGTACGCGTTATGATTAGGTATCCAGAAGCTCAGCGCAGATCACTCGCAACTTTGGATTCGATGATGATTCGAACTCCAGACGGAACTGAAGTTCCTTTCGATACTGTCGCTGAAATTAGACCAGGGAAAAGTCTTCCGTCAATTTACCGTATTGATAGGAAGCGGCAGTTGAGCGTTTCGGCGAACGCGGAGTCTGATGAACTCGATGTCGACGCGATCGTATTCGAGCTTGAAGAGGAGTTTCTGCCGAGTCTTGTAGGCCAATATGTAGGGATGAGCTATGTGAAATCCGGCAATGCGCTTCAGGCCGAAGAGGATGCCCGTAATATTCGGTTCAATACGTTTCTTGTGATTATCGGCGTGTATGTGTTGCTGGCTATTCCATTTCGGAGCTACGTCAAACCGCTTGTCGTTATGACGGTGATCCCTTTTGGCATTGTCGGGGCTATTTTGGGCCATGTGATTATGGACTGGTTGCTTATCGCGTTTTGGGGAGACGGGGTGACGGTGAACATTATGTCTCGCCTGGGCTTCCTTGCTTTGTCTGGGGTCGTCGTGAACGACAGCCTTATCATGGTTCATTTTATTAGTGAGGCGGTGAAGCGGGGCGAATCGATTGGCGATGCTGCTAGGGCAGCTGGGGTTCGGCGATTTCGACCGATCTTGCTTACGTCTTTAACGACGTTTGCTGGATTGCTTCCGCTAATGTTAGCTCAGAGCCCTCAGTCGAAATTTATGATTCCAATGGCGATTTCTTTGGGTTGGGGGGTCATTTTCGCAACGGTTATTACCTTGTTTCTCGTTCCGGTGAATTCTTTGATTCTAGATGATTTGAATAGAGGGTTCAGGGCTTACTGGCGTTGGCAGGTTAATGCACCCAGTAAAGAGCTGGAATCGCAGGAAGAAGTTTTGGCCGAAACTCGCTAGCTAGGCAAGGAGGACAGGCCTGGCTTGTAGATGTACGAGAAATATAAATACCAAATCTGGCTGCACATAGCGGTCTTTATATTCGGGACGACGGGGGTATTAGGGAAATTGATTTCCTTGGACTCGTTTCATCTGGTTTGGTATCGTTTGGTCATCGCCGTAACCGCGTTTTTAGCGATCTTGTATTTTGGAAAGAGCGGGATGCGAATAGGCCGTCGCCCATTGATTAAGATTCTGGGGATAGGTGTTATTTTAGTGATCCATTGGGTTACGTTTTTCGAGGCAATTAAGCGATCTAACGTATCAGTTGCCTTGGTTTGTCTTTCAAGTACTGCGTTTTTCACTTCGATTTTGGAGCCTTTGTATTACCGGCGGAAGATGGCCTGGCATGAACCATTTTTTGGGCTTTGTATCATTGTGGGGCTCTATTTCGTTTTCA
>JBNMOQ010000392.1:0-4232 GCA_051275055.1 Candidatus Pelagisphaera sp.
CTAAGGCCCTAAGTTGCATATCGGAACATCGGCTTCAACAGGATGATATTTATCCCGCTCTTGATCTTAAACACGATGAGTGATTTAGAAGATACAGTAGAAATTAACCCAAGACCCCTCGACTACCAATACTCCCATGAATTCCAGAAGACGATTCCTCACCCTCTCCGCCCTCGGTTCCATGACCGGACTCGGATCTCTCAAAACATTTGGCCAGGCAAAACGCATCGAAGGCCCCATCATCATATCGACCTGGAAAACCGGGATTAGAGCCAACGATCGCGCTTACGAGGTTCTGCAAGACGGAGGCAGCGTACTCGATTGCGTAGAAAAAGGCGTCAACGTCATCGAGAACGATCCGAATAACCGGACCGTAGGAATAGGCGGGTTTCCCGATATCGAAGGCAATGTCACGCTCGATGCCTGCATCATGGATCAACACCAAAACTGCGGATCCGTCGCTTTTCTCCAACACATAAAAAACCCAGTCTCAGTCGCCCGCAAAGTAATGGAGGAAACCAAGCATGTCATGCTAGTTGGAGAAGGCGCCCTCAAGTTCGCGCTCGAACAGGGTTTTAAGAAAGAAATGCTTCTTACAGAAAAGACCCTAGCTGCATGGAAAAAACGCAAAGCAGAAGAAGACAACAAACTTCCCGAAATCAATATCGAGAATCATGATACAATTGGCATGATCGCTCGCGATGCGGACGGTAATCTCTCAGGCTCCTGCACGACCAGCGGAGCCGGAATGAAACTGCATGGACGCGTCGGCGACTCCCCAATCATCGGTGCGGGACTTTACGTCGACAACGATATCGGCGGAGCAGCTGCCACCGGCTGGGGTGAAGCGGTTATCGAAAACGCAGGAAGCGCCATGGTCGTTGAATTGATGCGCCACGGTCGCTCGCCACAAGAAGCCTGCGAAGAGATAGTCAAACGCATCGCCAATAAATTCGAAGATTGGCGCTCGATCCAAGTCGGTTTCATCGCCCTCAACAAAGCCGGCCAAACAGGCGCTTTTTCGATCCGAAAAGGATTCACCTACGCTCATCATCACGGAGGAGCCAACACTGAAAAACCAGCAGGCAGCCTTATTAAATAAGGCCGGTCGGTTGGGTGCTAAAACTTCCGTCATTTTTGTTTCGCAGTCTTAAGATCGTAGGGTTCGTTGGTACAACGAACCGTCGAGCCGAATTTAGCTGTGTTCGGCTGCTTGCTCCCAGACAGCCCTGCCAAATAATACAGCTAATCGCCCTCTAGCCGATTACCGCTCTTCGATTACACTCGCCATAAATCGACCCATTCGATCCATTCGTTCGACATCGTAGAACATCTCCCCGCCGTGCTTGGCACCATGCAGCGCCTCGAAGATCACCCGAGCTCCAACTGACTCGTATTTTCCTTCCAGCTCGTGAGATTGATTAATCGGCATTTGCGGATCCTGATCGCCATGGATCATCAATAGCGGCGGGTCGTTCGCATCGACATGGAATACCGGACTAGCCAATCGAGTTTCCTTAACCAATACATCCGGCTGTCCGCCAATAAATAAATCCAATGCCGGAACCCGGACGCTCAATCCATGCGGCGTCGATTGACTCAAAATAGTCGTTAGATTACTCGCTCCATACAAAGAAACGATTCCTTGAATTCCCGAGCTTTCATTTCGAAAATCGCCCACCTTTCCCTCAAGATACTTATGGCCATTAGTGACGCCTGCTAGAGCCGCCAAATGCCCACCCGCTGAGGAACCAATAATGATTACCTTATCCGTTCTCAATCCGTACGCATCGCTCTTCGCCCTCAAAAAGCGAATGGCCGCCTTGATGTCGTGAATTTGGGCTGGAAAGCGTGCCTCTCCGCTTAGGCGATAATCAACGCTGGCGATCGCCCAACCCTTTTCGACGAATCCTAAAACCGGCACCTTTTTCTTTGAACCAGAGCGCCAGGCCCCTCCGTGTATCCAAACAATAATCCCATCAACAGAATCGCTTTTCGGCACGTACAAATCGAGTTCCAAACTTCGATCTCCGATGGCCGCATATTCGACATCTTTTATCACTCTCATAAGATCCTCACCCCTTCCTGCAATCGAAAGCAAACACCCCAACATCCCCACAAAAAGCACTTTATTTACCCGGTAGATCATATGCCCAAACAAACATCGCAGAACCGCAATGACAACGGAAAACAAACTGAAAGCTCCCCCAATTGCCGATCCTGTCATATATCCTCGCCCTCGGCCGATCCACCTCCTTCACTATTCGCAATGAAAACCTACCCTCTTCTCGGAATTCTCATCATTGCATTTTCCGTCTCTCTCGCCTGGTCGCAGGAACCGCAAATCGAAACTGACTATCCATTGAGTCAAGATTCGGTTCGCCACCAAGGCGTCCCACAAGGCACAGTCACTCACCATGTCTGGAAAAGCAGCCAAGTCTTCCCTGGAACCATTCGCCGATACTACGTGTATGTTCCTGCGCAATACGACGTGTCGAAACCGGCCGCTCTTATGGTATTCCAAGATGGACACACCTTCATCGGAGAAAACGGCGACTATCGAGCTCCGGTAGTTTTCGACAACCTCATTCACGCCGAAGAAATACCCGTCACTATTTGCGTATTCATTGATCCCGGACACCTGACGCCTGAACTTCCCCCTAAGCCAGGCTGGCGACCACGCCCCGCAAACCGAAGCTTCGAATACGATACGCTCAGCGCGGACTATTCGAATTTCCTACTCAACGAGATCCTACCCGAAGTCGAAAAATCCTACAACATCACCAACGACCCGGACGGACGAGCCATCAGCGGCAATAGCAGCGGAGGCATCTGCGCCTTCACCGTTGCTTGGGAACGGCCCGATCAATTTCGCAAAGTCCTCAGCCACATCGGTAGCTTCACTAACATTCGAGGAGGCCACAACTACCCTGCCCTCATTCGAAAAGGTGGTGACCCCAAACCGCTACGTGTATTCCTCCAAGACGGCAGTGGCGACCTCGATAACCAACATGGCAATTGGCCTCTCTCCAACAAACAGATGTACGCCGCTCTCACATTCCGAGACTACGACGTGAAATTCGTTTATGGCACTGGAGCCCATAACGGAAATCATGGCGGAGCTATTTTCCCCGACTCCCTTCGTTGGCTTTGGCGAGAATATTCCTTGCCCTCAAACTAAGAACGCCTAACTACGACCAAACTCACTACAAATATCTATGCTTCGATTCACTCTTTTCAAAATACCAGTAAGCGTTCACGGGTTCTTCTTTTTGCTCACAGCATTTCTTGGTGGAGCTCTACGCGCTCAAACGCCCACCCAATGGCACCACGTAATGGTGTTCATGGCTGCCGCATTCGTATCCATTCTAATCCACGAACTAGGACATGCACTAACGGGACTTCGCTTTGGAGCTCCTTCTACGCAAATATCACTTCATTCAATGGGAGGAGCCGCGTCTTTCCCTGGGGCGCATTTTTCTCGAAAGCACCGGATTCTGATGACCGCAGCCGGGCCCGGAGCAAGTACCGCCTTAGCCACGGTATTCATCCTTCTGAGCATCTTTGTCGTAGATATTGATCCCCAAACAACGACTCTCCCTCCGCTCGTCGCTTCGTTTATGAGCACTCTGATAACAATCAACCTCTTTTGGAGCTTCATAAATCTATGCCCCGTTTTACCAATGGACGGCGGTCAAATACTCAGAGACGTACTCGGGCCAAACCGGATAAAGCTCACTTGTATCATCAGTTTCATCACACTTGGCCTACTCGCATTCCTGCTTTGGAACTACACTCACTCGATCTACAATATGGTGGTCATGGCATTCCTAGGCAGCTACACGTGGAACATCTATCGACACGCTACGCAGCAGTCTCACGGTCAATAAGCTAAGCCTGTTTCGGACGAGAGACCTCAAACAAATCCCTCGTTCTCGTATGACCCGCTGGGCCGTGCATACGGCCGACCGGATGTAGTTGATCCAACTAGTTGAAATCTACTTCGTACGAAACGCTTCGCTTTCGACGACCAAATAAACGAGCTCCTGCAAACCATTCCCTTTGCGATCAAGCTGCTCTACGATACGGTCGACTTCAGGTCGATCGCTGTACTCCAGAGTTCGACCCATTGAATAAGCCATCATCTTTTCCGTCAGACAACGGGAGAACTGATCAATCCGATCCACCAGGACAGCCTTCAAACCTTCCGCGTTTTCAAACGCTTCTCCATT
>JBNMOQ010000393.1:0-4178 GCA_051275055.1 Candidatus Pelagisphaera sp.
TTCGTGTAGCCGAGGGAGGAGCAAGGCGCGTCCCAGAGCGGTTTAAGCGTGTCATCGACTTTGGTGAGGCTGATTGAGAGGCCGGCCATCTCTTGGCAGGTGACGAGTGGGCCGAGCATGACGTCGTAAATATTGATGCCCTTGTCTACGAGTAGCGCTTTAACTTTCTTCAGGACGATGAGGCATTCCATCATTGTGGTGGAACCGAGGCTGTTAATGAGGACAAGCACGTCGTCGCCGGATTCTAAAGGCAGATCGTCGGCAAGGATCAGGTTGAGTAGCTTTTCGGCTAGATCATCGGCGGACATCATTTTTTCGATGCCTACGCCTTGTTCGCCATGAATGCCCATTCCGATTCCGATGGAGTCTTCGTCGAGTTCAAAGGTTGGTTTGCCGGTCGCGGGAATAGACCCAGGAGAAAGCGCGACGCCTACGGAGCGCGTGTTGTCGCGAGCTAGGGTGACGAGTTCGACGAGTTCTTCGAGAGATTGAGCTTTGTCGGCGGCTGCGCCGGCGAGCTTTACGATTGGGATGAGGCCGGCGATGCCACGGCGGTCTTCTTTAGCGCTTGGCGGAGCAGAGGCGACGTCGTCCCAGATGAGGATTGTCTCTACTTTGATGCCTTCGGCTGCGGCGAGCTGAGCGGCGATCTTAAAATTCATGACGTCGCCTGCGTAGTTGCCGTAGAGATACAATACGCCGTTGCCTTTATTTACGGCGCGGGTGGCGTCTAGGATAATGTTTGGGGGAGGCGCGGCGAAGATGTCTCCGCAGGCTGCTCCGTCTCCCATGCCAGGTCCGATGAGGCCGTGGTAGATTGGTTCGTGTCCTGTTCCCCCGCCCACGAGGAGGGCGACCTTGTTTTCAACTATATCAGTCAGGGCGATGGCACCGGGGCCGACTTTTTCGACAGAGCCGTTATAGTAGTCTACTAGTCCGTCGACGAGTTCGGCTGCTGCTGCGTTGGGGTCGTTAAGTATTTTTTTCATAAATTTGGTGGAGTGTATTTGCCCAGGAAGGACACAGAGGGCACTAAGGTTGTTAAGAATGTAATTATTCGAGGGTGGCTAGCTTGATTCCTTGTTGTTTCTTAGTGTTCTTCGTGGGTAAACAGAATTAGATAATTCTATCGTTGCCGCCGTCGACGGGGATTTGGGCTCCGGTGGTTTTGCCGAATACGGTGGAGGCTAGGGCTACGACTACGTTTCCTACGCTACGGGAAGTAATCTCGGTTTTCATGAGATTGCGCTTCTTGTATTGTTCGACGGTGATTCCGTATCGTTCGGCTGAACGTTCCAGGGCTTCTTTGGTCCAGAGTTTCGTATCGAAAACGGCGTCTGGGTGAATGATGTTCACTCTGACGCCATCGGGCGCCAATTCCAATGCCGCGACGCGGCAGAGTTGAGTTAGGCCGGCTTTCGCACAGGAATAGCTGGCTGCTCCGGCTCCTGGAGCGTTTACGTTGCGGGATCCCATGAGGATGATCGCAGGATCGATTCCTTTTTTCACGAAGGGAATAGCGTGTTTGAGCAGAATTTGGTGGCTGGTGAGATTTACCAGGAAGCTACGGTCCCAGTTGTTTTGCTCCATGTCTTCGAGGTAGGCTCCTGCGGTGAAAATACCTGCGTTGGAGACGACGATGTCGAGTCCGCCGTAGGTGCTGATGATCTGTTCGATCATCGCTTTGACCTTAGGTTCGTCGGTGAGATTAATGGTGATGCCAAGCGCTCCGATGCCTGTCATGATATCTGTGATCTCTGGATTGATATCCGCTCCGATTACGCAAGCGCCTGCTTCGGCGAGCGTGGTGGCGGTCGCTAGTCCGATGCCGGCTGCCGAGCCGGAAACGAGGGCGATTTTGCCTTGGAGAGTAAGCCGTGTCGAGACGTTGGAAGCTTCCGAATGCACTGGACTCCACGTTGCGTCAGCTCCGGCGAGTTGATTCGCTTGGCTGGCTCGGGAGGCTCTTACGGCACGGGTGGCGGTTTCGGTTTTGTTGATTCCGAAACTGAATATGCCGCGGTTTGGCCAAGCTACCTGTTGGAGATCCGTTGCGGATTCGAGGTTCGCTTGGTGATCGCCTTTAGTTATTGCGGAGCTAGTTCCTAGAAGTGTGTTCGCGTGTTCGTTGTTGGAAAGATTGATCGCTGCTGGCGAGTCGTCGAGATGTCCGACTTGAGCCTGCGCTAGCTTCGTGGATACGACCTGCCGCAGTTCTGCGAATTCGATTAGCGAAGCGGAATCCGCACTTGATGGGGAATCGGAGCTGCCGGATTGCGCTTCGAAGAAATTCTGGGCTTGTTCGGTAAGCTGCAGCGATCGTTTGTAGGATTGCTCGGCTTCGTCGTGAAAAGCGAGGAGGCCGATGCCTGCTACGATGACTCCTTCGATTGATTCGAGATTATTCGATTGAATGAGGGTAGCGAGCGAGCGAGCTTGTTCCGAGAGCGATGATGCGGCTGGGATAACGAGGACGCGTTGTGCGTAAATTTCTTCGGCGAGTTGAGTGCAGTTGGCCTGACGAACGAGAGCTAGAATTGGGGCTGCACAGGTTTGATCGACGAATCGAGCGGGTATGGCTGCGTGGAGAAGAGCTGCGAGTGGAGCTGGTTGAGCGAGTGGGCTCGTGGCTGCGAGTTGCAACTGAGTTTCGCAGTCGTCAGCGGACAGCGAAGCGGCTGCATTAATTTTTAGAAGGCTCTCTTGCTTGAATGCGAGTAGGTCGCTTGTCTCGATATTTTCGCCAGCGTGATCGTTTTCGATGATCACGAGCTGAGCTTCGTTTTCGCCGAATGGGTTTTGCGCATCGGTCTTAGCTGACCCAATGCTACTCAAGCCATTTGCAAGGGCTTCGGTTTTCGCGATCAGGCTCGTGGCGTAGGCTCTTGCAGAAAGAGGGTCGTTGAGGTAATTTCGAGCGTCCTCGTTGTTCCACGGGTTTTGCATATTCTAAACGTTTCCGAAATTAGCCAGTTGCTGGCGAAAAGGGTGATGATAGGCTAGATTATGGGGGAAAGAGTGTTTTTGAGCTAGGATGATTTCCGCAATGATTTGTACAATTCCTGCAATTGGGGTCGAGGCGAAATCGGGGTTGACTTGAGGTAGGTCAAGGCACTCCAGATCAGTTGTAGCGTTTGCGGTAAGCGGCTGGGGTGGTGTGGAGAATGCGGAGGAAGGATCGGGTGAAATGGCTTTGGTCGTAAAAGCCGCAGTCCATGGCGATGGCGGAAATGGGCTCGTCGCTTTGACTCAGGGCGGAGCAAGCCTGTTGAATGCGGTAGCGATTGAGGTATTGGATGGGGGTGAGGTGGAAACTCTTTTTGAAGTGTCGCTCGAAGGCGCTGAGGGAGAGACCGCAGACTTTGGCCATGTCGATCAGTTTGATTTCATTGGGGTATTGGGCGGCAATGTGTTCGATTGCGCGGCTAAGGGCGGAGTGATGTAGGGCGCTGGTATTGCCTTCGAATTTACGGGTTACGCCTGCTAGTCCGCAGATGTGGCCGTCTTTCGAATAGAGCGGAATCTTATTGGTGATGTGCCATTGGATGAGCCGCTGGGAGGTGGTGATGAGCTCGACCTTGTTTCTGACGACGTAGCCTTCTTCAATGACGCGTTTGTCGTCGGCGGCGTAGCTTTGCTCGATATCGTCTGCGAAGAAATCGGTATCGGGGCGTCCAATGATTTCCTCTTTGTTTTCGAGCCCCATGAAGTCGGCGAGCTCTTGATTGATGTAGATGAAATGCCGGTTGGCGTCTTTAACGAAGAACAGTAATCCGGGGATGCAGTCAAACAGGAGCTGACCCGTATTCGAGATACGGTTTTCTTCGATGAACTGGGATAGCGAATCGTTGGTCGGCACGAGTTTCTTCAGGTATTGAAGGCACCGAAAGCCCTGCGGGCGCAGGGAAGTTGGAAGCCTTTCGGGCCATGTTTACATGAAGCAACCACTGAGAGGCGATCACCGCAAGTTCAATGATTGTGGCGATTTTAAATTGGTAGGGCGGCATCGCCGAGGCTGCCGCAGAACTCTGGTTTTTATTTATGCACTCTAATGCGGCCTCGGCGATGCCGCCCTACCTTTCTCCGCTGAACGCGATGCGTGCGCTAGCGCACGACGCGACCGGAGCCGCCGCTGTTTAAGAGCGCTTCGACTTCGGCACGGGTCGAGAAATTGAAAT
>JBNMOQ010000394.1:0-4175 GCA_051275055.1 Candidatus Pelagisphaera sp.
CAGTCTTGCAATGCTCTCATCGACTACTGAAGCAATCGATGTTTTCGGAACTCCAAAGACTTATTCCGAATTTCGTGATCCGGTCGTAAACGGAGACGGAGACCTAGCTGTCCTCGCTACGGAAACGCCCGGAAGCCTACAAACGATTCTTCACCGCGACAGTTCAGGCGTATGGTCCATCGTCGCCCAATCTGGTATGCAAGCTCCCGACGCTTTTCCAGGCGTCACATTCAGTGTCCTCAGCTCTCCCCACCTCAACGGCAACGGACAAGTCGCTTTCCAGGCCTCGCTTTCAGGTTCCGGAGATGCTATTTCCGATACCACCGATACCGGAGCTTGGGCAATGGACTCGAACGGCGTCTTGGCCCTCGTAGCGCGTGAAGGAGATACCTTCGAAGTCAGACCAGGATTCCCAACGACAGTCGAATCAGCCACGATCAACGGTTTCAATGCAGCGAACCAAATCGCTCTGAATTATTCTTTCACCAACGGAGCCAACGCCATTGCAATCGTCGGCCTCGAAGACGTTCCTCCGCCAACGATCGCCGAACAACCCGACGGCGTTTCTTCTTTCGATGGAGAGACGATTGTCTTCGCCGTTGAAGCCAACGGCCAAGGTCCTTTCGAATACCAATGGAAAAAGGATGACGTCGAAATCGAAGGAGCGACCGATAGCGCCTTTTCGATCGAAAATGTTTCTTCCGGTAATGACGGAGCCTACACAGTTACGGTAACTTCAACATCAGGATCTACCACCAGCGCAGTCGCGAGTCTCTCAATTGAAGCCATTCCAACGGCTCCCGTTTTTGTAGAGCAACCGCTCGGCGACATCGCCCCGCTTGGCAGTCTCGCTATATTGGACGCTCGAGCAGTCTCGACCACGGCAGTCAGCTACCAATGGTATTTCGAAGATGACATATTGTCAGGAGAAACCAACGACACGCTTATTTTCAATCCAGCAAGGGCCGAAAACGAAGGCTCATACCACGTGGTGGCGACAAGCGAAGGCGGCTCGACTGCCAGCGCTCAATCGGAAATTCTTCTAACAGATAAACGCCTAATCAACGTCGCAGCTCGTGCACGAGTCGGATCAGGCGCCAATGTCCTAATCGCTGGATTCGTAGTTATTGGCCCCGACCCGAAGCAAGTATTGATTCGAGGAATAGGACCAGGGCTCCCCGAATCGCTTGATCGACTCCTTGATCCAAGACTAGAGATCTACAATAGCTCCGGCGAAATGATCCACTTCAACGATAGCTGGGGCGAAAACGCAGACCCGGATTCCATTACTCAAGCCATGCTCGAAACCGGAGCAGGTGCAGGAGACCCAATGCAACCCGGGGACACCGCCCTGCTTGTCGAACTCGAACAAGGGCTCTACACCGCGATCGTTCGAAGCCAAGACGACACAAGCGGAATTGCTCTTGTCGAAGCTTTTGAAGTCTCGGAAAACCTTACCCGCTTTGTTAATGTCTCTTCTCGCGCATTCGTCGGCACTGGCGATGAAATAGTCATCCCGGGATTTATCGTGCTAGGCGATCTTCCCAGTCGCGTACTCATCCGAGCCATCGGACCGGGCTTGGAAAAGAAGGAAGTCGCAGGTGTATTAGAATTTCCAGAAATAACGGTTTTCAATATTCTCCGCGAACCGATCGCTCACAACGATGGATGGGGGAACCTCTGGAATCCTGCGGAAATCAACGAGGCCAGCGCCCTCGTAAACACTGAACCACTCGACGAAGGTAGCGAAGATGCCGCCATAATTCTCGAGCTGGAACCAGGCCTCTACACGGTGAAAGTGAACGGCGAGAACGACACCACAGGTGTCGCTTTAGTCGAGGTTTTCGCAATACCTTAAAGCTCACTAGAGCCTTCCTTTCCAGGAAGGAGCGCCTAGACAGCCCTAATCTTATCGACCTAGGGCGAAAGCTGAAGCGATCACCAGAGAATCAAGGAGAATAAGGTCTATCCGCAAATAAGCCTGGTCTCTAAAAAACTACTACAAGGCGTCCGTTAGACGTTTCAGCTTCTTCACTTTCGTGAAGAAACTCTAACCAGCCTAAGGAGGAAGTAGTAGTAATATGTTGACGCCTATATCTCAAGATAGGTGGTCGCGTCGAAATGCGGACCACTTATATCACCGAGCAGGTTTCGGAGGATCGCCATCCGAACGTGAAACCTTTTACCAATTAGGGAAGAACAGCGGCATCGAAGCCGCGGTAGATTCCTTGGTTTGCGCAACCGAAACCTGGTCAAGCCATCCCAAGCCAAGCTGGTCGACCGATACGGACCCAAATGGAGACCTCTGGGAAGGGGAAAGCGAACGTCGACGTGCATTCGTCGAGTGGTACATGAAGATGCTTCGCGAAGGCGAACCTCTCGCTGCCAAGCTTTTGAAATTCCTTCTCGATCATATGCCTGTGGACATGGGCAATTGCTCCAGTGAAACGCGCTTAATGTACTTCTTTCGTTATTTCGAAATACTTCGAAAGCACGCGGCAGGAAACGGAAACGACGGAAATCTTAAAACCTTAGTCAGCGAAGTTTCCTGGTCCGAAGCAATGATCAGAATGCTGGATCTCGAGGAAAGTTCAGCCAACGAAATCAATGAGAATTTCGGCCGAGAACTCCTAGAGCTTTTTACTCTAGGCGTAAAAGGTGGATACACGGAAAACGACGTAGGAGCTGCTGCAGAAGCTTTCACCGGACGCCGCCTCTACCGGATGCAATCGCCCCATCCGGAAGCTCGCCAGCAAAACCCGGAATACCTCGCGCCAGCGGGCGAACCGATGGCAGGGCCCTACCAAAACAGGGAGCGCCAAGACCTCCTGCCGAAATCTTTTCTCGGGCAAGATCGAATGCCCGACGGACGAACTATCTCCAGTGGAGACGATATCATCACTCTCATTTTCAATGACGAAAATTGCTCGAAACATCTCTGCTGGAAACTGTGGCGCTATTTCGCCTCGCCCAACCCAGACCAGGTCATCATCGACGATCTTTCCGCTCGATTTAAAGACGAATACAATTTCGAATTGCGACCACTGCTCCGGGAGATTTTCCTTAGCGAACAGTTCTATTCCGAAGGCACTGTCGGACAACAGATCAAGGATGCCGGAGACTATGTGATCTGTCTCGGAAAGCAATTCGAAGCCGAAGCGCTTCCGGCCCGGCCGATCGAAGTTCTGAACAACCAACTCAATTACAACATAGCCTATCCTCCTAATATCGCCGGATGGCCCGAGCCAACCGCTATCGGAAACGAATGGATGTCTGCAGGAGCCCTACTCTTGCGTATCAACGCTCCCGCGATATGGACCGAAAACAACTATAACGTATTCAATGATTGGAGTTCCCGTCGAGCAATGGACGAATACAGCGACGTCGATTGGGACACTATCGCTCCCCCCGAAATCCGATCGCCCGACAATTTCCCCATGCTAATCGGACGCCTCTCCGATCGCTTCCTTCCGCTCTGCCCAATGCGAAAGAGCCAGATCCGGATTCTCTACGATCAATACGTTAGAACCTCGCAAAGGCTAGACGCGCTAACGGCAGTCAAGGAAGCCGTTCGCCTGATGACCGCCCTGCCGGAATATCAAATGCAATAACCCGAATACCGAAACGCAATCATGGATACAAATTTCAATCGTAGAGAATTCGTCAAGAAATCAGCCTGGGGAGCCGCCACAACGCTGACCCTGCCCGCATTTCTTCAACAATCTATTTTCAGCCTGGACGCGCGAGCTCAGAGTCTACCCTCGCCGGGTCAAGACGGACCGATTCTGGTAGTCGTCGAGCAAGGAGGTGGTAATGACACCCTGAATACCGTTATTCCATTCTCCAATCAAACCTATCAAGGAGCGCGACCGAACATCGCTTTCGACGAAGGGCACGGCATCCTCAACATTGGCCAAGCACCGCGCATTATCGGAGGGAATGAAGAGCTCGCCTTGCACCCTAGTCTTTCTGGATTGCACGAATTTTGGCAGGACGGCGATCTAGCGATCGTCAACGGAGTGGGATACCCGAATCCCAATCTCTCCCATTTCACTTCATTCGATTATTGGCATTCCGCAATTCCAAATAACGAATCCGAGGACGGATGGATCGGGCGCTACTTTTCAAATCAATGCAACGGATGCGAAGCCACTCAGGCAATCGAGTTCGCTTCG
>JBNMOQ010000395.1:0-4166 GCA_051275055.1 Candidatus Pelagisphaera sp.
ATAACTTTAAAGAAAGCGCTGCCCGAACGCATGAACTCGAAATCCCCCGATTCTCCGACTCCTGTGTTATCGTAATTCCACAAAACTAGATTTTCCAGATGGTTGGGCAAATTATTGGAAGCGCCTCCCATTCGGCCGTACCTCCAGCCTCCAGATATATTATCGAAAAGCGTATGCCGCGGCTGCGAGGCATGCGATTCGAAACACGTATCCGCACTGTAGTCCGATTTCCATAACACGTTGCCTGAAGCTTTTCCCGACACGCCACAGGCATGCCATTGATTCGCCTCATCCTCAATCAGTCCACCAAAACAGTGCGAGGAATTATTGAAAGACAGCGTGTTGTGGCCTGGATTACCATCCAATTTGATATGCACTACTGAAACATTGGAGCTTCTTCCCACTTTCATGGCGGCATTCCAGCTAGTGAAACGACAATTTCGTATCCATGAATTGACCACGTCAGTAAACGAAAGCGCGCTCCAAGCGCTATCGTGAGAAACGTTCTTTCCATCATCGTCCAAATAGACGGAATGATGCACGAAGCTAGCCGTCCAATTCCCCACAAACGCAATGTCCTCTACCCCAACTTCGACGATAGGATCGAATAGAATAACCGACCATTCGCCATCTGCCTTAACCGTCGAATGAATCGGTTCTTTGAAGCGAATCTCATTTCCATCAATCGAGTCAATCAAGTGAAGTTCATCAACCAACACACCGTTATTGATTAAACTAGTCCACCTCGAATCGACCGCAAAAGGCGCAACGGCTTCCGAAACGGCATCCGAAGATTTGTCTACTCGGTTGAGCAAAACCCAATCCCCAGCTTCGAACACGGAGGCATCTGTAACGGTAATCGAATGCGTTTCACGAACAGAGTCGCCAACAACATTCGAAGTGGTTCCCGACCGACTCCCCGGACCGTCAAAATGAATCATATGCGGAGCTGTCCAAAGCTGTGCCTCATTGGTCAAGTTCATGTGTCGCTCGCCATACAATTCCGTTCCTCCTGACCCACTGCCACTACCTCTAAAAACGACATTGCTTCCATTGACCGTAATGGGATTATTAACCCAGGGGCTCGACTCTTCAGGCCCATTTATGCAAAATCGTCCCGAAGGGAAAAAGACAATCCCAGACCCATTGACTTCGGCAGCATCGATCGCCGCCTGGATCGCTGCCTTATCCGACAAACCATCATCGGGGGCAGCTCCATAATCCGTTACATCGAAGACCGTCCACGCAACCGTTGGAATCGGGGCCTCCCCATGACGATATCCAGCATAGGAAAAGTCGGGAAGGATCGTTTCCGTTCCAGCGGATTTCGCCTCAACATATTGACTCCAATAAGTGGAGACTTCCGCTCCGATCGCAATCGTAGCGAACCCAAACAGGCACACGGCTACCGATAGGATGATCTGTTTGCTTTCTCTCATTCCAATTACTTTGTAGGAGTTAAACCAGCGCTCATACGCCTTCGACTGCATATTCACAAACAATCCTCGAGTTAGACAGATTGCAACCCCCTCATCGCTCAACCTTATCGATCACTCATATTCCACTTGCCCGCACGTCAAAGCGCTCCGACTATCAAACAACAACTCCCCCCTCGTACCCAATCCCCTTTCTACAGAATTCCCTATGACTCCAAAACGTATTATTATCCTACTCCTCCTAAGCTACATCCCCTCGGCACTAATCCTCGGTGATTCGCCTCCCAACATCGTTCTCGTAATGACTGACGATCAGGGCTGGGGCCAGATGGGATACCGGGACCACCCGGTCCTCAAAACGCCGCATCTCGACGCTATGGCAGCTAATGGACTGCGGTTCGAGCGCTTCTATGCCGGCGCGCCGAATTGCTCCCCCACTCGCTCAACCGTTATGACGGGCCGCAGCAACAATCGCACGGGCGTAGAAGATCACGGCTTCCCACTCCGCTTGCAGGAAAAGACGCTTCCCAAGGCCATGCAAAAAGCTGGCTACACAACCGGCCACTTCGGCAAATGGCATCTCAACGGATTTCGCGGTCCCGGAGCGCCCATCCTCGGAACAGACCCCCGCGGTCCTGGCGCCTTTGGTTTTGATAAATGGCTTTCAGTCTCCAATTTCTTCGACCGCGATCCTATCATGAGTCGCCAAGGAACGTTCGAAGAATTTCAAGGCGATTCCTCTGAGATCATCGTAGCCGAAGCTCTCGAATTCATCGGCCAGCAAGCCAAATCAGGCAATCCCTCATTCACCGTCATTTGGTACGGAACGCCGCACTCGCCTTTCGTCGCAAGCGATGAAGACAAGGCTCCATTTCCCAACCTCGAAGACTCATCGAAAAATCACTACGGCGAAATGGTCGCTATGGATCGCAGCATCGGCACTCTCCGGAAAGGCCTGCGCGATCTAAAAATCGCCGACAACACCGTCCTCTGGTTCAATAGCGACAACGGCGGGCTGGCCAACATAACACCGGATACAGTCGGCGGACTGCGCGGCAACAAAGGGTCTGTATTCGAAGGCGGAATACGCGTTCCCTGCGTCATCGAATGGCCCGCAGTTATCAAGAACGCCCGAATCACAAACCACCCCACCGCGACCATGGATATTTTTCCAACAATCGCCGAAATCGCAGGGCTTCCAAAATCGGCCCTTCTCCAACCACAGGACGGAACGAGTGTTCGCGCCTTATTCAATAACGAGATCGGGCTGCGCAAAAAGCCAATCGGTTTTCGTCACATGAAAAAAGCCGCCTTCCTGGACAATGACTACAAGCTCGTCGCGCACGACATGAGCAAAGGTGTTTTCTATCTTTACAACGTGGCTGAAGATCCGAACGAAACCACCGATCTTTATAAAACAAACGCCGCAATCGCCAAACGCATGCTGAAACGATTCCAGAAATGGGATGCTTCGGTACAAGCCAGCTACGAAGGGAAAGACTACCCTGAAGGGCACGTAGACCCCGACCACCCAGGTCGTCGCGACTGGACCATATCCGAAGAATACGCGCCCTACATCGAAGCCTGGAAAAACCGCCCGGAATTCAAGCGTTACCTCAACAAATAATTTTGGCAACTAACAGGCAGGATGCCTGTTCTACTATAAATGCGAATAATCACCATTATCCTCCTATCTACTCTCTTCGCTGGAGCAGCCGAAGAACGGCGATTCGCCAGCCACGAACGGCTTAGCCTTGGAACCGGTTCCGAGACCACTGCCTCTTTGCGTATTGGAGATTTGGATGGCGACAACGATCTAGACATAGCGGTCGCCAACGGTCGCCATTGGCCTCATCAGAATATCGTTCTATTCAACCAAGGTCGGGCCCGGTTTAATCTAATCCGCCCTCTTGGGCAGGATATGGCAGCATCCTACGCAACCGAGCTGGCCGACCTAGACAACGATGGCGACCTCGATATCGCCGTTGGAAACGACAACGCTCCAAACGTCATCTTTCTCAACGACGGCCAGGGAACCTTTCAGCGGCACGCAACCTTCGGAACTCCCTCGAGCATCCGCAGCCTCACGCTCGCCGACATCGATTTGGATGGTGACGTCGATATTCTTGCCAATGCTCGTGGCAGACAAAACCTGATCTACTTCAATGATGGTTCGGCTAATTTCGAGAAGACCCAGGCATTCGGAAACCAGGTTGATTCCACTATCGATGTTGCCGTAGGCGACATCAATAACGACGGCCACCCCGACCTCGTCCTTGCCAATCGCGACGCGCAGCAAAACCTAATCCTCCTCAACGACGGGAACACTCAATTCAATGAACGGATTCCATTTGGATCAGGTAAGGATGAAACCCGGGCAATTGCCGTTGCTGATCTCAATGGCGACGGTAAACTCGATTGGGTTGCAGGAAATATCGGGAAATTAAATACAGTCTACCTAGGCGATGGGAAAGGGGGTATCAGCGGAACCCACAACTTTGGTCAAGCAGGTGGACGGACATACGCCCTGGCAGTTGCCGACATGAACAACGACGGTCACCTCGAGATCATCGTAGCAAATACCGGCCAACAAAACGCTGTCTTCTTCAATCAGGGCGACGGCAAAAGCTATCAAGAAGTACGCTTTGGCGAAGCATCCGAAATAACCTACAACCTAGCCGTCGGAGACTTGAACCAAAATGGATTTGCCGACATAGCAGTCGCCAACTC
>JBNMOQ010000396.1:0-4145 GCA_051275055.1 Candidatus Pelagisphaera sp.
ACGTATCCACTATCCAAGCCCTCACTCACTTCAATCCAGACCATGCCTTCATTTTCGGTTTCGCCGACAATGATTCCTTCCTCGATCTCGAATGGATCGAGCACAAGATTGTAAGCATAATATCGATTAACTGCTGCACTACTCGCCTTCAATAAAACACGTGCATTCTCCGCTTGGGCGAAGTCCAACGTTAAGTTAGCTTCATTCGCACCAGTCAAGGCAACCGTCCCCGACTGGCTAATAACACTCCAACGATAAGTCACCTCAGCACTGCCGCCAATCGAATCCGCTAGTGATAGATTATACGACAAACGTGAGCCACTATTCTCTTCCGCTTGAATGTCATAGTCATCCCACACCGCCTCCAGATAACGGGCCGACAAGAGAGAAGCTTCATCCGGGCTAACGATTCTATTATAGATTCGTACTTCATCCATTTGTCCGTCCCAGGCGCGCGTCCCATCCTCACGATCTCCCAAAAATGCTTCGCCTCCTGTATTCGTTTGCGTACCCACCGGCACTCGCTGCGTCCTAACGGCCAACTTTTTTCCATTAACGTACAAACTCGGAGCGTTCGATAAATCCCGACTATCGTAACTCGCTAGAACATGGAGCCATTCGCCTTGCGAAACTGTATCCGGCGGCGTATGCCAAACACCGAAATCCTCGCTGCGGTTCGAATAGAATTTCAGAGCATTCGCATTTCCATCCGGAAGATCTGTAGTTCCTCGAGTAGAAAAGTACATGTAATAGTCAGGACCATTGATGATTCTCGGATGAGGACTCGATAGTAAATTATCGGATTTCACGAAGGCCGAATAAGTAACCTGACTAGAGGAATTAGAATTGAATTTCACAAAACTACTGGTCCCGTCGAAATCCACGCCGCCGCCCAACGGCGAACTAACGCGCGTCGCTCCTAAAAACGCTCCATTAGCCGTACCCGCGCTATCGACCAACGAATTCCCAGAGCCCTCCATATCCCAGGAATGCAGCAATCCATTACCCACATCGGAAGCATTTCCAACCACAACTACTTTCTCAACCGAACGGACGATTGAACCCTTTTCCGAAAGCACGCGAAAACGATAAAGTCCCTCCGCCTCGAAACTAAGCGAATAGTTACGTGGAGAAGTTTCTTCAATGCGTACGTTTTCCCCTCCCGAAAGTGCTTCAATCGACACGACCGCATCCGCCAATGCGTCAACCTCGAAAACTACAGGAATCTGTAAATCAGGCAACAGCGTCAAATGAGCTGGATGGCTTGAAATGCTAATCTCGTGCCCAACCAATTCAGGTTCCAACGCGGCCAGCAAATCCAATCGACCGCCTGAAACCAATTTCCCATCAAAACTATCAAAACGTTTTGCCGTATCCAAAAGTCGCTGTTTCAACTCAATCGGAGTTAAGCTAGGATCGTGGCCAGCAACTAAGGCAAGCGCCCCGGCAACCATCGGCGACGACATAGATGTCCCTGTCAAAAAACGATAACCATCATCATTATAAGTTGAATACACTTCTTGACCTGGAGCAGCAATATCCACGCTTACGACTCCGTAGTTCGACCCAGTAGACAAACGATCTCCTTGAGTCGAATTAGCGACCGCAATTACGTTTTCTTGAGGAAATGCGGCTGGATACTGGGAAGAACCGGAACCATCTATATCATCGCCACTATTCCCCGCAGCGGCTACAAACAGAATTCCTTTTTCTTCATGATCCTTAACCTCGATCAAAGCCGCAGGATTCTGAGAACTGGACCCATAGGAATTATTGGAAGCTACAATTGAAACACCCCGCCCCTTCATCATGGAAACATAACGCAAAGCCTCGGCAATCGCCGAGCTCGACAGACCGCTCGAATCTCCAACCTTCAGTGGCAATATCCGCGTATTCCAATTCACCCCTACAATGCCGACTCCATTATCGCCTCGAGCTCCAACTATCCCAGACACGTGAGTACCATGACCGGTCTCGTCATTCGGAATCGCATCGTCGTCATAAAAATCCCAACCGCTTACGTCGTCCACGAAACCGTTGCTGTCATCATCGATACCATTTCCGGCGATTTCTTCCGCGTTCACGAATATACGACCTTGAAGGTCTTCGTGCGCAGTAAAGCATCCAGTATCGATCACTGCGACGACCAAGGCATCGCTTCCCGAATTGAATTCCCAAGCATCAGGCGCATTAACCTGTTCGAGATGCCACAAATCCGACGCTGAGTACTCGCCAGGAATCGCAGTTGGGAAATGTAAATGATCAAGCGATACAATCGTATTTGGAAACTCGTTACCCAATCGCTCAATCGCATTTTCAAAAGAAGCAACAGTTGGGTTCGATAACCGAACTTGAACATACCCCGACAGGCGCGATCTCCAAGAAATGGTCCAATCATTAGTTTCTAAAAATGTGCCAAAATCGACCGGATCGACTTTCTCCGAATCCGCATCGAACATGATCTCATCGCCCTTTGCAGCGCTTTGGAAAACGAGATCCGGCTCAGCGCTATCGAGCGACGAATCGTAGCGTTCTTCCAAGAACACCACAGGCATTCGGGGATCATCGTCCCGCAACATATATAAAACCCTATAGATTGCTGCCCCATCCCAATCGACTCTTCGATCGAAAACCTCGTAATCCGAAAACCTTCCCCGAGGAGCAAACTGTTCACCGGAAATCTCCACGATCTCCGAAACGCTTTCCTCAACATCCGCCCTCGCTAAAGCATTCTGTTCCTGGATACTTTCAACATCTATCGACTCCGAAACATCGACATTCCCCCGAGTCCCAAAGTCTTCAATACGCAAAGCGAAAAAAACCAAGATAATCGAAAGAGCGACGAGTGCCGCTGATAGGGAATACCGTTTCATCAAATATACAGTCAGAAACGAGCGTCGCAAAACACGTTAAACGCTTCGAGCGCTGACTCCTGGTAATACGAAAAAAGATCCAGTTAAGATTCAAAAAAAGCCGCGAGTCGTTAAACTCGCGGCTGACAAAATTTCATAATCCCGATAGAGGAATCAGTCTCCTTACGATTCCGACTCGGAAGGTGTAGCCTCGGCTTTTTCGACCAATTCGAAAACCAAAGCTTCGTCCTTGCGATTAACCAAAACGGAATCCTCTTCATTGATCTCGCCGGAAAGCAATGCCTCCGACAATGGATCCTCAAGGAGGGTTTCGATCGAACGACGCAAAGGTCGAGCGCCGTACTTCTCGTCGTAACCGTGATCGATAATAAGGTCTTTCGCATCCGCGTTAAGCTCGATCGCGATCTTCTTATCAACCAAGCGCTTTTGCACTTTGCTGATTTCCAGGTCGACGATCTTCACCAAATCGTCGCGGGTCAGCCCGTGGAATACGATGAGATCGCTGATACGGTTTAGGAACTCGGGTTTGAATACCTTCTTCGCCTCGTCCATCACATTTTCTTTGATAGACTCGTAATCGTTGATCGCAGCCTTCGCAGCGCCGAAGCCCAACTTAGTCTGACGTTGGATCGCGGCAGCGCCGACATTAGTCGTCATGATGATGATCGTATTTCTGAAATCAATCACTCGTCCGAGACTATCGGTCAAACGGCCTTCTTCGAAAATCTGAAGCATTATCTGGACGACATCCGGATGCGCTTTTTCGATCTCGTCGAACAGCACAACCGAATACGGCTTGCGACGCACTTGCTCGGAAAGCTGACCGCCCTCTTCATGACCGACGTAACCCGGAGGCGATCCGATCATTCTCGAAACGGAGAACTTCTCCATGTACTCGGACATATCCACTTGGATAATCGAATCCTTGTCGCCAAACATCTTTTCGGCCAAAGTCTGTGCTAGGAAAGTCTTTCCAACACCCGTCGGGCCTAGGAACATGAACGCGCCAATCGGACGATTCGGATCCTTCAGATCCGCTCGGCTTCTCCGCAGAGCCCTCGCAATTGTCAAACACGCTTCGGTCTGACCGATAACGGTTTCCTGAAGCTCCGTGCCCAATTGAAGCAGACGTTCGGTCTCCTTCTTCTCAAGACGCGTTAGCGGAATTCCTGTCCAGTCAGCGACCACTCGCATCATGTCATCTTCGTCCACTGTGATACGATTTTCTTCGCGACTGGTCTTCCACTCTTCAAGAACGGTTTCCTGCTTTTG
>JBNMOQ010000397.1:0-4134 GCA_051275055.1 Candidatus Pelagisphaera sp.
CTGAAATCGAATCGCTTCCATTTCATGGATACACAATAGCGCATTTCCAAGGTGACCCCGATGAATTCAAAGCTGCTATTCAGGCTTTTCTCGATTCCGTTAACACCGAGCTTTTAGCGAACGAGTTGGAGACCGCTGCATTCATGGTCCAAACGACAACGATCGCCGAACACGCGATAAATTTCATTCAATTGCCCCAAGCGAGCGAAGGCATAGCAGTTGCCTGGGAAATAAACCCTTGTTGGACGGTGACCGATGGCAGGTGCATTTTAGGACTAAATATCGAGAGTCTCGCCAAATATTTGGATACGCTTAAATCAATCACTCCGGAAACCAGCTTGGAGCAAAATCCAAACTTCGCCCTCGCGGCCGAGCACCAATCCAAACTCGACGGTCAAGGATACGTAAACGCAAGTCGCCTAGTCGAGGCGGTTGCGCTTTTCGCCAATGATGCAATCGGCGCGGAAGCTTCGGATGCGGGCATTTCCATCGACGCCGCTATCGATGCAATGGGACTCAGAGAAACGGAGACAGTTTTCTATGCCTACGATTTTGACGCGACTTCGAGTTCGATGACTCAAGGGTTCACCTATCACGAACCCAAAGGCATTCTTTCCCTATATGATCATTCCGACGAACTAAGCTCGCCCACTTTCATCCCAAACAGCTCATACTCGGCGAGCAGCATAGCAATGGATGTCGGAGAAATCATCGTCTTAATCAAAGACATCGTCCTTCAAGCCGCTCCACAAACGGCGCTGATGTATCCAAACTATAAGCAAATCGCTGATCAGCAACTCGGCCAGGACGTTGAAATGTTTCTTAGCGATACCTTCGCCAACGAATTCCACACCTATAGCTCGATAAGCCTGAGCCCATCGGATGAATCGCCCTACTCCAACCTCTCTCAGTCTCAGACCTACGTATTCGGATTGTCTGACGTCGAAGGTTTTACAAATCTTGTCGATGAAAAGCTCACGCCCTTTCGCGAATTGGGAATGATTCCACTCGTCGAAGAGGACGTAGCAGGCTTCTCCATGTACGTATTCAACAACACCGAAGTTCCCCAAGCACCATCGTTTGGATACTCCATCGCCGCCGACAAGCTTTTTATTGGCTATGGAACGGGCGATTCCGCTCTCGATGCGATGAAAGAGTCTCTTGCCCTCCTAGCTTCCGATGGGCCCGGCGCCCTGCAAACGCCTAAGACGTCTGAATTCTACGCCGACAATGCCGAAAACGCAATTGCCGTATCTCTCGTGGATATCGGTATCCTGGTTAAAACTGTATCCGAGTTCGTCGAACGATTCAAAGCGTCAGCCAATCAATCCGAGGATTCCGCGATGATCGAAGTGCTTAATCAAATTGACTGGGAAGCCCTAGAAAGCCTCAACATGAAGATGGCAACCGTAGGCACCAAGGAAGATCACTTAGTTCTAACGAAACTACGCACGTTCTCAGAGTAGTTACGTGACGATGATCGCGTGGTTCTTAGTTCCACTAAGTTAAATGAGGACATCGTTAAAAGGTGCACAGCCTTCCAGCCTTTTTCCTCCCAGGCAATATGCCTCTGCGACTATTCCTTTCGAAGATGGCTCCGCTACCTAATTGTAGGGGCGTCGACTTATTAAACAGTCTCTTAGTCAAATTCAGATTGAACTACTCGCTGCTCTTAATCGCCTTCAACGCTTCGAAGAATTCGTCTGCCGACCAGGCGCTTTTTTCGGAGCGTTTTACTATAGAACCATCTTCGGCGATCAACACTGTCGCCAAGCTATGCATGACGGTATCCACATTATCGATAGCGGTAACGCCATAACTCTTGATCAGATTCCTAACGGCGCTCTTCGGTCCCGTTACGAAATGGAAGTTTTCGCCATCTATCCCGTAGGCTTCCGCGTACTGTCGGAGCACGCCTGGCGTATCGAATTCAGGATCCATCGTTATCGAAACGAACGACACATCGATTCCCGCATCGGCAACCATCGTCTGAAGAGTCGCCATTTTGGAAGTCGATAGCGGACACATGTGAGAATCTGTACAGCGAGTGAAGATAAAATTCAGATAAAACGGTTTCCCCTTTAAACGTTCGCTAGTGACCGTCTTTCCAAACTGGTCGAGCAGCGCGAAATCGGGTGCATCGTCACCTTCGCCATAATAATACCCCATCGACAACGCTTCCGTTTGCTCCTGAAGCTGCTCATTGAATTTCTCCAAATCCTTAGCCGCTTCCTCGTCCAATGGCCAAATGCGAACAAGCCGAAATCCCCCTTCTTCGGTGCGAAGCAAACGAGCCCGAATTTTCTGCCCGGCACGAGCATTCTTAAAGTCCCCAGGATCTACTTCGAAACGCATCGTCATCGCCGGCATGAAGTCCGGAATGTCCTCGTGAGCCACTTCCAGCGTTTTCGTCTCTTCGTCTACGGAAATAATCACCCCTACGAGCCGATATCCCGGAGCATTCTCATCTTCTTGACTTTCGTCTTTCTGGCTACATCCCAATAGCGCTGTCAGCCACAGGGCAACGAGGATTTGCTTTAGACATACATTCGCCAGGCTAATACTTATCGATTCTCTTCTCATTGTCTGGAAACCGTATTAACAATCGCTAGTCCATCATTGCAATAACCTTTCCCATGTCATCCGAATCTAACGTTATTCAGAAAAGCACATACAAGCCAGTCCTCTTCTGGGGCGGCTTGATTACGCTCATCTGGATCACTTTCCTGCTCTACGCAGGCGGCTTTACGACCAGCATTCGCGCTGGGATGGCATTTCTGGACTGGCCGCTGTCCAACGGATCGATCAATCCGGAAGGCTGGCTTGAAAATGACGACATGATGGCGGAACACAGTCACCGTCTCCTAGGAATGGTGATGGGACTGCTCTCGATCGGACTTTGCGTTGCCGCGTTCTCTACCAAAGCTCGACCACAGATTCGCAAGCTAGGGATCGCCCTCGTGGTTCTCGTCGTCGTCCAAGGTCTGCTTGGAGGGTTACGCGTCAAACTCGATGCCTTGAACCTAGATATCGATCACAATCTCTACGCCCAATCCTTTGCAGTCGCCCACGGCACCCTGGCTCAGCTCTTTCTCTGTTCGCTCGTGGCATTCGCCATTATGAGCAGCCGGTCTTGGATTGAACGTAATGCCGGTTTCATTGCCAGACCGAAGTCCTCAGTCGCGACGATTGGAATCATAGCCTGCGTCGCAGTTGTTCTGCAATTGCTGATCGGCGCCGTCATGCGGCACAGCTACGCTGGCCTGGCCATACCGACCTTTCCGCTCACTCCCTACGGAACGCTCATCCCGCCAGCTTTCAATTTTCAAGTCGCTATTCATTTCACCCATCGCGTAGGCGCTCTCGTGGTGACCATAGCAATCGTCACTTACGTGATCGCGGTCTTTAGAGACCCTGCCTCCCGACGCGCCCTAGGCGTGCTCGCTGTAGTTCTGGCCGCTTTGCTCGTCATCCAAGGCTACCTCGGAGCGCTTGTCATATGGACAGTCCGAAATCCCCATGTCGCCACGATGCATATGCTCAATGGCGCCTTCGTCCTCGCATTTTGCTGGATGATGACATTACGAAGCTTGAAATTTCGCCTCGATCCCTCCCTCCTAGCATCCAGGCAGCAAGATCGATCCGAATCGACGACTGCCGCTGAAGCTTAAGCCATCCATCACCCAGCGAATTGACCGACCAAACTAGCAAACGCAAACCTATCGCCTGGGGTGGCTTCTACGAACTTTCGAAGCCCAGGCTAAGCCTATTATCGGTCATCACCGCTTTGATCGGTTATTTGGCGGCGCTGCCCAACCATAACTGGTCCTTGGTTTTCCACTTCGTAGTCGGAACCGCTCTCTGCGCCGCTGGAGCCGCAGCCCTCAATCAATGGTGGGAACGCGGCCCGGACTCCGTGATGAAGCGCACCATTGATCGCCCATTACCGTCCGGACAAGTCACCCCGCAAAGCGCGCTCATTTTCGGCTTGGTTATTTCAATCGTTGGATCAGCCCAACTATACCTCGGAGCAAATCCACTGACCGGTATTCTCGGTGCGGCAACGATCCTAAGCTACGTTCTAATCTATACTCCGATGAAGAAGGTCACTCGATGGGCGACCGAAATCGGAGC
>JBNMOQ010000398.1:0-4100 GCA_051275055.1 Candidatus Pelagisphaera sp.
AACTGCTATTCCCGAACAAAAATCCAAATACTCTTTACCCGCATCATCCCACACCCGGAGACCGCGACCACGAACGAGAGTCACTGGCGGCAATCCATAATTGCCGAGCACATTATCTTTATAAAGCTGTTCGGTATCCAGTTTAGTGTTCATGACGTATTCTATTTTTAGGTTCTATCGGAAAGCTATTCTCCAATATAATTTAGTGCGAAATCTCAGTGCCGATTCCCTTGTCAGTAAAGATTTCCAAAAGCAGACTGTGCGGTAATCTTCCATCGATCAAGTGGACCCGATGAACTCCCGAATCGAGAGCCTTCATTGAACTGTCGATCTTTGGTAACATACCTTGGCTAATCGTTCCATTTGCTTTCAACTTCTCTACTTGGTTAACTTTAAGCGTGGGAATCAATGTATCCGGATCTTTAGGATCTCTCAATAATCCTGGCACATCACTCAGGTAAACCAATCTCCGGGCCCGCAAAGCGCTCGCCACGCAAGCGGCTGCCACATCGGCGTTTACGTTGTATAGCTTACCATCAATCCCTTTAGCGACTGGAGAAATAACCGGTGTGTAACCGTCCTTAATCGCCTTCTTAATAATCTTAGATTTTACCGCGACCACATTGCCAACGAAACCAACATCCACCGGGTTTCCATCGCTATCCTCAGTGTATTTCTCGCCTTCGAGTACCGTCGGTCCAGGAATGCTCAAAGGCCGATCATTGCGGATTTGCAACATCTCGCACACGTCGCCGTTGACTTGGCCGCTCAATACCTCGTCGACCACTTTTACGGTATCCTCGTTAGTGTACCGCAGCCCATTTATAAATTTCGATTCGATTCCCTTTTCGCTCAAAGCCCGACTAATCGCCTTGCCACCGCCATGCACCACAACTGCGTGAATACCAACTGCAGACAAAAAGGCGATATCGCCCGCAACCCGCGCCCGAATTTCCGGATCGGGATCATCCATAAAACTTCCTCCGTATTTAATAACGAATACGGAATTTCTAAACTCTTGGACATACGGTAAGGCTTCAACCAATACCTCCGCCTTTGAAATTATTTCCTGCATGTTCATGATATTCCTAAAATAGCTTTCCGAAAATTATTCGCTTTTGTTAAAGTCTACGTACCCTTCGGTTAAATCGCTCGCTCTCAGCCGATAGTTTCCATCGCCTTGATGCATATTGATTTTGATAGTAAACCGAGATTGAGAAACGACTTCTTTCCACTTGGGTTTATTCTCAGGTATCGGATCTCCTAATACAAGTGCCGGCACGTCGCCGTAGCTTATATCGATTACATACTGATCGATCTGAGCATTCGCATATCCCAAAGCATCCATCAACCGACCCCAATTCGGATCGTTCCCGTACCAAGACGTTTTAACCAGCAAAGAATTGCCGATAACCCGAGCGATGTTTTCCGCGTCCGAATTGCTTGCTGCTCCCCCAATGAGAATCTCGACTACCTTGGTAATCCGTTCGCCATCGGAAACGATCTTATCCGCCAAGCAATCGCAAACCCGGTAAAGAGCCTCTTTGAACAATGCCCTCGACTGATCATCAAGCGTCACTCCCGATTCGCCATTGGCTAGAACCAGCACCGTATCGTTCGTACTCATGTCGCCATCTACTGTTATGGCATTAAAAGTCGGGTCCACCGCTTCGACGAGAAGTGATTTCAGTTCGGAAGCAGACGCAGCAATGTCCGTGGTGACAAATGCCAACATCGTTGCCATATCCGGCTGAATCATACCTGCGCCTTTTGCAGCGCCACCAACCGAAACTAGCTTCCCGTCAATCTCGAATTGGGCCGTGCACGTCTTATTCCGTGTATCTGAAGTAAGAATACATGTCGCGAACTCCGCGCCACATGCACTATTCTTCTTAATGGATTCGCCCAACTTCGCAATCGCTGGATTGATTTTATCCATCGGTAGCAAGTCGCCGATTCTACCAGTCGAACAAACCAAAAATCCGTTTTCCGGTGAACCGCAAGCCGCTTCAGCCAACCGAATCATCTCCAAAGAATCCTTAATTCCCTGCGTCCCCGTACAAGCATTAGCGTTTCCGCTATTGGCGACAAATCCATGAATCGGCGTACCTAAACTAAGGATACGTTCGCAATCCAATACCGGAGCTGCCTTAACCGCGTTTTTCGTAAAAACGCCTGCACCTGCACAAGGCGATGGCGAAAACACAATTCCCGTGTCCAAACGATCATCGCCATTGCCTCGAATATCCGCCCCGACCGCGGCAACCAAGAACCCTTTAGGATCGCTAAGACCATTAGTGTCCTCTTGGAAATGCAATTCGTTAGACATGGATTAATCCTTCCGTTTCATCCCAGCCCTGCCAAATATTCATGATCTGGATCGCCTGGCCCGCTAAGCCCTTCATCAAATTATCCTCCGCAGAGGTGATGACGAAGTTGCCTGTTCTAGAATCCTTGATAGCTGAAATATCTACCCGGTTGGTACCGACGGTGTACTTCGTTTCCGGCCGCATATCCGATGGAAGGATATAAACGAATGGCCGATCCGCATAAGCGGCTTCCCATGTTTCGTAAAGTTGTTCGATCGTTGAATAGCCTGCAGGTACGGTAATGGTCGTGACAATTCCCCGATTCATGGGAGCGAGGTGCGGATTGAATTGTATGATCACTTCGCCCTGGCCCGCCATCCCGAGCTGCTCCTCAATTTCGCTCAAGTGCCGATGCTTGGGAATTCCGTAAGCCTTGGCGCTTTCATTGACCTCGCAATAAGAGAATGCTCCGTTCGCTTGCTTTCCCGCGCCACTAGTTCCACTGAATGAATTGGCGACGATATGCTGCTTGCCGACAATACCCGCTTTAAGCAGCGGGAAAAGTGGTGTCAAAATACTAGTAGGATAACATCCGGGACACGCGAAGAGCTTCTTGGATTGCCATCCGTCTTCAGTGATTTCGGGAAGCACGTACTGTGCATCCTCGAGTAATTCCACATCCGGGTGCGGCTGACCGTAATAGTCTTCGTAGATCGCGGGATCGGAAATCCGGAAATCGGCACTGAAATCGATAACCTGCTTTCCTGCTTCGACAATCACTCTCGCATACTCCGCTGCTGTGCCATGCGGAACCGCTAGAAAAACGCAGTCCAGATCGTCCCGAGCAGCAATTGCCTGAGCATCGGAAACATCGAAAACCATATCGTCGAGCACGCCCCGCAATTCGGGAATCACTTCACTTACCTTGCGACCCGCTTGGCTTCTCGAAGTAACCGATACGAGATTGGCCTTTGGATGAGCTGCCAGCAGTTTGACGAGAATTTCCCCGCCGTATCCGGATGCGCCTACGATTGCTGCGTTCATTGTTCTATTCCTGTTTGAGGTTTCGCGATTGAAGTCGAGACGTTGATTTTTGTGTGATCGACGATCCTATGCGTTTTTTCCGCATGTTATGAACTCTACTATTTCTATGGTCGTTATGTGAAAACAAAAAGGCCCCCTTTGGCGAATAACCAGAGAGGACCTTGTCGAAAATTGAATTTTTGAGTCGGCTTAGCGCTTCGAGAATTGGAACTTCTTGCGCGCTCCTGGTTGTCCTGCTTTCTTACGTTCCTTCATTCGAGGATCGCGAGTCAGGTGACCTGCTGGTTTCAAGGCCGCTCGGAGCTCAACGTCGAATTTAAGCAATGCGCGAGCGATACCAAGAGCCAACGCTCCTGCTTGTCCGCTGTCGCCGCCGCCTTGTACGGTAGCTTTAACGTCGAACTTTTCTTTCGCTTCGATCGTCGCGAGCGGGAGCAATGCTGCTCTCGAGAAATTCTCGTGAGAAAAGAAATCATCAACAGTCTTGCCGTTGATTACTACCTGGCCCGTGCCTTCTGTGAGGCGAATGCGAGCAACCGCAGTCTTGCGGCGGCCAGTTCCTAGATAAACGCTATTTTCTTCTGCCATGTCAGGGAAGAGTTATTAAAGTGAAATTGGTGTTGGTTGTTGCGCTTCGTGAGGATGTTCCTCGCCCGCGAAAATTTTGAGCTTCGTGAGCATCTTAGCAGCAAGACGATTCTTTGGAAGCATGCCTTTAACCGCGTGCTTCACGACGAAGTCCGGACG
>JBNMOQ010000399.1:0-4093 GCA_051275055.1 Candidatus Pelagisphaera sp.
TCGATCGGCCGCGCCTTATGATCGCCATAGCGCACACGGAAGATCCGGCCATCCGTGCGATCCCAAATTTCATAGTCGCGATGGTGACAAGTCTGCGGGTCATGCCAATCCGAAGCGTACAAAGCTCCATCCGGTCCAAGCATCAATCCCACGCCCACAAACGCATGATCCTTCGCCAGCGCAAAATCTGGACCGTGACGCGCAACGTGCCCAGATCCATCGCGTTCCGTTCGTTCCCGCACAATCCGGTGTCCATGCAAATTAAAGAAAAAGTGATCGCCACGATAGGATTCGGGAAAGGTGTCGCCTTGATAAACAACCAGACCGCAATGCGCATGTCCCCCGCCCACGGCCGAAGTATCCGCAGCCAATTCGATTTGCAGAGCCCTGTCCACTTTACCGTCTGCCTTCATCGAAGCCAAAGTGCCGTCGCCGTAATGCAAATGATCGGCGATCGTCTCAATATCGTCGTAAACGTACGGATTGAAATGCTCGCCTGCCTGGCGAAAATAACGAGCGCCTTGGATCACATGATAATAATGCGGAATCACACAAGCGCTCGAAAACCAATCTCCATTCTCGTCGAAATCCAATCCCCAAGGATTACTGATCCCATGAGCGAATACCTCGAATTCATGACGCGTCGGGTGGTAGCGCCAGATACCCGCATTGAGCGGCTCCCGCAAATCATCCGGCGTCCCCGGCTTCCCAACTCGCGAGTGAGTGAATACGCCATGACAACCATAAAGCCAACCGTCCGGCCCCCAGGTGAAACTATTCAGAGTCTCATGCGTATCCTCATAACCCCAGCCATCGAGCAATACCTCCGGTTCGCCATCCGGTTTGTCATCACCATCCGCATCAGCAAAAAACAATAAATTCGGAGCCGCCCCAATCCAGACGCCGCCGAATCCAATTTCAATTCCGCTCACCAAGTTCAATCCGTCCACGAAGATTTTTCGCGTATCGAAATCTCCATCGCCGTTCGTATCTTCGAGAATCAATATCCGATCCTTGCCCTTCTTTCCCGGAACGCGCTGCGGATACGTATTCGCTTCAACCACCCAAATTCGACCGCGAGCATCAAAGCTCATCGCTATCGGCTGAACCAAGTCTGGCTCAGAAGCGATCAGGTCCACATGAAACCCATCCGGAACCGTCATCTGACGAGCTGCTGCCTTCGCCCCCAAACTGTCCGACCAATCCGTATCTGGCTGCCCTCCCGGCACCTGCCATCGTTCGGGACTCACACTGGCTACTGCCTGCCCCTGAAAATGCAACGTCACTCCCTTCTTGTTGGAACTCACCACATCCAAACGGGAGTCTCCATTAAGATCCGCCACTAACACATCGACCCCGACTCCACTATTATTGTCGATCATGCGAGGAACGAAACTGGTCTTACCGTTCTCACGAACGCACTGAAACCAATAGAGTACTGCCTCTTGGTTTCCGCCAACATCCTTTCCGTTATGAGCATACCAACGCTTACCAGTAACGATATCCTTCAAACCATCGCCATCGATATCCCGCAAGGCCACACCATGCAATTGGCTAAAGGCCACACCATACGGATTCTGCACGGATGCCGTACCCATAATGTCGTGACGCTCAAACTGCAGCTCGCCCGCTTTCGCGTCAATTTGCCGAAACCAAGCCAAACCATATCCATGCCCATTTAGCGAGGTCACAATATCATTCATCCCATCGCCATCAATATCATGCACATGGACCTGGGCGCCGCCTCGTTCATATTTCTCCTCCACCCAAACATGCTTCGCCCATGGGCTTTTAGTTGCACGTCCAGGATTCTCCCACCACGAGAACCGATCGATCACATCCAAATCCCCATCGCCATCCAAATCACCTGTTCCTAAGCCGTGCCCAAATTTCATGACCGTTTCTCCTACCTCGGAGACCGCATTCCAAATCCACGGCCGCGAAGGTCTATCTCCCGCTTCATAATACCCAAAGGCACGTCCACGCGAACAAACGATCTCTGGCAAACCACCCGGAACAATATCCACAAACGATGGCGATTCATGACTAATCTGATCAGCCACGACCGACATCTTCCAATGTTTGTTTTTTTCCGGGTGCCCCGAATTCAAATACAAACGCCCTTCCTTACCGGGAAACCCAAAAACAAACACGTCCTGATCCCCATCGCCATCAACATCATGAACATGGCTAAAGAAATTGTCCGAATAGGTGCGAACCCCAAACGCCTTCGGCTCGTAGATTTCAAAACGCTGCTTAAAGCTTGGCCCCTTCCACCAATAAGGACCACTCACCAAATCGCCGCTTCCATCGCCATCGATATCGCCAAACGAAGCGCCCTCAGCAAAAAACTCATCGTGAAGCTGGTGCGACTCCCAGCCCTCACCTGCAACAAACAGATGGACACTCAAGGCAGCCACAACTCCCAAAAGTCGACGAACCCCAAACACGTAGGACCGGCGTTCGTGCCGTGCCGTGGTTAAAACCCCCTCTCTGCCTACGCGGCATGACGCAAGCGCCGGCACTAGATTGGAATCACATGAACACGAGTTATTAAAACGATTTGAACGAAACGAAATCATGCTAAACGGGGTTTGGAGTTTTTCAGTAAAACAGCCTCAATGATGCAGTATGTCGCAAACCGAGGATCTACTTTTTGAAACGGGGGAAAGAGAGCTTAATCAAGGAGAAGGCTACAGAGGTTACATGATACAAACAATCTCCAATTCTACATTGTACGAATTGGATAATAATTGGTATTTTTTCGCCATAGAGTAGGTAGAAAACACGCAATCAAGCCACTGGGACACATAGAACCGACAGGTTGACTGTTAGATTTCAACTCTGCATCGAAAGTAGACATCAGAGCTCGAAGCATCTTCACGATATGCGGATTACTTTCGGCTAGGGCTTTCGCTTCGGAAATATCGGAACTCAAATCGAAGAGTTCTACCCCATCGCTTTCCGTAATCCGCAGTTTCCAATCTCCGCTTCGCACCGCTTCCAAGGTATTAGCCCGATAGAAGAAATAGGCATCGTGTACGGCATATACAGAAAGAATGGTTTCTTCTGGTTCGTCGTCACAAACTGAATAGCTCGCTCCGTACAACGCTTAGTGAGCGTCCTTTGATCCGCCGGATACTCGATCACCTCCTCATTCCGCATCAACGGAACTTTGATTCTCTCAGGAGCCCCGTACGGTGATGCGGAAACAAGACGCCCGGAAGTCCGATTCGCTGGGCATAGGTTCCTGTCAACAAGGCTGCACGCGAAGGCGTACAAACCGCGCTAGCTGAATAGAAATCCGTAAACCGCATTCCCTCTTTGGCCATGCAATCTAGATTGGGTATCTTAATAAGCGGCGACCCGTAAACGCCAAGATCGTTGTAACCTTGATCATCGACAACAATCCGATTGCGCTGATTAGAATGAGAGAAAAGCGTTTTAATGTTAACGTATCCAGTTTCATAATATTAATAGTTGATTAGCCTAGAGGTAGCGGCCGTTTTTTCGTAACGGCGGGACATCACCCAATAGCACCTAAAAACACGCCGCGCTGCGACGTAGCTACACGAGAAACTTATAGGGCAATAACCACTGATAAGCTTCAGGTCTTTGACCTTTAAGAAATTAAACGATGGAAAAACCCAGAGGATTACGATCCACTGCAGTTTCTTTGAAATGGGCAAACGAGTTATTATGATCAAAAACTCGAGGTCCCATCGTAGCAATCAAGAGTGCGATCCAAATTCATCCATTTGGCAAGCCTCCTATAAATGAATCCATCAGCCCCTCTCCGCTCGTATCATATCTATAAACTAAACACGCGCAACTGACCACCCTCCAGTAACGCGAACCCTCTTTCCTGCTGTCCACACTAGATGAGATCCTCATACCCATTCTTCCTCGTCATTTTCTCCTTTCTATCCATTGGGACCTTAGAAGGACGAGACCCGAAGTCGCTCGCTCAGCAGTTCTTCTTCAAACCCGATATGGAGGACGCTCGAGTGTCGCCTGGAAACCAATACCTGAGCTACATCAGCCACAATAATTCTCGTTCATTGATGAACTACGAATTCGAAACAGGAAAAAC
>JBNMOQ010000400.1:0-4079 GCA_051275055.1 Candidatus Pelagisphaera sp.
CCCGGGAACTTCTCGCGCGATTCGGCTATCAAATTCGGGTCGAATTGATCATGTACAATACAAGTGCCATCCGAAGATACGATTTCCTTGTCGATCCCCAGTTTCTTCATCTCCACACGAATGTTATCCGCCATCAAACGATCCGGAACGAACAGGATTTGCTTCTGCGGCATCGCGGCTACGATCTTGTAGACATTGCTCGACGTTACGCAGACATCGCATTCGGCTTTCACTTCAGCTGTACTATTAATGTAGCAAACCACGCCGGCATCCGGATAAGCCGCTTTCAACTCCCGCAATTGCTCGCCGCTCAGCGAATCCGCCAAAGAACACCCGGAATTCCGATCCGGCGCCAAAACTTCCGCATCGGGAGAAAGGATCTTCGCGGTCTCCGCCATGAACACTACGCCAGCGAAAACGATCTTCTTCGCATTCACCTCCTTCGCCTTTAGCGAAAGCGAGTAGGAATCGCCCATGTGATCAGCCACTCCATAGATGATCTCTGGCTCTACATAAGAGTGAGCCAGAATAACCGCGCCCTTCTCTTTCTTGAGCTGATTGATCTCCAGCGTCAGCGGCGCAATCTCGCGACACGCCTCGATGTTCCAAGTTCGACGGGAATCGCATTCGACATGCATCAACCGTGAGAGCAAACGCTCCGCTTCGATCTCGATTTCGGTTTCCGTAAAAGGACTCTCTATCGTCTGGGAGGACATCTCTAATTCAATCTGATTGCGTTATAGGGGAAAATAAAAGGATGCGTTCGGTCACTGTCACCGAGATCCCTTAACGTGTCTAGCAAACCAAGTCTTTAAAATCGGTGAAATCAGCTCGAAATCCGCCGGGCACGCCCTTGCAGATAACCGATACCGCGTCGTGCGAATGCAAGGATTCCAAATGTGAGCACGCCACTTGGAAATCAGCGATACGCGCGTCGCCATTCAATTCCTTGAAAATCGAACGCGCCGCGTCTTCAACGAACTTGATGTAAACGCCATTCAATTCCGCAAAAGCCTGCTCGTCTTCGCGCTTCACCATGACCTGCGTCTCTGTCTTCAAACCGTTCGCGCAATGCTCCTGCAGATCCTCGATAGAGATGTTCGCTCCATCGGCGATCTTCACCCAAATGCGAGCCTTGCTCCGCTGCGAATGAGGAATCGAATACGCATCTCGTAAATCCCGAGCATGCTCAGCCAACTCGGCAGAACACGGACAAGCCGACGAATACACGAAATCGAATACGATAAATTTTTCGAACACGCCCGCAGCCGTCAGACGACCTTCGTACGAACTTTGGTAGTACTGATACCCCTCCAACCCGCTTCGCAGACTCTCCTGCACAATCGGATAATTGAATTTCAAAGCGACGCGAGCATCCAAGCTCACGACCTTTTCGCAAAAGGCATCCAACACGCGCTTGATCGTATCCGGCGTGAAAACCTCTTCCTTCAGCTCGTAAAACGAACGCATGATACGAGACATATTAATCCCCTTCAAACTCGCCTCCAAGGACACTGTCCCCATCACGCTTGTCTCCAAAACCGCAATTTCCCCGTCAGCTCGACGATACTTCAATGGCAGGCGAAAATTCGAAACGCCCACCTGCTGAATAGGAACAGCTGCTCCCTGCATCGATTCCACCGAATCCATAATATCGGGCATTGACGCGCGATACTCCTCCGTAGGACGAAACCCTTCATCATAGGAACGAGCAATCGGAGCCACCGAATCGGCTTCGACCTTATGCAAATACATCTTTGGCTTATCTTTGGTAGACATGAACTTATAGAGAAAAGCTAATAACGGACCCTTACGCGAGCCCCTTTGAAGTCGTCCAAAAGACGATCAATCGACCTCAAACACTGCAAAACGCCAAACGACAACGATCAAAAATTAGCAATTCGCACTAGATAGTCCCTAAAAAAAAAGGCAAGCCCAGCCTCAGCCCTACAATCCTGTAAAGCACGAATAAAACTGGAGTAGTCCAAGTTCTACCAGACCCGCGCAACTCAATGTCCGCTTTTCTCGATTTCGCCATTGAGTTCGCGGCAACTCGCTCGCCATTATCCCAGAACAATGTCCATGCAATTTTCCATCCTCGGCAGTAGCAGTTCCGGCAATAGCGGACTCCTTATCACGGAAAATAGCAAAGTGCTCATCGACGCGGGTTTCAGCTGTAAAAAGATTTGCGGCATGCTCGAGGAAAGAAACGTCAAACCCGACGAAATAGACGCCATTTTCATCACTCACGAGCACAGCGATCATACTGCGGGAATCTCAACCTTCGCCAAAAAGCACAACCCAGTCGTCTTTGCGAATATGATGACCGCCAAAGCACTGCAGCCAAAACTGAAAAATAAACCTGAGTGGAAGATATTCAACACGGGCTCAATATTCTCCTTTCAAGATCTGACCGTCGAAAGTTTCTCCCTCCCGCATGACGCCCACGATCCAGTCGGCTTCAAATTTATTAGCGGTCGAGGCGACGACTTATTCTCCCCCATCAAAAAACTCGCCTGGCTCACCGACCTCGGCTTCGCCCCTCCAAAAATTGGCGAACGTATCCGCGATGTCGACACACTCATAGTAGAATCTAACTACTGTCCGCAATTGCTCGAACGCGACGAACGCCGACCCTGGTCCATCAAACAACGCATCAGCGGACGACACGGTCACCTTTCCAACCGAGCCGCCTGCGACTTACTCGAATCCGTAGAAAACCCCGATTGGAGCCAAGTTTTCCTCGCCCACCTTAGCCGCGACTGCAACAGCTCCGACGCCATCCAAAACGTCTTTTCCGGTCTACGAGAACGCTCCTCCTTCCCAATCGACACCATCGAAGCCGGCGGCGGATCCGAGTTAAGAGCCGTATAAGAACTTAAGAACCAACTACCTCACACTTCAACGCTGACCACCATGGAACTGGATCAACAAAGAAAGCCACGGCGCACCAAAATTATCTTCACCATCGGTCCCGCGACCGATAGCGAAGAAATGCTCGAGAAGCTCATGTCCGAATATTTCGTCGACATTTGCCGCATCAACATGGCCCACGCCAACCATGACTACGTACGAACAGTCGCCCGCCGTATTCACCAAATCGGCGAAAAGCTAAACCGCCCCATCTCTATTATGATGGACGTCAAAGGACCCGAGATCCGAACCGGTGACCTCGATACCCCCATCACTCTAGAAGCCGGCGAAATATTCGATTTCACCGTCAAACCCGACGCAGCTAATTCCGAAAAAATCTGCTCCGTTGGCGTCAACTACCCCAACCTAGTCAACGATATTGATATCGGAAGTACTGTACTCGTCGACAATGGCCTTATCCAATTTGAAGTCATCGAAAAAGACGCAGCACGAATACGCTGCAAAGTCACCATCCCCGGAGAATTGACAAGCCGTCGACACATCAATCTACCCGGAGTCAAAGTTAGCCTTCCACCGCTAACCGAAAAAGACAAAGGCGACACGCTCGTCGGGATCGAAGAAGGCATAGACCTATTCGCGCTCTCATTCGTACGAGAAAAGAACGATCTCACGATCCTCCGAAATTTCCTCGACGAGAACGATGGCCACAACGCCAGAATCATCGCGAAAATCGAAGATCAAACTGCTATCTCCAATTTGGACTCTATCATCCAGGAAGCCGACGGTCTCATGGTTGCTCGCGGCGATCTCGGAATCGAATGCCCATTCGAAATGCTTCCAATCATCCAACACCGAGCCGTCAAATCCTGCCTCACGCACGGCAAACCGGTCATTATCGCCACTCACATGCTAGAGTCGATGATCTCCAACCCGATGCCCACCCGAGCGGAAGTTTCAGACGTAGCGATCGCCGTCGAAGAAGAGGCCGATTGCGTCATGCTTTCGGGAGAAACGACCATCGGACAATACCCTCTCGAATGCGTGGACGCCTTAACCAAAATCTCCAAGACCATCGACCAATATGGCAAGAAATTCTCCTTCGCCAAAGAGCTAGCCCTCACCAACGACAAAGCCCGCATCCAACACACCGCCGTTATAATGGCCAACGAACTCGATGCAGTCGCGATTCTATGCTTCACCCGCAG
>JBNMOQ010000401.1:0-4056 GCA_051275055.1 Candidatus Pelagisphaera sp.
CTCCATTGTCGCTCGTGAAAATGACTAGTGTATTGTCGGTCAGGTTTCGTTCATCTAGGGCTGTAAGGACTTGTCCAACGATCCAGTCAAGTTCGTGAATGAAATCGCCATAGAGTCCGCAGTCGCTAGTGCCGACGAATTGAGGGGCAGGGGTGAATGGGTGATGAATGTTGGTGGTCGCGAGGTAGAGGAAGAAGGGCGTGTCTTGATCGCGCTCCTGAATCCATTTTACTGCGCGTTTGGCGAAGGTCGTTCCGATTTGATCATCGATGTATAAGCGATGGGCTGCGTCGGCGCCGCCGACTCGATCGTAGCCGCTTTTTTCGGGGATTTTTTTAGTGACTGATTCCTTTCCGAAAACGATCGGGTCATTTGGGTCGAGTCCGATAATGCGGTGATTCTCTACATAGACAAAAGGAGGGCCGCTGTTGACAGCGGGAATACCGAAGTAGGAATCGAATCCTATCTCTAGGGGACCGGGTTTTAGATCGCCATTCCAATTCGGTTTTTCGTCTCCGAAGCCGAGATGCCATTTTCCGATGATAGCTGTATCATATCCAGCATTCTGTAACAGGTTTGGAATGGTTGTTAGTCTGGGATTGATCGTGAGTTTATGCGTTGGGCTAATCGGTCCCCAGAAATTTTCACGATGGGGATAGCGACCGGTTAATAATCCGTAGCGAGAGGACGAGCAAACAGCGGAGGTGGAGTGGGCATCGGTGAAACGTCGGCCCTCGAGAGCGAGTCGGTCGATGTTGGGAGTCCTTATGTGAGTGGCCCCGTAGCAGCCTGTGTCGCCGTAGCCGAGATCGTCGGCGTTGATAATGATGATGTTTGGCGGCGGCGGCGAAGCGCCGAAGAGTGAATGGTGAATTGTGAAGAGTGAAAGGTGAAGAGCTAGGAGAGCTTTGAGGTGAAGTTTCATGATGGATTTTGGTCGGATGGGTTATTCTGCTTGTGGTGGCCGCTCGGAGATCGGCCGCTACCTTTTTCTTACGCAATGCTATTTCGAGCGAATACTTTCCAGATATTGAAGCGATCGACGAGGACGCCGCCTAGGATGACGAGGGCGGTGATTACTTTGCTGAAAGAACTGTCGTAGCCGAGGAGGTTGACCATGTTTTGGAGGACGAGTAGAACGGTTGTTCCCAGGATGATGCCGATCACGGTTCCTTCGCCGCCGCGCAGGCTACAGCCACCGAGGACTGCTCCTGCGATTGCGTAAAGTTCGAAGAAATTGCCGTGCACGGAAGGTACGACATCGGCGATGTAGAGAGCGAAGAAGAGAGCGGATACCGTTGTGAGCAAAGTGCAGATCACGTAGGCGAAGCCCGGCATGCGGCGAAACGCTTTTTTTAGAAGGTGTTCGATTGAAGGGTAGTTGGGATTGAAACAGTCGGTCAAAGGATTTGTTTACAAAACTTATAGTGGCTTGTATGGCTTGGGTCTCGGCAAAATTAGTGCTACGGTAGGATAGCAATGAGTGTTGGAAATTCACATCATAACCCGCACTCGCATAGTTTCCGTTAATCCCCTTTCGAACAACGCGTTTTCCCGCACCAATTGTTATTGGAAATCCACATAGCACCTTCGCTACGTGCCTTGATTCTATTCCCAAGGTCAGTCCCAAGAGACTGATTCTAGACCTTACGTCCTTCCGCTATTTTGAAGGAAATGAGATTGCCGAATTGGTTTAGTAGCATAAGGTACAGAGAAAATGATATGAAGCGTATTAAACCACTAATTATCTTAAGCATCTGTTTCTTTTTTGCGTCCTGTGCGCAGGTTGAAGAAAAAGCGAAGAGCATTCTTTTGCTCTCTGGTACAAAAAGCCACGCATTTGGTCATCACGAGTGTAATGCAGACATTTCAGTTCTAGAAAATTTGCTTCAAAGGCAGGTCAAAGCGGAGTTTTCTACAAAGCTGTATTTGAATGGAGCCTGGCCTGAACCTTCAGAATTCGAGACTGCGGACGCGATTGTGATTATTTGTGACGGCGACGAGAAGCATATCCTTAAGGATAGAATGGCAGAGTTTGATGGTCTCCTGAAAAAGAACCCTGGTGTGGGGCTTTTTTTCATTCACTATGCTACCGTCCCGTTCGGTAGAAAGGAGGCCGATTTCAAAGGGACTTCTTTCAATAATTGGATTGGTGGATTTTATGCCGGGGATAGCAAAAATAAAACGCTCACGAGATACTCGCATATAAAGAGCAAGCTATCTGACCATCCTGTAAATAATGGAGTGGCGCCTTATACTCTTTTTGATGAAATCTATTACCGGATGGAATTTGGAGATGATATCAAACCAGTCGTAGTTGCTGAATCGTTACAAGACGTTCCTTCTTTTAACTCCCCTGTTGAACGAATGAGATTTGGCAGAGACAATGCCCAGGTAGCAACCTTTGAAAGTGAATTGGAAAGAACGATTTTTTGGAGCTATGACAGAGAAGATGGCGGCAAAAGCCTGGGAATGACGATGTGCCACATTCACGAAAATTTCTGGACGAACGAGAGTATTCGCAAGCAGATGATTAATAGTGTTGCTTGGATCTCGGGACTTGCAGTGCCTTCAGATGGCTATGATGCGCTAGATCTAACGGAAGAACAACTCAACCTAAACCACTCACTACCTAAAGCTGAGTAGGCAAGTGAAACTGTCTTTGGAGTGATATCCGAGTTTTGGTGATTCGGGCGCTCTTTTTTGTATATTCAGTCTTTCTTTCGTTATTCCCATTTTCCAACCCCGACTGATTTGAGGGAGCGATGGGCTGAGAAGCGATTTCCTTCCAAAAAGTGAAAAACCGAACATGCTACGAAACTTTAAAATCATGAAGAAATTCCTATACCCCTTCCTGGCCGTCATTGCTGCAGTCGCTATGACCGCCTGCAGTCAAAACAAAGATGTCGAAGGTCAGATTAAGATCGGCATGACTGTTCAGGATCTCAGCAATCCAACCTGGTCGGGCTATTGCCAAGCCATTCAGAAGAGAGCGGAAGCGGATGGCGCAAAAATGAACTACGTTTCCTGCGAGAGCAATGTCTCGAAGCAAATCATGCAGATTGAGAATTTCGTCTCGCGCGGCATGGAAATTATCATCGTTCATCCTGCGGATCCTGCCGGAATCGAGTCGGCCTGCCGCGAAGCAAGGGCCGCTGGCGTTAAAGTGATTTCATGGGATGATGATATCGAGAATGCGGATGTCCGCTGGCTTATAGATAACACGGTTCTAGGCTACGAAGTCGGGAAAGAAGCGGCCGCCTTCATCAATGCTCAGCACGGTGGAGTAGCCGAGGTTGCCATTCTTAACTATCCACAACTTCCTGTCCTCCTTGCTCGCGGAAACGGTATTCGCGACGCCATCACCGAGCTGGCCCCGAGGGCAAAAATCGTAGCTGAAACCAGTGCGATCAATCCTCAGGAAGGCATCAGCAAGATGGAGACTATTTTCCAGTCCAATCCGAACGTCAAAGTCATTGCCTGTATTGGCGGGGGAGGTTCGGTCGGGGCTAATGAAGCAGCGAAGGCTGCCGGCAAGATTGGTGACGACTTCGGGATTTTCGCTGTGGATGCCACCAAGCCGGAGCTCTCCGCGATTAAGAATAATGAGGGCGTTCGCATGAGCGTGATTGTGACCGGGACTGATGAGGATGTCGCCGACGCCGTTTACGGTTTCGTTGAAAAGCTGGCTGCGGGTAAAGCAGTGCCTCCTAGAGTCTACCGTGATGTGATACCGGTAACCATAGAAAACGTGGATAAGTATTTCGCCCAGTAAGGAGCTGAAAGATGATCCTGCAGCTCAAAAATATAACCAAGAGATATCCCGGTGTGGTCGCATTGGACGATGTCAGTCTCGATGTTATTGCAGGAGAAGTTCATGCCTTAGTCGGCGAGAACGGTGCGGGGAAATCCACGCTGATCAAGACCTGCACGGGCGCGATTACTCCCGACGAGGGTAGCATCATTATCCAAGGTCAGGAATTCGCATCTCTGACTCCCAAGCTATCAGAGAGCGTGGGGGTAGGCGTGATCTATCAGGAGTTCAATCTGGTGGAT
>JBNMOQ010000402.1:0-4053 GCA_051275055.1 Candidatus Pelagisphaera sp.
GATGACTCGTCGCCAGTCCACCCGAGCCATCGAAGCCCGGTGTTTCCAGTTTGAGTTCCTTGGATGCTCGCCAGCTCCAGAATGCAATCTTCGGGCCATTCGCGACCTGCTATGCCGGCGATTTTTGAGGATTTCTGGAAATCGGAAATTAGGAGGACACGTTTTTTAGAATCGAATGTGGAATTGTCTCTTAGTTGTTCTAGCTCGGCTATTGCGAGTTCGAGGGCGTCGTCGATCCGAGTCGATTGCCAGCTGGGTTCGAGGGCGTTGAGGAGATTGGCAGTAAGGACCGAGCGTTCATTGGGAGGCCATTCTTTCCAACGGTCGAAAGTGACGATAGGGCGAGCGGTGTTGGAGGCAGAAATGATAGAGAGCCTGTCTTGACTCTCAAGATTCGCGACTTGATCGATGGTTTTTTGAATTGCAGCTTCCCAGGCTCCTTCTCGGCGCATGCTGGCACTCGTGTCGAGTACGATGACCAACGCGTTTGGAGGAGAAACGGAGGGAGCGATCGGAATATTCGAATCTAAAAAGGGACGTGCGAATGCGAAGGCTAAGAGCGCGACAATGAGGCAGCGCAGAAGCAGCAGCCAAGGGTTTTGTATGCGACTCTTTCGTTGGAGTTTCGGGGGCGACTCTTTTAGGAATTGGGTAGCGCTGAAACGTATCCGATCCTTCGTGGCTCTTTTTATGAGGTGGAATAAAATGGGCCCGACTATTAGGGCGGCGCCGGCTAGGAACCATGGAGAAAGGACATTCATTGAGCGACCCTTCCTTTTAGAGGTTGGCTGCGTAAGAGATCAATCAATACAAAGTCGAGCGGTTTGTTTGTCGGGGCGATGAGGTGTTTGACGCCGCGTTCTTCCAGAGCTTGCTGGACGAGAGTTTGATGAGCTTCGAAGCTTTCTTTGTAGGCGCTGCGTGCTTCGGAAGGGTCGATATAAAGTTGGTCGCCGGTTTCAAGGTCTTCCCATTGGGCGGCTTTGCCGTAGTCGAGATTTAGTTCTGCTGAGTCGAGAACTTGAAGCGCTCGGACATCATGGCCAGCAGCGACAAGTTGTCCGAGAGAGCGTTTCCACTCGTCGGGAGGGGAAAGGAAGTCGGAAAGTACGATGACTAAGCTGCGTTTCGAATTTAGGTTGGCGGCTTGTTCCATGGCTTTGCCTAGATCCGTTTCGTCGCCATCAGATTTTTTGCTGAGTAGAGATAAGAGCCGCCGAAATTGTCCGGGGCGCCAGCGAGCGGGTAGGTATTCGCGTAACTCGCTGTCGAAAAGACCGAGGCCAACGACGTCGCGTTGGCGAAGCAGGAAGTAGGCGAAGGTCGCCGCTAAGGTTCGAGCGTATTCGGCTTTGGATACACCGCCTGATTCGAATTGCATCGAGCGGCTTGTATCGACGAGAATCATGCAGCGCAGATTGGTCTCGTCTTCGAATTTCTTGATGAATTCCTTGTCGGTTCGCGCTAGCAGTTTCCAATCAAGATAGCGCGGGTCGTCTCCTTGAGTGTATTGGCGGTATTCAGTGAATTCGACCGAGAATCCCTGTAATGGACTGCGATGCAATCCTGACCAAAGGCCTTCCACCACGACGCGTGCTCGAAGCTCTAGATCGCGAATGGCGAGCAGAGCTTGAGGATCTATGCCTGTGTTAGATGCGGTGGGCATTTGGGGAAGGATAAATTATGAATGGTGAATGGTGAAATTGGTTGGGACTAGGATTTTGCTGCTAGGAGTTTGTCGATTACGGTTTCTACTGTTTCGCCTTCGGCTTCGGCTCGGTAGTTTAGGAGGATGCGGTGGCGGAGGATTGGATGGGCTAGGCTGACGATGTCTTCTTTGGTGACATGCGCTCGAGAGTTCCAGAGGGCGAGGGCCTTGCTTGCTAAGACGAGGCCTTGGGCGGCACGTGTGCCTGCTCCCCAACTGACCCACTCTTTAATGAAATCGGGCGCGCTCGGGTCGCTAGGACGGGTTGCGGCTGTGAGCTGAACGGCGAAACGAACGACTTCGTCGGAAACGGGAACTTTGCGGACGAGCGACTGAAAGCCGATGGCATCCTCGGCGGTGAAAATCGACTCGATTGGATCGTGTTCTTTGGCGGTTGTTTGTTTGACCACTTCGACCTCTTCATCTTCTGGCAGGTAGTCGATAAGAACGTTGAATAGGAAGCGATCGAGCTGAGCTTCTGGGAGCGGATAGGTGCCTTCCATTTCGACGGGGTTTTGAGTGGCCAAAACGAAGAAAGGTTCTGAGAGGGTGTGAGTCGCTCCGGCAGCCGTGACCTGATGTTCCTGCATCGCTTCGAGCAGAGCAGATTGGGTTTTGGGAGGGGTGCGATTGATTTCGTCCGCCAGCAGCAGGTTTGTGAAGATGGGGCCTTTGGCGAAGATCAGCTTTCGTCCTTCAGGCGTATCGGTGAGGATTTCCGTGCCGGTGATGTCTGCTGGCATGAGGTCGGGCGTGAATTGGATACGCTGAAAATCCAGGTGGAATACTTTCGCCACGGATTTCACGAGGAGTGTCTTTGCTAAACCCGGAGCGCCGGTTATGAGGCAATGTCCGCCGGATATGAGAGCGAGCATGATCTGTTCGACGACCGCTTTCTGGCCGATGACGGCTTTGCTGAGCTCTGCCTCAACTTGCTTACGGCCTTCTTGGAGGCGATTGAATACGGCTTCTTGCTCTTCGGTGGATTCTAATAAGGACATTTTGAAAGTATGAATTATGAGGGATGAATTATGAAATGGAGGCGCGGAAGATTAGGTTGATGCCTGCTGATGCGAATGGGAGCCTGGGAAATCTCGGCTAGGTTTTTTTGACCACTGATTACACTGATGAACACTGATGATTAGGTTCAATTCGATCATATCAGTGTTCATTAGTGGTTATCAATTTCTCTAAGATCATCTTGGAAATTAAGAATTAAGTATTAAGTATTAAGAATTATGGTTTTAGTGGGTTAGAGCGTAGAAGATGATGTTGATTCCCATGGGGTAGGCTTTTTTTTCGGCGAATTCGCGAAAATACCATTCGTCTTCGCCTTCGCGTTCCCAGCCATCGCCGAGATCGGTATTGTGACAAATGATACACATGATGCGACCGTTGTCGTCGAAGATCGCTTTGTAGTGAACCTCTTCGGTTCCGGGGCCTTGAGAGCTTACGTTTGCGTAGCCTGCTCTGCGAGCTCCCATGGCGTGGCCTACGCTTGGGACTTGGGGCTTTTCATCGAGATCGAAAACCATGTGGAAAATCGGATGTTCGATTGGGAGTTCGACTGGTTCTCGGTCTGGGAAGACGCGACTGATTTCGTAGTGAAAATTATCATACTCACTGTCGCCCCAAAAATCGTCGACCATGAGGAATCCACCGTTGAGGAGGTAGTTGCGTAGGGCAGTTACCTCTTCTTCTTGAAAGATGAGCCGGCCCGGTTCTACAATGTAGAGAAAGGGGTAGTTGAAAAGGTCGTCGTCCGTTAGCTCGACGACGGTCGAATCCGGGTTGACCTTGAGACTCGTCATTTGCTGGAGCCGATAGGCGAAATTGAGTTCCGCATCAGGGTAGTCGGTTTGCCAGCCGCCACCGCCCCGGCCACCACGGCGTCCGTAGCCCCAGCCCCCATGGCCACCACCGCCGCGAGTTGAGGTGTACTGAACTCGGGCGAAAGTGAATACGTCTTTTTTAAATTCGGAATCAACCTGCCATTCGGGCACGCCGGCCCGATTGTCGTAGCTCTGATGACGTTGCCCAAAGCTTAGGGGCAGCAAACACAGTGTAGCGGCAATGAAGAGTGATTTATAGGCGGGTAGCTTCACGTATTGCATCGTCGAGGTTGGATGAAGTTGCGGACGGATTTTGCTGGGGTTGGCCCTTATTCAAGTCGTTTAGCAATTCGTAGGCGAGTCTAAATCGAGGGGCTTCTTCTAGGGCCATGAGTGTATGGCGGCGAGCGGCCTCGGGTTCTTTTCGCTGGTATTGGCGAGCGAGGTGGTAGTGAACCATCGCGATGTCTGGTGGGTCGAGTTCGAGGAGAACGTTTCCGGTTTCGATTGCAG
>JBNMOQ010000403.1:0-4033 GCA_051275055.1 Candidatus Pelagisphaera sp.
TATTTTCCACGAAACGCCCGATTTAAATCGATGCGATTTGCATGCCGAAACCACAGGCCCTTTAGGGCGAGAGTTTCGCAAAGCTCGTCCAGTAGACGAACACCCGGTTGATGGGTCTGGATGGGGAAAACCGGCCGTATGATAGTTGAAGGCCACCGATTCCAAGTTATGGGTCTAGCGCGTAAATCGCGTGCGCAATGTGGATGGAATCGACGATTTTCGAAGAGGCGGCTTGATCGCAGGTCCGCTTCGCGCAACAAATTTCAAACAAGCGTAATTTGAATTCATTACGGAATGCTTTTTGAGGACAACAAATGAGTGAACTGATTAAACACGAATGCGGAGTTGCCCAAGTGAGGCTGAAGAAGCCTCTGGAATATTTCGCCGAAAAATACGGCACGCCGCTGTACGGTTACTACAAGTTGTTCTTGTTGATGGAGAAGCAGCGGAACCGGGGCCAGGACGGCGCTGGGGTTGCGGCCATCAAGTTCGACATGCCACCGGGGCAGCCGTACATGTTTCGCGAACGAAGCGTCAAAACGAACGCGCTCGACAAGATCTTCAAGGATACGATCAAGCAGTATCAGAAGCTTCAGCGTGACGGGGATATTTTGGCGGATTATGTGCCGTCGATTAAGGCGAAGTACGATTTTTGCGCGGAGTACTACATGGGGCACCTCAGGTATGGCACTTCGGGTGGGTATTCTTTGAGTGTTTGCCACCCGTTTTTCAGACGCAGCAGTTGGCCGACGAAGAATCTCATGTTGGCGGGAAACTTCAACATGACCAACACAGAGGAGCTCAACGAAGGGCTTATCGCGATGGGGCAGCATCCGATTTTCGCGACGGACACGCAGGCCTTGCTTGAAAAAGTGGGTTTCCATTTGGACGAGGCCCATGACAACCTTTATCGCTACCTTCGCGACGAGGGACATGAGGCGGGTGAGATTTCGGAGCGGATTCTCAAAGAGATCGACCTGGTAAAGGTTTTCCGAAAAGCAGCGGGGTCCTGGGATGGCGGTTATACGCTGATCGGGGCGATCGGCAATGGAGACAATTTCATCTTGCGCGATCCGCGTGGAATTCGCCCGGCGTTCTATTTTGATGACGACGAAGTTTTTGCTGCGGCATCCGAGCGAGCGCCGTTGATGACGATTTTCAACAAGAGCATCGAGGATATCCATGAGGTGCCGCCTGGGCATATCATCGTAGTCAAGAAATCCGGCGAGACGATTTGCGAGGAATTTACCACGCCGGTGCCGGTGGCAGACCGTGTCCAATGTTCGTTCGAGCGCATTTACTTTTCGCGTGGAAATGACGCGGATATCTACAAGGAGCGGAAGGCTTTGGGAGCGCAGCTTTCGAATCAGGTGCTCACGGAAATCGATAATGATTTGGAAAATTCGGTAATTAGTTTCATCCCGAATACATCGGAAGTGGGCTATTTTGGATTCTTGGAGCAATTGCGTCTGGAGCGACGTAGCCGCGTTAAGCAAGAGATTCTTGATGCGCAAGATAAGGGCGAGCTGACGGATGATCTATTGGATGATCTTGTCATGCGTAATTGGCCCCGTGGCGAAAAGATCGCTCATAAGGACCAGAAATTGCGGACCTTTATTTCTTCGGAGGACTCTCGCAATGAAATGGCATCGCATGTTTACGATGTGACTTATGGTATTGTTGAGCCGAAGGATAATCTCGTGTGCATCGACGATTCGATTGTTCGTGGGACGACATTGCGTAAGTCGATCTTGAAGATTCTCAGCAGTTTGAATCCGAAAAAGATAGTCATCGCGTCGACGGCTCCTCAGATTCGGTATCCAGATTGTTATGGCATCGACATGTCGGAGTTGGGCAAATTTATCGCATTCGAAGCAACGACTGCTTTGCTTAAGGAATGCGGAAAGGCCGATACGTTGGCTTCGGTTTACCGGAAGTGTATGGAATGCCTGAATTCGGAGGAGCCCTGCCAAATCAACTACGTAAAGGAAGTTTACGCTCCGTTCACTGACGAGCAGATTTCGCGGAAGATCTCGGAAATCGTTTATCCGAAAGAGATGGGATGGGATGGCGAAGTCGTAGTGATCTATCAAACTGTAGAAGGATTGCGGAAGGCATTGCCGGATCACCGAGGAGACTGGTACTTCACTGGTAATTACCCTACGCCAGGAGGCTATCGGGTAGTGAACCAAGCCTTCGTTAACTACTACGAGAAATCGACCGGAAGAAGCTACTAATAAACCAATTTACCATGCCAGCGAAAAAGAAAGTCAAAGCGTATGCCCAAGCGGGCGTAGATATAGACCTTGGAGATCAAGTAAAAGGCGATTTGAAGAAATCTCTTCTCGGTGCGTCGCGCCCGGAAGTGATGGGGTCTGTAGGCGGATTCGGGGGTTTGTTCGACTTGTCTAAGTCGAAGTACAAGGAACCTGTTTTGGTGAGTAGTATCGATGGAGTGGGTACGAAGCTTAAACTAGCATTCGACTCGGGTCAGCACAAGAGTGTCGGCATGGATATCGTGAATCATTGCATCGACGATATTTCCGTGATCGGAGCGGAGCCGCTTTTCTTCTTGGATTACCTCGGACTTGGAAAACTGGAGCCGAAGGTTTTTCGGCAACTGATTTCAGGAATGAAGGAAGCGTGTTCGGCAGCTAATTGCGCTCTCATTGGCGGGGAAACCGCGCAGATGCCAGGGTTTTACCATCCGGGCGAGTATGATATCGCTGGAGTAGTTATCGGGATTGCCGAGAAGAAAAAGATGCTCTCTGGGCAGACCATTAAACCAGGGGATGTCGTTATCGGACTGCCGTCGAATGGCTTGCATACCAATGGTTATACCTTGGCTCGCAAAGTGATTTTCGAAACGGCTAAGATGAAAGGCACGGACAAGGTTCCTGGTTCACGCCAGAGCGTCTTCAAAGCGCTGCAAGCTCCGCACACGAATTACGCGCCCTTGCTTCAGGGATTACTCCAGAAGTTCAATACAGGTCGATCTTCGAAGTTCCGCAAAAATAACAGTATTTTTGGAATCGCTCACATCACCGGTGGTGGATTCACGGGTAATATTCCGAGAATCTTGCCGGAGAAGGTGAACGTTGAAATCGACACGAATGCCTGGAAGCCACTTCCGATCTTCGATTTGATCGAGAAGTCAGGTAAAATCGACTTCGACGAAATGTACGAGGTGTTCAATATGGGCATCGGCATGACGATCGTTGCCAGTGCTGAAGATGCGGATGCTATCTTGAAGCATTGCCATGCGAACGGAACGAAAGCCGTCGCGATCGGTCAGGCTGTAAAGGGCGAAGGTAAAGTTACGCTCAAGCGATAGAAAAGATTGTCGCTCACGAAGGGCACGAAGAAACACGAAGAGTTTATGAAATACGTTTCGAAGTCTCTTTTGTGTTTTTCGGTATTAGTTGTCGGGACACCTCTTTTGCGCGCAGAACGCACGGCTGGCGCTGAGCTTGTTGAGAGCGCTGACGATGTGGCGTCGATTCTTTATGACCTGGCGGCGGAGCGATTGGAAAAGCAGGAGCTGGAGCGTTTTTTTACAGCTGCGGATCCGGTGATTGATTGGGCTGGTGAAAACGTGGATCTCTGGTTGGAGGCGGATGCATCGGATCGACCGTTGGATGTTATTCGTTCGTTCACGATTTGGGAATCCGTGGATGTAACCGGATCAGAGTTTGTAGCAACTTTGGCGAAGCTGATGTTTTTGCGTGAGTACCTTCAGGAGCCGGAGCAGCTAAAGGGATTAAAAAAAGAGATAAAGCAAATGGAAGCGGTTGTAGCGGAAAATCGGCTGTCTCCTTTCGTCTTGGAGATGGCTCGGAAGGAAATTGCCGAGAAGCAGCGATTGGTCGATCTGCTTCAAGGAAATGTCCCGAACAACGTAAAGCTTTACAAGGCCGAGCAGGAGCGCATTGATTTTGTCTTGGACCGTTTCGAAGGAATCGGTCGCTAGTTACATTCTCTCAATCTCGAAACAATCGATAATTATGCTCGTTCATACTGTATTTTTCAAATT
>JBNMOQ010000404.1:0-3972 GCA_051275055.1 Candidatus Pelagisphaera sp.
CTAAAAGTGCTGCGATCGAAGGCACGGCGATATTAGTACGATTTATCGGGCTACATGCCGGAAACAGGCTACATTGAGGACGTATCGATACCGATTATTTCGGTGTAATAGGGTCCTTAAAGCGGCTGTTTGAGCGCTCTGACTCCGCGAATCAAAGGAGAAAGACGCAGTAGGTCCGCGAGGTGCGGGAGCCTGGAGAGAGCGTGTCGAACGAGTGATAGTCACTCGATTTATGCAGTCTTGAAAGAGAGGATTCGTGATTGTTGAAAATGGCGAGATAGTCGCAACTTTGACCTAGCGGATCCGCGATATTCGAGAGAACATCGGGACCTGTGTCGTTGATCTTCAAAAGGTTAGAATCTTCGTGGTAACAATCCCCCGAATCTTGAGAATGCTCTGATCTTTCGGGATTTTCCTGGTCGTCCAAGTGACAGCACGCATGCGCATCAGTGGTCGAAGAGGCAGTGGTTTCCATATCCGTTTCGCCAAAAGCCAAGCAGCAACACATCGGGTTAGCGATGGCTACAACCAGGAGAAGCGTAATTGATTTAAGAAACGTCACAGCCTTATAACGTATGCAAAGCGCCTTTGATTGAAAGCTAATTTTGAAGTGATCGCCAAAGCTTGATTGGGTTGAATCTTTTCTGCCCACGACGTAGCGAAGCGAAGATGGCGTAGCAAGGACACGAATTGTCACGAATGAAGAGGAGAAGCGTATTGGCTGAGTTTGTATTCAAACATGCGTAGCGGTGTTTTTTTAGCTACTTATGGACACTGACGGTTTTCAAACAAAGAACCCTCAAAAACCTTACTCCACTTACTTGTCAGAGGTCCTTATTGGCGAGCGACAGCGAGACTCCTAGGCGGCGGGTCGGTGACAATATTAGTCATCGCTTCGCTAGAATACCTCGGCGAGCCGAGGCAATTAAGGATGGCTCCTGCGTCGCCAAAGAGGGTTTGAGTGCTATCAAGGCCCACAATGCTTAGCAATATCAGTGTTCATCAGTGGTTGAAAATGATTGTGTGGATCATGGATGAGCTTCGATCGCGGCGTGGTGCAACGGTCTTCGCCAAGCCTGCGCCCAGTCAAGAGTACCAGCCCTACATTTGAGTGTGAGGTTCCTTAATTCTCAGATTTTGTCTTTGAGGTAGCTAGCGGTGATGCTGCGTTTGGCTTTTTTGAGGCCTTTGAGGTTTCCTTGGTAGAGGATTTTACCGCCTTTGGGGCCGCCGTCGGGGCCGATTTCTACGATGTAGTCGGCTTCGGCTAGGAGGTCTAGGTGGTGCTCTATGACGATGACGGTGTGGCCTTGTTCGACGAGTTTGTGAAGGAGGTGTATCAGTTTTTCACAGTCACTTAGATGGAGGCCGATTGTGGGCTCTTCGAGGATATAGAGATTGGTTCGTTGGATTCCCCGGCTTCTCTCGGTGTAGCTTTGGAGGCCTTTGGCGAGTTCTGTGACGAGCTTCATGCGTTGGGCTTCGCCTCCGGATAGTGTTGGGCTGCTTTGACCGAGCGTTAGGTAATCGAGGCCGGTTGCGACCATGAGCTGCATTATCTCTCCGAGCTGGCTGTGGAAGCTGAAGAATTCTGCTGCTTCGTCGAAGGTCATGGCTAGCACGTCGGCGATGTTCTTGCCTTTCCAATGCAAGTCCATGAGTTCCGCGCTGTAGCGAGAGCCATTACAGTCTTCGCAAACGACGTAGGTGTCGGGCATGAAGCTCATTTCGAGTTTAACGCGACCAGCTCCGTTGCAAGTCGGGCAGCGCCCGTGAGGCGTGTTGAAGGAGAAACGTCCGGGCTTGTAACCGCGCATTTTGGATTCCGGCAGATTGGCGAAGAATTGTCGGATTATATCGAATACGCCGAGATAGGTCGCTGGGGTGGAGCGGGGTGTTTTGCCGATTGGGGATTGGTCGACTTCGATGACGGAGCGGAAATTGTGAACGCCGGTCAGCGATTCGAAAAGCGCGTTGCCTTCTTCGCCTTCGATAGATTTTCCGTTTTTGGCGAACGCTTTGCCGGAAACGGTTTTCTTTTGGGCTTTGATGGAGTAGGCGGATGCGTGGCCAAGCAAGTCACGTACGAGGGAGGATTTTCCTGCGCCGGATGCTCCGCAGACCATGATGAGGCGTTGGTGTGGGAGCCGGATGGTTTGATTTTTCAGATTGCGGAAGTTGACCTTCGAAAGCTCGATCCAATTGGATTGCGGATTGCGGATTGCGGATTCCGAATTTCGAGCTGATCGTTTGGGAATGGGGCGGTAGGCTCCGTGAAGCGGATGCTGGATACCTTTTTTCAGGTATTTTCCGGTGAGTGAATTTTTGTTACGTTTGAGCTCTGCTAGGGTACCTTTGGCTATGAGTTCGCCTCCGCGCGTTCCGGCTCCGGGGCCTAGGTCGATGATGCAGTCGGCTTGCTCCATCATGGCATCGTCGTGTTCGACGACGAGTAAGGTGTTACCTTTCTCGCGCAGTTCCTTGAGTGTTTCTATTAGACGATCGCTGTCACGGGCGTGCAATCCAATGCTTGGCTCGTCGAGCACGTAGAGGACGCCTGCTAGGTTGGAACCTAATTGGGCGGAAAGGCGGATTCGTTGGGCTTCGCCGCCTGAGAGCGTTTGGGTGGGGCGATCGAGGGAGAGGTACTCGAGGCCGACTTTCCCCATAAACTGGAGACGCTCGCGGATTTGGTCGACGATGTCTCGGGCGATGACCTGGCCACGCTGATCGAGCTGTAGTTTGTCCAGGGTTGCGAGGAGGTCGTTCGGGTCGAGGTGAAGCAATTGCGGGAGCGAGATCTTCGACTTGTTCTTTAGCGGGAGAAATACGTTGCGGCTTGTTGCGTTGAGACGTTCGCCTTTGCAATCGGGACAAACGATTACTTCATCGGTCTCGTCTTCGGGGGCCGCATCGGCTCCGATCGATTTTATAAGGAGTTCGTCGTCTTCCAATTGTTCGCGCATCCACGGATAGATGCGTCCATGTCCACGACAAGTGGGGCACCAGCCTTTGTGCGAATTGAAGGAGAAATCTTTGGGGTCGAGCTCGGGAAGGGCATCACCGGTAGAGGCATCCATGCGGGAAGTGGAAAGCCATGTAACGATGGTTCCATGTTCGTCGACTAAGAGAGCGGTTCCTTTGCCGCGCATGAGAGCTTCTTTGAGAGCGGAAGCGATTTTGGCTGGGGAGCGTGTGATTGATCTGAGTTCGGCAATGACGGCCTCGATATTGTGTTCCTTGTAGCGGTCGAGTTTTTCGAAATCCTCGGTAAGGATCATTTCTGCGTCCACGCGCATCATTTCGTAGCCGTGGTTTGCGATCCAGGTCGCGATCGGTTGGTGATGTCCTTTTCGGTCGCGTACGAGCGGGGCGCAGAGGAGGAGTTGTTTCGATCGTTTGGAGCTCTTCTTGCCGATTGTTTCGCGGAGTCGTTTGAGCAATTGCTCTTCCGATTGAGCGAGGAACGGATTTCCTGTATTCGGATTGTGGGGAATTCCTAATCGAGAATAGAGGAGGCGCAGGTATTGGGCGACTTCAGTGATGGTCGCGACCGTGGATTTACGACTGCCACGCGTGACGCGCTGTTCGATGGCTACAGTCGGCTGAATGCCGGAGACCTGATCTAGGTCGGGGCGAGGAAGTTGCTCTACGAATTGGCGAGCGTAAGGGGACATGGATTCCATGAAGCGCCGTTGTCCCTCGCCGAAGACGATGTCGAAAGCGAGTGTGCTCTTACCCGAACCCGAGACTCCCGTGACAACGGTCAATTGGTAGTGAGGAATGGATACATTAATGTCCTTCAGATTATGCTGCCGAGCACCGGTTATTGTTAAGGATGAAGGGCTTTTTGTTAAGGATGAAGGGCTTTTTGTTAAGGATGAAGTATGAGGGATGAGGGATGAATTTGAGGAGCCGTAAGGGGCTTGGAACTCGGCGGCGATGAGGAGCTCGGCTTTTTCTTTTCGACCT
>JBNMOQ010000405.1:0-3957 GCA_051275055.1 Candidatus Pelagisphaera sp.
CCCATGGCTTCGGGAGTTGGGTAGCGGGTTTGGTAGCGTTCGAGTGTGGTTTGCCATCCGCGCTGGGCGGTGCCGCCAGAGGCGAAGCGAAGCTGGTCGGTTTTAACGTAGGTTTCCATGAACGCGGGGATGTCGCCCCGATTCCATTCGTCGACTTGGGTTTGAAGAACGACTTGAATCTCCTGTTCGGATAAGGCTGTGGAAGGGCTCTCTAGAGATGAACAGCCGGTGATGGAAAGAAGTAGGAGAAGGAGTGAGAGGACGATGGGCGCTTTCATTGTATGATGGGGTTGTTGAGGTTTTTTAGGAGCGGGTTTATCCCGCGATTGCGCGAGTTTCGTTTTATGAATATCTAGATAATCGCGGGGTAAACCCGCTCCTACAATTCGTTGAATACTATTCGACGATAGGTTCCGCTGTTTGGAGGGATCCAGCAACCTTGAACTTTTATTCCTGAAATCGATGGTCGGCCTTGCCCTCCTAGAGGAACCTCGCGAAGTTCGTGATCATGTTACGTTATGGTTCGGTGTTGGCATTGGCGTGTTTTTGGGGAGGCGTAGCGAATTTTCAATTATTCGCTGGCGAACGTGAACTAGCGTTGGCGGAGTTGTCTGGCGAAGCGAAGTCTTTGGATGCGAAAGTGGATGCGTCGGGGACGTTCACTTGGTGGATGCCGGAGGGAGCGGATGCGTATGTTTTGCCGGTTGCTGCGGGGATTCATTTCGATGCGGAACGAACGGATATCATGGATTGGCTGAGGGGACGTGAATCTTGGTCGCTTACTGAGATTCCGGTCTTGGGGGTTCGGTACGGCGCTCGAATGTTGGTGGCGATTGTTCCTTGGCCGCAGTATGCAGAGCTTGTGGTGAGTGATCGGATTGGAGTTCGGTATGCCTTTCCGGAAGAGCGGCATGACGCTTCACCGGCGGGAATCGTCGCGATGTTGAGAGATGGCGATCCGATGGAGGTCGCGCGAGCATTTCGGGAGTGGCGCCGGGACTCGGAGGATATTGGAATTATTCCTCGGTCTCGTACGCTGACTGATAAAATCGGGGACATGGAGGAGGTCGAACGTTTGCTCGGCGCTCCGAACATCTATCTTTGGGGGCATGCGTTGTTCAGTCGCTTCGATGTTCCTAATGGCAAATGGGTTCGATTTGCGAAAGCGCTGGAAGCATCCGATGGTGGCAGTCTTGGTGCTGAGGTTTTGAAGCGTTTCGACCAGGAACAGCGAGAGGCCCTTGGCGAGCTTGCTAAGTCTGATTGGCCGGCTGAATATTTAACGCGTCCGGTTGCGGCGGGTATAGCGACCGGTCTGGCGGATGTAAGCCTCCAGGCTGGTGATGATGGTCGCTCGAGATCGGAAGCGATGTATTCGAATGTGCAAGCGTTCGCGGAATTGTATGGACCTTTGGTAAATCCTGTTGGGACTTGGGGCGATGGCTTGTCTGAGAGCTTTTTGAATACACTCCATGAATCGGGAATCGATCGGGCTTTGTTGGTTTTGAGCAATCTTTACGGGAATACGATTTCGAGGGAGGCGGCAATTAAGGCCGAGTCGCTTGGGTATTTGGTGGGGCCCTACGATTCGTATCATTCGATTCACTCGCCTGATGCGGGATCAGATGACACGTGGGAGACGGCGCAGTTCGATTTGAAAGCGTTCGAGGAAGGACGAGTAATCAATTTTGACGGATCGGGTCATAGAGGTTTCAAGGGCAATGGGTATCATTTTTCGCCGGAGGCGGCATGGCCGTATGTGCAGGAACGCGTTGACGGTATCGTGAAATTGGCACCGTACAATACGTGGTTTATCGACTGCGATGCAACGGCAGAGTGCTTTGACGACTATCACCCGGATCACCCGACGAATCGTTTGCAGGATGCCCAACTGAGGCGTCACCGCCTGACTTGGTTGGAAGAGGATCGAGGCATGGTCGTTGGCAGCGAGGGCGGGTCGATCTTGTTTTCGGATGTGATTCACTACGGGCATGGAGTACACACTCCGTTTATCGGACATTTGGATCCGGCGTTTCGCGACCGGGAGAGCCCTCATTTTTTAGGCGGTCATTGGCCACCGGATACGCCGGATGTAATGTTTGGATCAACTCCGGTGCCTCCTTCTATGATGATGCCGTACTTCGATCCGACGATTCGCTTTCCGTTGTACCAAGCGGTGATTGGCGATGAGGTCATCGCGACGCATCATTGGAGTTTCGATTCGTTGAAATTCGAAGACATTGCCCAGACGCGGGAGCTGATGGAGATTCTCTATCGAGTGCCTCCGATGTATCATTTGAATCGCGGCAGCTGGCCGGATCGTAAGGACCGGATTCTTAATCATTTCGCGTTTTGGAGTCTGCTTCATCGGGCGGTTGCTACGGCGCCGTTGGCGAGGTTCGATTATTTAAGCAAGGATCGGCAGGTGCAGCGAGCGACCTATGAAACGGCTGAGGGTGAAGTGTCGATAACCGTCAACTTCGGAACGGATGACCACGCCGAATGCCCGGCTCGGTCAGCGAAAGTGAGCGGAGCGATTGGCATTTCAGGTAAGGTGTATCGGCCGTAGAAAAATTGCAGAATAATGATTAAGGTGGAACGTGGCGTCTCGATGCGTTTTGCTTTGGAGATTGGGAGAGGTTTTTTGACCACTGATTACACTGATGATCACTGATTTTTGGGAGGTTGAAGGGGGTGGCGGAAGGTGAATGGAGTTTTCGGGATCTTGACAGTTTGGGGGATTGGAATTGGTATGGGCGTGGTTTTCAGAGAGACTCCGCTATTCGCGTCTAACCCCTACTCATACCTTACAAATGAATCGTTCCATTTTTAGAAGGATACTGCTAGTTTCGCTAATGTGCAGCCTGACTGCACCTTTAGGCTTCGCCGCGCCGCTGAAAGATTCGGAAACGTGGAAGCAATTCCGCGGAAATGATGGCACAGCGATTGCAGCTGGCCAAAAAGTCCCGGTAAATCTTGGCAAAGAGAACCTGCGTTGGTCGGTCCATCTTCCGGGCCCGGGATCGAGTTCGCCTGTCATTTGGGGAAAGCGCTTATTTGTGACCTCGGAAAACCGGGAGGAAGGAAGCGTAGAGCTCGTTTGTTTGAATGCGAAATCGGGGAAGTCAATTTGGTCGCAGAGGATTTCGACGGGAAGCTACCATCTTCACAATTTTAACAATCTCGCTTCGGGTACGCCGTGCGTCACGGAATCGCGGGTTGTTCTGGGCTGGTACGACGATTCTACGGCTCATGCGATGGTGAGCGCGTACTCGCACGATGGAGATGTTATATGGACGCAAGATCTGGGGCAGTTCGATAGCCAGCATGGGGTAAGTTTTAATCCGGTCGCGAGCGGCGACCGAGTGATTGTGGGGAATATGCATATGGGCGGCGGTTCGATTGTGGCCTACAGCCTAGCGGATGGATCGCTCTTGTGGAGTCGTCCCAATCCGGTGAAGACGAAAACCTCGTACGCCGCTCCGCTGATTCGAACCTTGAGAGGATCGGATGCCAAAGAGGTCGTTATTGCGGGTGAGCTTATTGGCTTGATTGGTCTCGATTTCGCAACAGGCAAGGAGAACTGGAGCCTGCCGCAGGCATTCAATCACCGAACGATTACGTCGCCGATAGTCGTGAAAGATGATCCGGTCACGGGGGACGTCCTGATTGCCGCAGGCAACAAGAATGGCGTTTATTTTGCAGCCAGAGTGCCTCGGATTTCAAATGGCGAACGCGTATCGGAACCAGCGAAAGTTTGGTCGATGGAAAGTCGAACCCCCTATGTCCCAACGCCTGCGGTCGTTGGCGATGTGGTTTATGCCTTGCACGATGGAGGGACCCTTTCGGCACTCGATTCGTCTACCGGAAGCGTAAATTGGCAGGGGAAGCTCTTGGGGAACTTTTATGCTTCGCCGGTGCTCGTGGGCGACAAGCTTTACTGCCTGTCTCGCGAAG
>JBNMOQ010000406.1:0-3954 GCA_051275055.1 Candidatus Pelagisphaera sp.
TATCCATGATCGGAAAAGAGTATGATGATGGTATTGTCGGCTTCGCCGGTGGCATCGAGTTTGTCGAGTAGGCGTCCTACCATCTGGTCGGCGTAGTCGGAAGCCGCCTGATAGCTCTTGACGAATGCATGAAGACTACCGGGGTGCCTCTCCGCTTTACTGAGAACATTGTCCGTTATGAAGAATTCCTTATTGGCCATGTTTCTGGCGATAGTCGAAACATCGTCCAAGTCGTTTGCTTTGTAGGCCGGCATTTTCAGGGATTCGTAGGGATATTTATCATACGTTGCCTGGTCCGAGTAAAATGGCATGTGCGGTCTAAAGATTCCGGCTGCCATAAAACGCGGTTTGTCCGAAGCCTTATCCATCGCACCCTCGACCCACTCAACTGTATCGAGGTCGATGATCTTCTTATCATGCACGCCCCAATCAAAAACGGTTTTCGCCAAAAGTCCTTCGGTATAACCATTGTGATTGGTCTCCGGCGCTCGAGTCGGCAGCATATCGAAGAACTCTTGGAACGATGGATTTTCTGCCCTATCTTTTCCAGCGTCACCGTGGTGAAAGATCTTTCCAGCTCCTTTGGTAGCGTAACCATTCTCTGTGAAATACTGTGGTAAAGTGACCGCATCTGGAACCAAGGTACGCCAACTGTCCTTGTTTCCATAAACGCCTGTTGTCGAAGGATGGAGGCCAGTGAGAATAGCCGTGCGAGACGGATTGCACGCGGGCGATACACAATAGGCCTTGTTGAAGAACGTGCCCCGTGCAGCCAGGCGCTGTAGATTCGGAGTCTGGATCGGATTGTTCGGATCGAACAAAGTCGTCCAGTCATTCATATCATCAATGGCGATGAGAAGGACGTTGGGCTTTGCGATCGCTTGTTTCGAATTCGAGCACCCCACGACCAGGAATAGGCACAATGCGGATGCTGTTAATAACAAGATCTTCTTAGATGATTTTAAATTCATTTATTTGTCTTTGGAATTAAACCGTCGAAGCTTGTCGCAGATCCTGAGCCTGCCGAAGGGTTTCGTTTCTAATTTTGGTAGCGGCCAATCTCCCGCTGAGGGGGATCAGCCCATTGAACAATAATGGCCGCTCGGAGATCGGTCGCTACCTTTTGAATACATCGAGGGATGCTTTAGGCTCTATTTGCGGGTGACCTTCACGTAAATTGCGCTGCAGAGCGGGTTGCCATCTATGTCGGAAAACAAGGTGCTCAGCTTGGTTGTACCAGCACTTAATTTAGCGGTGAACGATGCGTGTGTTGCATCCCGTTTTGGAACCTTGGTTTCCTGAAACTCAGCGACCTGAATCCCGGCATAGTGAATTGGCCGCGCGCCCACATAACCCGTAAAGCCTTCATGAGCTTTGATTTTTTCGCCTTTTACACCGGAGCTTAGTGGGAGGTCGGCTGATTCCGGCCAACGGCGCAGTTCAAATTCATAGGTTCCTGCTTCTTCAATTTCGATGTCCCAATAACCCATGGTATTTGCGGCGACCAGATTGGGTGGGTTGTCACAATAACCTCCCTGCCAGTCATTGGAAAACAAAGTCAGGCTCTTCGCCTCATCGCTTCCCACGGTGATAAAGCGTGGCTTGTCGAAACGGATTTTGGCTTCGGCGTACCATTGCTCATAGTGGTCACGCATCGCCTGCGCGACATCCGGATACTGGTTGGCCACATTCTTGTCCTGATGCGGATCGGTGGCGATGTCGTAGAGATTATTGGAACCTATCAAACGCCATTTATCCCAGAGAACAATAGCGTGGTCCCAACGGATCGCCGTGGTATCGCGATTGGAGTATTGGATAACGATTTTTCGATCTTTCAGCTTGGACTGTTTCCCCTGCAGGAGTTTCGCGATGCTGGTTCCGTTGATATCGGATGAAGGTTTCGGAAGTTCGCACAACTCGGCAAGGGTTGGCAAAATGTCCTGCACCTGAATCAGATCATTGATATCCTGGCCCGACTTCAATCCCTCTGGCCACCGCCAAAAACAGCCGACACGGTGTCCGCCGTCCAGCATTCCCCGTTTATATCCCTGCATGCCGGCATTGTAGATCTGCGCAGCTTCTTTGCTCTGCGAACCATTATCATTCAGGTAAATCAACAGGGTATCATCCTTCAATCCTTGCTCCTGAAGAAAGACGTCAAGCTTCGCCATGTTTTCATCGATATTGGCGATCATCCCGTAGAAGTTGGCTGGTACTTCCACACCGTTATAGGTCCCCACATCCGCGTAGGGTTTTGAGTATTCAACATCCACCCAATTCGGCACATGCGGAGTGTTAGTGGGCAGGTAGAGGAAGAACGGTTGGTCTGCGTCTTTCTGTTCCTTCATCCACGCCATGGCTTCATTAAAAAAAATGTCCGTGGCGTATCCCTCGTAACGCTTTTCAGTACCATTGTGTTTCAGATAGGGATCCCAGTAGGAGTTCCCAAAATGGTCTGCCAGGGAGGTAATGCCCCAGGCCGGGTGATGAAGGGTCTCCTGAAATCCACGGTCTTGCGGGCGGTGCGGATAGCTGTCGCCCAGGTGCCACTTCCCAAAGTGTCCCGTTGAATAACCGGCTTTGGCGAAATACTCCGGCATCAGTTGGATACCGTTCCCCATCATCGAGCGACCTTGGCAAACTGCTGTGGCGCCGTTTCGCATGGCATCCATCCCGGTCATCAACTGGCCCCGTGTTGGCGTGCACATGGGCGCCACGTGGAAATCGGTGAGCCGCATGCTCTCACCATGTAGCTTATCCAGTGCCGGTGTTTTCAAAAGCGGGTTCCCGTGGACCCCATAATCTCCATACCCCTGATCATCGGTGAGGATGAGGATTACATTCGGACGGTCCGCCGCTAACGCAGAAGTAAGCGTCATAAAAAACGCAAGAATCAAGCTATAGTAATAATTAGTTTTCATCATATATACTTTTCATTTGCCAGGCATCGAGTGCCAGTAGTTTAGCCCCATTACCTTGAGACTGTTTCAATAGAGGGTTATTAGCCAGTTCGATTTCCTGTTCCTCCAAATCGGTCGAAAAAGTAAACTTAGGGACTGTGGAAGCGTATTTACCCGGCGTTTTCTGCGCTTGGGCAATGCCCATCAAAGACGCACACAAAGCCAGCATGGTTAGTATCAAGATTCGGCTCATAACGTTAGGGCTAATTAGATCTTTCAATCGCTTCAAAATCCTTCAGGCCGAGGAAGTCGCGGAGTTTTGGGAAATTCCCAGGTTCGCTGATGAGAAAATCGGAATGGTCTAACATCCCAGGTGGACGCGTGTTTGCAGCAAGTTCAGCAGCATGCGCGTCGAGCAGAGACTTCAGCTCGTTGGCTAGGTCGGGGCGTTTCTCGATTAGGTTGATGGTCTCAGCCAAGTCGTTCTTCAAGTTGTAGAGTTCAAACTTTCGCTGGGCTCCCCGGACCAATTTCCAGTTTCCTCGGCGAATGGCGTCGATCTCGTAGAAAAGCACCTTGTGGGCGGACTTGGTTTTGGATTCCCCGAGCAGGGCTCCGAGCGAGTCTTTGCCGTCGATGATGCGGTCCGTGGGCATTTTAGCTCCCACCAGCTTGGCGAGAGAAGGTAACACATCAATGGATGCGGTGATCGCTTCTGTTACCTGCCCTGCGGGAATGGTTCCTGGCCACCAGGTGACAGTCGGTTCGCGCATGTGTCCTTCATATTTGGGGCCGCCCTTGTGTCCACGAAGCGGTCCGGCGCTCATGCCTCGCGCAGGGCCATTGTCTGAAGTGAAAATGAACAAAGTATTTTCATCGATCCCCAGTTCCTCTAACGTATCGAGAATTCGACCTACGCTGGTATCAACCTCTTCGACCGCAGCTCGATCGACGTCTCCATCTGCTTTGTTTGCGAGGTCCAGCCGACCGAAACGTGGCAGGTGCACATAAGCGTGTGGCATATAGAGAAAGAACGGTTGATCCCTGTTCTTTT
>JBNMOQ010000407.1:0-3941 GCA_051275055.1 Candidatus Pelagisphaera sp.
GAAGAACAACATTCGGAAGATTGTAGTTCAGCATCGCGAATTGCAAAGTTCGCTAGAAAACCTGAACGGAAGGACGATTCCGATTGCGATGGATGAATGGAATTACTGGCATCGCGATTATGAATACGGAGAGCTGGGGTGCGTTTACGATCTAGGCGATTCTCTGGGAGTCGCTGCCGGATTGCACGAGTACTTTCGGCAGAGTGACATAATAGCCATGGCGAATTACGCGCAGACCGTGAATGTTATTGGATGTATCAAGACTTCAAAGACTGCGGCTGAATTCGCTACGACTGGACTTGTTCTGAAATTGTACCGTGAAGTTTTTGGTACTATTCCAATTAATATTGAAGGAGAATTTGGATTGTACGACATCTCCGCCGCGATTCAGGAAGATGGAGGTGGGCTTACTATTGGCATCGTAAATCCCACTGATGAAACTGTAGATGTGCAGATTGATTTCAAAAATGCTATGCTTTCGGGAATAGGGGATCACTATTATATTACGGGGGATGGAAGAGGTGCTCGCAATCGGTCCGGAGAAACTCGAGAGGTAGATATTGCTTTGGATCGTGGGGTGAATGTTTCGAAATTCTATTCGGCTCCTTCGCTTAGTTCGAATATTTTTATTGTATCGTTCAAGTAGATGGGTTGTGTGAGATTTTTTGGAATAATCAATATTGTAATCATGGCTCTTACGCCTGTGGTAGCCGAGGATGGGTATCGGCTATGGTTGCGATATGAAGCAGTGTCGGAGGCTTCGGTTTTTCAGAATTATCAGCGTAGCTTGGGGTTGATCGAATACGATGAGAAGGGGGCTGGACCTACGCTTTCGGTGGCGATAAAGGAATTGAACTCGGGGCTCGCGGGATTGCTCGGAGAAGGCAGGAGGCGAGGGTCGCATTCAATTCTAGTTGGCACGCCTGAATCTCATCGTGAGATTGGTTCGATCGTTTCCAGGGATGAGATGTTGGTTCCGAAGGGAGAGGGGTATTTCGTCAAAGCATTGAAGAATAAAGTTCGTCAACGTATCGTAATTACAAGCGAGACGGATAAAGGTGTGCTTTATGGCGTATTCGCCTTTCTTAGACATTTGCAGCAACATAAGTCTCTCGATGACTTGGAGATTCGAAGTGTGCCGCGCGTCGAAAATCGCATACTAAATCATTGGGATAATCTTACTCGGACTGTGGAGCGATCAATGGCGGGAGCTTCCTTGTGGAACTGGTTCGACCTCCCGTATTACATTGAGCCGTATTACATCGACTACGCGCGTGCGTGCGCTTCGATCGGAATTAACGGCACCGTTCTGACGAATGTGAATGCGAATGCTACGGTTCTGCATTCGCAATTCTTGGAGAAAGTGGCTGCCTTGGCGGATACATTTAGGCCATACGGAATCCGCGTTTATTTGACGGCTCGATTTAGCGCGCCGATAGAAATCGGTGGGCTCGAAACCGCTGACCCACTCGACCCTGCTGTGATCGCATGGTGGAATAGCAAAATCAAAGAGATCTACCGATATGTGCCTGATTTTGGAGGGTTTCTCGTTAAGGCCAATTCCGAAGGGCAACCGGGTCCACAGAAGTATGGGCGCGATCATGCGGATGGAGCTAATCTGTTGGCGGATGCCTTGGCTCCCCATGGCGGTATCGTTATGTGGCGAGCTTTCGTCTATGATTTCGAGATAAAGGAGGACCGGCACAAGCAAGCCTATACGGAATTCACGGGGCTCGATGGCCGCTTTCGCGAAAATGTGCTAATACAAATTAAGAATGGAGCGATCGATTTCATGCCGCGCGAGCCGTTTCATCCTTTGTTTGGAGCCACTCCGAAGACCGCTCAAGCGCTGGAGCTTCAGATTACGCAAGAGTATCTGGGAGGCGATGTTCATTTGGCCTATTTGGCGCCTATGTGGAAAGAGGCGTTGGAGTCGGATACATATGCGAGTGGCGCGGGCTCGACGGTGGCGCGAGTCGTGGATGGAAGCGTTTTCGAACATGGCAATACGACGATAGCGGGCGTGTCTAACATTGGTAACGAACGCAACTGGACGGGGCACCCCTTAGCTGCAGCTAATTGGTACGCGTTTGGGAGATTGGCTTGGGATCACTCGCTTTCGTCGAGTGAGCTTGCCGAAGAGTGGACTCGCATGACTTTCGACAATGAGACGGAAATAGTAGATGCAATCACAGAGCTTCTAATGGGGTCGCGTGAAACCGTGGTTAATTATTCCATGCCTATTGGTCTTCATCATATTATGGCCTCCGGGCACCACTATGGGCCCGGGCCGTGGCACGATCAAGGTCGCCCTGATTGGACATCGACCTATTATCACCGAGCTGATGATGAGGGTGTTGGTTTTGATCGTACCGCTTCGGGGTCGAATGCCCTCGGACAATACGAGCCTGAAGTCGTTGCAAATTGGGGAGATCCAAACGAAATCGATGAAAAACTCCTGCTGTGGTTTCACCACGTTTCGTGGGATCATCGAATGAGCTCCGGGCGAACCTTATGGGATGAACTTTGTCTAACCTATCAAAAGGGCGTAGATGATGTTGGGAAATGGATTGAGCAATGGGCTCAATTGGAGGGGCGGATCGACTCGCAAAGACACGCCCGCGTCTCGGCTCTTTTGAAGCGACAGCAACAAGATGCGGATTTCTGGAAAGACGCTTGCTTGTCCTATTTTCATTCGTTTAGTAAACGTCCCTATCCCGATGGAATTGAAGAGCCTGAACATGATCTAAAGCACTATCAGGATTTTCAGCTGTATCATGTTCCTGGCCACCCCGGCGAACAGTGGTAATACTCGATTGAAAGACTAGAATAATGAAAAAGACGAAGATCATTCGGTATTTGCGATGCGGTTTAGCGATGGCCCTTTTTGCAACGTTGAAAGGCGAAGAGTTGGAATCCATTTCGCTGAGGCAAGCGGACGCGCATGACGGGCCTTTGTTCACGAAAATATCAAGCGATTTTTCGGGACTGGATGTGATTAATGCTTACGACGATCCTGAAATGTGGAATAGCAGGTATCAGGAATTCAAGGGAGGGTCAGTTGGAACGGGTATAACGGTTGGCGATGTTGATGGAGATGGTTGGCTTGATCTGTATGTGGTGAACAAATCGGGTCCGAATCGGCTTTATCGACAGGTTGAACCGCTCCGCTTTGAAGACATCACCGATCAAGCGGGCGTTTCCGGAGGGTCTGAGTGGAGTTCCGGAGCGAGTTTTGCCGATGTCGATAACGATGGCGACCTTGATCTTTTTGCCTGTCAGCTTAATGGGCCTAATCTGTTGTACATGAATGATGGAGACGGACGATTTGAAGAAGCTGGAAAGAAGGCTGGTATTGATGTTGTAGCAGGATCGGTGATGGGTGCGTTTGAGGATTACGACAGGGATGGCGATCTCGATCTGTTTCTATTAACTAATTTGGGCGATGCGAGGAAGTCTCCAAATGGAGATGTCGATTATTTGTATCAGAATGATGGATCTGGTCGTTTTAAGGATGTTACTGCTCAAAGTGGAATCCGATCCCTAAAGGAAAAAGGCCATTCCGCAACATGGTGGGATGCTGATGGGGACGGCTTGTCGGATTTGTATATCGCAAACGATTTCGAGGCACCGGATCATTTGTATCATAATAATGGTGATGGAACGTTTGAGGAAATCGTGGACGAGGCTCTTCCTCACACTGCTTGGTTTTCCATGGGCTCAGATTTTACCGACATTAATAATGATGGATTGCTCGATTTTCTTGTCGCGGATATGGCGAGCACGACTCATTTCAAGCAAAAGGTCGCAATGGGAGACATGGGTGGGTTGATCGATGAAATGGATCAGCTTGCGACTCCTCAATACATGGTGAACGCCTTTTATCTGAATAGCGGCGCAGGACGCTTCTTCGAGGGAGCTCGGCTTCTTGGTGTTGCTAA
>JBNMOQ010000408.1:0-3919 GCA_051275055.1 Candidatus Pelagisphaera sp.
AGGTCCTAAATCTAGCTATGCGATTCGCTAGCTGAACTCGTAACTAGACGGGTTACGGTTTCGTTGCTTAGGGGCGCTTCGGTTGATTTAGCTGAACGGTAGGATGCGTAGGCAGTTTGAGAGTTTGGATCGATGGCGCTAATTCGAATCGATTCGGAGGATTGCTCGCCGATCGCTAGACGAATACTCTGAACCGCATTTGTCGCGTTTGTCCCCAATATGGAAATCGAGGGATCTATGCCTAGTTCGAGAAAGGGAAGGGCAGCTTGAAGGATTAAAGAAACTTCTTCTGCCTGGGATGCATCATTGATGATGAGGATATCCAATCCTCCAAAGGCTTCGATGGCTTTTGCCATTGCTTGATCTAGAGATTCCGCGTCGCCAATTTCGCATTCAAGATGCAAGCAAGCGGGCAAGTTGATTATGGATGCAATTTTCGAGTCGCTACTTAATGCGATGACAGCAGCACCTTGGGCGAGAAGGCTTTGGACGCAATTTGATCCGATCTCGTTTGTGGCGTCGGTTATCAAGGCGATTTTCCCTTGGAGAGGAGGAGAGGCTTTGTTCGATTTGAGTTTTGCCTGTTCGAGCTCCCAGTATTCAACTTCGAATACATCGCTTTCGTCTAGAGGTTTCCATCCGCCGAGGGCTTGGGCCATTTGGACGACTTGCGACGTGTGGTTGGCTATGTCGCTAATAACTGAAGCATTCTTCGCATTGAGGCCAAATGAGAGAATGCCGTGTCCTGGCCAGATTGCCCAACGTGGGGCTTGATCCAGGCACGTAAGATCTTCGCTAGCGTTGCGTTCGAAATAGGCAAGATAGTCGTTGGCGTAGGATTTGAGGGCAGTTGTGGGCGTGCCGCTGAGAATCGCGGGAATGCGTTTGGCGAAAATCGAATGGTCCGGGGTTAATGGGCCTTGTGCTGCGAACGTTTCGAGGTCCGGTAGATTGGAGTATCCGGCGGCTTTAGAGCTCCGATCGAATTTGGCTACTACGGGAAGTCCCCGAATATCGGATACGCGACGACGAATTGCAGCTAATTCAAGGTTGTTTGATTTCCCTTCGGCATTTGCTGTTTTGGTTGCGTTACGTTTTTCGAGGTATGTTTCAGCTTCACCAACCAGGTTGATCATTCGCTCATACGATTCTCGGGCATCATCGGAGAAAGTGAATACGCCGTGGTTCATGAGGATCATACCTTCGTAGGCACTCCAGTCCACGTCTTTGGTTAGTTGGTAGACGAGTTTGGCCAATGCAAAGCCTGGCATGATGTAGGGAATGACAATGACGCGGTCGCCGTAAAGGTCGCGAATACGTTGCTCGCCATCTTCCGTGTTGCAGACGGCGATTGCCGCATTTGCATGGGTGTGGTCCACGTAGCGGAAAGGAATGAGGGCATGGAGTATGGCTTCAACGGAGGCGTTGGGGGCTTTCGAATCGAGTAATGCGATTCGTTGTTGCTCGACCATATCGGAATCGGAAAGCGAATCGAATTCCGCTAGGCGATTTAGTACGTCTAAGCGTTCAGGGGCAAATCCAGCCTTTTCAATTGTACCTAAATCCCAGCCACTGCCTTTCACGAACAAGGCTTCGACAGTGTCGCCAAAGAAATCGGTTGTCGTCATTTTGACAGAAGTGTTGCCGCCGCCATGAAGCACGAGTTCCGGCTCTTGTCCCAGTAGTCTGGACGTGTAGACCCGCATGCCCTTTGGGTCGTTCGCGAATTGGGCGGCATCGTTTTCGTTCCAACGGTTCTTCATAAGCGAGAACTCCTTGGCGGATTGGAAGGATTGGTCAATCTCGAAGCTTTGTATGATCTTCGTGATTCTTTGGAGGATTAAGATCTTTGGGTTTGGATCGCAGGGCCGGAGCGAACGCCGGCCCTACGGCTAGAGAAGGTGTCCAGTATCGACCTGACTTACGATAAACTACTCAAATGCATCGCCTGATGTTTTTTCCCAGTTAGCGTTATCCGTTTTCACAGTCTGCATTGCCTGCACGAAATAATTTTTATGAACACTAAAACGAATTACCCCGATTGTCCCACCGAGTTGAGCGAGGCGCAGCTCTCGAGTTATTGGAGCGACGGTTATTTGGCATTCGAGAATGCTTTGAGTGCAGCCGAAGTGGAAGAGGCTCGCCAGGGCCTGATCGATATAACGCGGTCTTACGCGTTTAATGACGAAGTAGCCGAGTATCGACCTATGACGGGCGATGACTCGAATTACGGAGGCGCTTCATTTCGCTCTAGGTCGAGCAAGTGTTTCGTTCAGTTGGAACCCGGATACGAGCCGAGTCCGGACAAGTTGGACGAATTGGTATTGAAAGTTCGGAAGACGCAGGATTTTCAGGATGAGGCTCCTGTCTTCAATCGGATATACACGACACATCCTCGCATACAAGGAGTCGTTAAGAGCATTCTTGGTCAGGCTGTTGAGCGTTATCAAACGATGGCTTTAGTGAAAGCAGCAAGCGGCGGGGTGGAGAAACCGTGGCATCAGGACAATGCGTATTTCGCGATCGAAGACCTGGACCAAGTTGTTGGTACCTGGATTGCCCTGGACGATGCGAATGCCGAAAATGGATGTATGCGAGTTTTAGCTACGGCTCATGCGAAAGGGCCTTTGAAGCATTATCATACTTTCGACTGCGAGATTGTAACGGGGCGGATCGACCCCGGTTTGGCCATTCCTATTGAATTGCAGGCAGGCGGCATGTTGGTCTTTCATGGAAATCTACCGCATCAGACCCCTGTGAATACGTCGCCAAATCGCAGACGCGCTTTGCAGTATCACTACCGTAGTTCGAGTAATTCGGTGATTTCCAAGGAGGCGTATTATAAGGTCTTCAAGGAAGCGGATGGTACGCCCGCATCTTGTATCGCAGCATTGCCGGAGAACTTCTGAGGCGAGAGGAACCGCGAAGTGTAGACTTGCCCTACCTTGTTAGTTAATCATGCGTAGAGATCAGATGGTTGTGTCCTTCGGAACAGGCTTTCGATTGCGTTTCGAATTCCAGGGTGGAGTGATCGATGTCGAAACGATCTTTTAGGAGTGTTTTGATATTCGATTTAATGGTATCCAATTGTTGGACGTTTTCATCGGATATAACTATATGGGACTCGAGCGATCGGTGGTGCTCGTCGAGTTCCCAAATGTGGATGTGGTGCAACTCGCAAACGCCGTCAATGTCCTCGACTTCCACTTTTAGTTGATCGAGATCGATACCTTCCGGTGCTGCTTGCATCAGAATTTTGGAGGTTCGCTTAATGAGTCCGATAGACATAAAGAGAATATATCCCGCGATGAGCAAGGTGAGTGCCGGGTCGACCCAAACCCAGGAAAGCCAATACACGGCGGCGCCTCCAGCCATGACTGCGATCGATGCGGCTGCGTCGGTAAGGTTATGAAGAAACGCGGCTTTGACGTTTAGGCTTCCTTTGGACAATGCCCAAAGCAGCCAGACTGTTCCCAGATCGACTACGAGCGCCACGCCCGATGCGGCCATCATCCATCCTCCCAAGACATTCTCGGGATTAAAGAATCGCATCACGGCTTCATAGAGCAGGTAGAGTCCGATGATAATGAGAGCCGTTAGTTGAATCATGGCTCCTATCAACTCGGCACGACGATACCCGAAGGTGTATTCTCGGTCTGCTCCTTTGCGGGAAATTTTGCGAGCTATGTAGGCTATGAGTAGAGCGGCAGCATCATTTGTGTTGTGGAGCGCATCAGCCATGAGGGCTGTGCTTCCGGAGATGATACCCGCAATGAATTCGAAAACGGATAGGCCGAGATTAATTATGACTGCCCAGAGAAGACCTCGGTCGGAAACTTCTTCGGGCGCGTGTTCATGATGGTGATGATGACTCATGTTGTTGCTTCTATGATTTGAATACGCGTCGATGGATAGAAAA
>JBNMOQ010000409.1:0-3900 GCA_051275055.1 Candidatus Pelagisphaera sp.
CGCATCGTCAGAGAGCTTTCCCAACAAGCCCAAAAAGGCATCGAAGTCCGCCTACTTCTCGACGCAATTGGTTCCTTCGGCAAAAAGACACTCTACATGCTGGAACTCGAAAAAGCCGGCGGAAAAATCGAACGATTTATGCCCGTCCTCCCGTTCGCCTCCCTCGGAAAAGCCAATCTCCGCAATCATCGAAAACTCGCGATCTTCGACAGCAAACGAGCCATAATCGGTGGCCGAAACATCGGTCGCGAATATATGGGTCCCACCCCCTCCAGCAAACGCTGGGAAGACCTCAGTCTCCTCATCGAAGGCCCAGCCGTCATGCAGCTTTCCGCCATCTTCGAAGCCGATTGGACATTCGCCTGTGGTAAAAAAGGCTATCAAGCCCGAGAAATTAAAGCAGTCGAAGAGTACCAAGGAACCGAGCTCAGCACGATTGAGATAATGGCCAGCGGACCGGACACTCTTGGCGATCCACTCTACGAGAAAATCCTCTCCATTATTCAAGAAGCGGATACAAGCGTCACCATCGTAACTCCCTACTACATTCCCGATGAGGTCATACAGCGCTCGCTTATCGTCAAAGCTCGTACCGGCAAATCCGTCAAACTGCTCATCCCCAAAAAATCGAATCACCGGATCACCGACCTAGCGCGCAACTCCTTCCTCCGCGAACTTTCCGAAGCCGGCGCTGAAGTTCTTTTGTACGCTCCGGGAATGCTACACGGCAAAGCCATCCTCGTAGACGACACCATAGCGATGACCGGCTCTGCCAACATCGATCTAAGAAGCCTTTTCGTAAATTATGAACTAGGCGCTTTTTTCTACGACCACGGCGACATACAAGCTATTGCAAATTGGATACAAGAGCTCTCCGCCAACGCCGAATCTTTTCAGGAATTCGATGCCGAAAAGCATAGTTTTCTCCGATTAACGGCCGAAGACCTCAGCCGCCTCGTCACACCTCTCCTCTGAAAGCCACTATCACGACCGCGAGCTTAGAGGTCAAACAACACCACAAGCCGCCTCTATCCTTTTTCTTCTTCGTCTTTAAGCAATTTGTACTCAACAGAATCCCGAATCGCCTGCCAGCTCGCATCGATAATATTGTCGCTCGCGCCTACGGTGCCCCAAATACTGTCTCCGTCTCCAGATTCGATTAAAACGCGTGTCTTAGCATCCGCACCCTTCTTCGATCCGAGGATACGGACCTTGTAATCCTTAAGCTCAATATCATCTACATTTGGATACGCTTTAGCCAAAGCCAAACGTAATGCCTTATCCAATGCCCCGATCGGCCCGCTATCTTCCGCAACTGTATAATGCGGTTCTCCGTCAATCCTCAGTTTAATGGTTGCTTCCGAAAGCGTCGCTTCGTCTTTCGATCGGCGCTCGACAATCACGCGGTACCCTTCGAATTCGAAATGGGCGTTATGCCGCTCCGTCAATCGATCCAATAGCAGACGCAAAGAAGCGTCGGCTGATTCGAACTCATAACCCTTAAATTCGAGCTCTTTCAACTTGGCGATAATTTCCTTCGTTTCCGGTGAATCACGGTCAATTTCGAAACCAAGTTCTTGCGCCTTCATCAACAAGCTACTGCGTCCCGCCATATCGGATATAAGAATCCGCTGCTTATTCCCTATCTTCGTCGGGTCGATATGCTCGTAACTATAGCTCACTTTCTTAGTTGCATCCGCATGGGCACCGCCTTTGTGAGTGAAGGCTGATAGCCCAACGAATGGAGCTTTCTTATCATGAGGCAAATTCGCCAGGTCTGCGACAAAGGTCGAAAGTTCGCGCAGGCTCGACATATTCGAGCCACAATTCATCTCGTGTCCAAGCTTCAATCCCAAATTAGGGATAATCGTAGTTAAATTCGCATTACCAACACGTTCGCCGTATCCATTAAATGTACCTTGCACATGCGTAGCGCCCGCTTCGACACCTGCGAGCGCAGCAGCTACACCAACCCCTGCATCATTATGGCAATGCACGCCAACCTGGGTTTCCGGAAACCGGTCTACGATCGTTTTCGTAATATCCGCCAATTGCCCAATCATCATGCCACCATTCGTATCGCAAAGAGCCAAACAATCAGCCCCGCCGACCACTGCCGCGTCGAGCGTTTTCAAAGCGTACTCCGGACTATCCACATATCCATCGTAGAAATGTTCCGCATCGTAGATAACTTCACGACCGTTTTCCTTCAAGAAGCGGACGGAATCCTCGATCATGCGAAGGTTCTCCTCGGGCTCCACTCGCAGCACTTCCGTTACGTGCAAGAGCCAAGTCTTTCCGAATATAGTGACAACCGGCGTTTCTGCATCCAAAAGCGTTTGAAGCTGAGGGTCCTCGCTCGCTCTCAAATTCGCCCGGCGGGTCGAACCGAACGCCGCAATCTTCGCGTGCTTCAAATTCAAAGCCTTCGCTTCTTCGAAGAAAGCCATGTCGCGCGGGTTCGAGCCCGGCCAACCGCCTTCGATATAGTCGATTCCAAACTGATCGAACTTCTCGGCAATTCGCAATTTGTCTGTAACTGAAAATGATACGCCTTCGCCCTGAGTGCCATCTCTCAAAGTAGTATCGTAAACGGAAATCTTTGCCTTGCTCATAACTATATCACTCTTGATTGATCTACTGCTTCGAAGCGATGAATTCCTTGATGGAGTTCGCTTCGGGGGAAAGGGGGAATTTAATGATGTCGCGCGTTTTCAAAGCATCCAACTCAGAGTGCGTTGATGTTTGACCTAGCGCTTCCTCTACAACATCCGGGAATTTCGCAGGATGCGCCGTTGACAGAATAACGCAATGCTCCAGCGATTCCAAATCTTTGAAACCACAAGCCGTATGCGGATCCACGACGTAACCAAAACGCTCATACACGCTTGAAATCGTTTCTCGAATTTCAGTATCGCTCATTCGCGAACTGCTCATCGAACGCAAAACCTTAGGATCTTCACAAGAAAAAGCTTTTCGCTCTTTGATCTCGCTCATCGTCTCGCGCGTCTTAGCCGCATCTTCGCCAGTCGTATAATAAAGGAAGCGTTCGAAATTCGAAGCTATTTGAATATCCATCGATGGCGCGAGGCTTGGCTCAACGTCTCCCACGGAATATTCCCCCGACGAAAAGAAACGATCGAGAATGTCGTTCTGATTGGTTGCCACGCGAAAGCCCGCAACCTTCATACCCATTTGCGAAGCCATCCATCCGGCCAACACGTTTCCGAAATTGCCCGTTGGAACGACAAATGTCGTCTTCTCTCGGGTCGCTTCTGGCAACTGTAGCCATGCGTAGAGGTAATAAACGCACTGAGCGAGAATTCGGGCCAAGTTGATTGAGTTCACCGCGGAAAGATTCATGGATTGGCTATACGCCCTATCGCCGAACACTTCCTTTAGCGCTGCTTGGGCATCGTCAAAACTTCCTGTCACGCAAAGTGGATACACATTAGACGCTCCCGTACAGGTCATCTGCCGCTCTTGAAGAGGAGAAACGCGACCATCTGGGTACAGAATGAAAATATTAACTCCAGGTTTTCCAAGCAATCCGCTTATAGCAGCTGCACCCGTATCGCCTGAAGTTGCGCCAAGCACATTTATCGACTCTTCAGAAAGTGCGACTTGCCGCTCGTAGAACTTCCCAAGCAACTGCAAAGCGAAATCCTTGAACGCGAGCGTCGGTCCGTGAAACAACTCCAAGACGTCGATTTTATCGTCCAGTTTTACTAACGGAGCGTGTGCCTCGTGATCGAAACGCGAATACGCATTATCGATCAACTCCTTCAACTCATCCTCCGGTATATCCGTAGCGAAATGACGGAAAAACGCTGCGCACATTTCCGGATAACTCTTTCCTACCCAAGACGACAACTCGCCCGAAAGATCTGGAAGCGATTC
>JBNMOQ010000410.1:0-3857 GCA_051275055.1 Candidatus Pelagisphaera sp.
CAGCCCGCGTCCGTAATGTAAGATCAATTTTCCATGGACGCGGGCTAAAGCTCCGCGCTACTCTCTTCGACATCGCACGCGTGACGCGACACTAGGTGCCACGCCGCGATGGGACGTGGGTTCGTGCCAACGTAACCGAAGTGTTTCAAAAGAATAATCGCCCACGAAGGACACAAAGAGCACGAAGGGATGATGAATCCGCTAGCTTAGCCTTCTTCGTGATCTTGGTGAACTTCGTAGGAAAAATAACGACGCTTCATCGATTCGCTTTCAGTGTTTTATGAGCTCTCCAAGGAAGAGGCTTAGAGAAAGAATTTACTCTACGTCGTCCCAGTTGTCGGTGCGGAAGATCGAGGCTGGTAGATCGTCGCTGTTGCCGAGATTGGCTCCTTCTGGGTTTGAGGCCCAGGCGTAGCGGACGGCGGCGGGCTTTTTGACTTTAGAGCTGCTGACGCGGATTGTGTCGGGAGCGGTAACCTTCGCATTGGCCCAATGCCAGACTTTGTCGGCTCCGGCGATTTCGAAACGTTTGAGAGGTTTCCCGTCTCGGGATTCTAGTCCTTTGCCAACGTATTGAAACGTTACGTTCATCGCTTTGTCTTTGGTTTTACTGGAAAGGTAGAGCGGGCCGGACGGTATGATGGTGTGTCCATAGGTTTTCGCTAGGGCCCAGCGAGCGAGGCGGTTGCCGACGGTCTTTTTGTCTTTGGGGTGGATGTCGTCGGCTTCGCCAACGTCGTTGATGATTGCCATTCCGGTTTTTGGGGTGGTGTCGAGAAGGAGGCGCTGGCGATCTTGAAGTAGAGCCCAATAGTCTTGGGTGCCAGGTTCGGTCGAGGGCTTGCGAAAGTTGGCAAGTTGAACGGAGTTGAAATAGAACGCGTCGTTCCAGTGGGCTCGCCAATCACGGATCATTAGCGGGAGGCTGAGGTCGTAGGGAACTTTGCCTTCTTTTGCGTTGGCTTCGCCTTGATACCAGATTACTCCTTGCATGGTGTATCCAGCGAATGGATGAATCATGGAATTGAAGAGAACGCCTGGTTGACCTTCGGTGTCGAGGGTACGTCTGGCTAGACTTGGTTTGCGAGGACGGCGTCCACGGTCCTTTGCGGTTTCTGCGCTCCATTCAGCGTCGGCTTGATTCCATTTTACGAGTTGCTTATCGTAGAATGCTTGGGCTTTGGAGAGATTGTAGTTGGAGTCTTTTTCTATTGCTATCTCGGCGAGAACTTTGGTGCCAGGTAGCGTGTTAAGCGCATCGCGGCTGGTGAATGTTTCGACAGGTTTTCCTCCCCAAGCGGTTTTGATGATTCCGATTGGTATGTTGAGTTCGGCGTGGAGTTTTTTTGCAAAGAAATAGGCGACTGCAGAATAGCCGATTGTGGTTGCTGGGCTGCATGCGGTCCATTCTCCATCGATGTCATATTGCGGTTCGACGGCGGTGACCGTGGGGGCATTGAACATTCGAATGTTCGGTTGAGCCGAGTTGGCGACAATATCCGCGTAGGCTGGAACGCTTCGCATCGCGAAGGCCATATTGGATTGTCCGGAAGCGAGCCAGACTTCGCCGACTAACACGTTTTCGAGGGTTGTGCGTTCTTGTCCGTTGGAAATCGAAAGATTCGCGCCATTTGAATCAGCGGGGCCGGAGTCGATTACGGCGTTCCAGTTGCCGTCCGTTTTCGCCCAGACGTTTACTTGGCGGCCTTTAAAATTGACGGTAACATTGGCTCCCGGGTCGGCCTTGCCCCAAATGGAAACTTCTCGATCGCGTTGGAGCACCATGTTGTTGCTGAAAAAATGCGGCAGACTTAACTCGGCGAGAAGGGTCGCTGGAGCGAGGAGGAGTATTAGGAGGGTGTATGGTTTTAGGCGTAGTGAAGGCATTGTTGTTTGAAGAGTGAATTAAGAAGAGTGAATGAACCCGTGTTTCGCTCGTTGAGCGACGCAGGGTTCGAGCGATGCTCGAAAGGGATTTGAAGATTGAATAGTTTTCAAAGAGTTTCGAGGTATTTTATGAGTTCTGTGATTTCTCGGTCGTTGAGCGTATCCAATAATCCGGGAGGCATCATTGATTGAGGCAATTCAGATATGGTTTCAATGTCGGATCTGGGGATTGTGGTCGAGTCGGCGATCGTTTTTAGAGTGACAGCTGTTTCGGTTTGATTGTCGAGGATTCCGGATAATGTCTGTCCCGATTTTGTTTTGATTGTCGAGATCGCGTAGTCGCTTCCGACAACCGCGTTTGGGTCGATGATATTTTCAAAAAAGTAGCGAGCTCCGTTTGATCCGGACCCATTGAGGTTCGGGCCTATATTCGCTTCGGTTTGGCTGGGCTGATGACATGCGGAGCACAGCGCCTCGAAATGGGCTTTTCCAGAGAGTGTTCTAAAGGCCCAAAGTGGGGCTTCGGAATAACTGGTTTCAAGTTGGTCGATTCTGCTTTGGGTCGCTTCTGGAGTGGCGTTTACCTTGCCCCAAACTAGGGCCAGCTTTTCGTCGATAAGCGGACTTTCCAAATTGCTGAGAGCGCGAGCATAGTAGGCGGTCATGAGGCTGCGGTCGATTTTATTGGCTTTCATCGCATCAAGGAGCGTGGCGGCCATCGACTCTTTTTGAGTGAGCGCGTTTAGGGCAGCGGAGCTTTGGATCTTGTTGAATGTATCGAATCGTTGGATGAGGCGGTCGGCGATATCGAGTTGGTTTAATCGCGGAGCTAGTCGGATCACATTTACTCGGAAATTGGGGTCATCGAGCAGAGAGACGAATAGGTCGACCGTTTCGGGGTTTAGGGCGTTGGCGAGTGCTGAGAAGGCGCTTTTACGATCTGTGATTGGAGCGGCTGTATTCGCGAGCGTCGTCCGGAGTCCTGGGTAGATGGAAACGTCATCGAACAAGGAGCCGAGATCGAGCGCGAGTTTGGCTACTCGTTGGTTCGAGTGGGCATATAGTTCTTTGGATACCGTTGTCCAAGAAGGAGGCATTGAGAGTCCAAATTGTCCATTTAGGCCGAGAGCGATTGCTTCGATTAGGGTGGGCTGGTCGTCGGTCGTACCGAGTTCGGCGATGACGCGATCTAGAGAAGCTCCCTGTAATTTCGCTGCGTACCAATTGGCGTAGCTCGATAGAGTTGGAAGCGAGGATTTTCGGATTAGAGCGATCGCGCGATCCGGATCGGTCCCCATCAAGGGAGCGAGGCCGTACCAGAGCATTTTGGGTATGTAGTTATCGGATACGTCTTCGGCTCTTTGGAGGAGTCCTTCGCTTATACTCCATCCAGTCTCAGGATTTACGCGTTGAATTGCTGAAGCGAGGTAGAGGCGGACTACTGGCGATGGATCGGTTGCGGCCATTTCGATGAATCGATTGCTTGTCGAAGCAGCGAGTTCTCTATTTTCGACGATCAATTGAATGGTCCATGCTCGAACGTGTTGGTTTTCGTCGCGAAGCAATTGGAAGCCAAGAGCGTTGTCGAGTTCACCGATTGCGTGAAGGGCCCAGAGCGCTCGAAGCCGGCGAGAGGCGTCAGTGTTTTTAGTCGCGAGCTTTTTAAGAGACGTGGTCGCTCTGGAATCAATGTCTCGTTGGGAAGCCCGTTCGTGAAGCAGGCGTCTTGCGGTTCGGACATACCAGTCATTGGCGTGTAGCTGATAGTCGACTAGCTCCGAATCGGTCGCGCTTTCGAGGTCGACCTTGACCGGTTTAAACGATTCTACCCAGCTCATGCGGTAAAGCCGTCCATTGCCTCGGTCCCATTGTTCGCTGTTCGGATTATGGCAGTGTTGCATGTCTACCCAGTCCGTGAAGTAAACAGCGCCATCGGGACCGTATTTGAGCTCGACGGGAATGTATGCCGG
>JBNMOQ010000411.1:0-3837 GCA_051275055.1 Candidatus Pelagisphaera sp.
CAAGTTCCCGCCGATTCGCACGCTTCGCAACTAGCTACCTCTATGGACCTCCTACCCACCATCGCGAAGCTGGCCGGAGGGCAAGCCCCAAGCGATCATAAGATCGACGGCAAAAACATCTGGCCGCTGCTTTCCGGAAGCGACGAAGCCAAGTCTCCCCATCGAGCCTTCTACTATTATTACCGCGGCCAACTCGAGGCCTTGCGCAGCGGTAATTGGAAAATTCACGTCGCTCGCACCTATACTCGAAGAGGAGAGACAACCCATTTCCCACTCCAACTTTACAACCTCAAAAAAGACATTGGCGAATCCAACAACGTCGCCGAAGCCAACTCCAAAGTAGTCAAACGCCTAGAAGCCCTTCTCGCAAAAGCCCGCAAAGATCTCGGCGACGATCACCCCGACCACAAAACCGAAGGAAAAAACACTCGCCCCGCCGGATACGTCGAAAACGCCGTAATCCTCCACGGCAAACCGGACTAGGTGCGACTCCACACAAGTCCGCTACCCATCCGACCGAGGGTCGGACGAAAAAAACCTTATCTCCCAAAACCTATTGGCTCCCGCTTGCGGGAGACACCTATTTGTCCTGCAAGGACAACAAGCGAACGCAGAGAGCGTTGTTAAAACCAATGTTATCAATATTAACAACGGCCGGGGCGTCCTCGTGCTCCCGCTTTCGCGGAATCAATAAGTTTTCGCTACGCGAAAAATAAGTTCGATTTCACGGATTGTCCTACTTCACAAAATGTGTCCGCCCATCGGTAAACACCGGTTGCATCCAAGCGTAGAAGTTCTCGTATCCATTATCACCTTTACGCGTGTAAACCACTTTCGCCCGAACATAACTATATTCATCCGACACCGAATAGGATGCCTTCGCGCCTCCAACCGATTCTAACACACGCCCTTCCGGACCGATAAACTGAATCGAAATACCAACAGAGCCTTCCGGCGTAATGTGCCCGACAACAAAGCTACTCGAAAGCTCTCGCTCCGTACCGCCCTCGTCAACTGCCACTGAAATACGGCGCCCATCAACACTCGCCTTGCGAAGCATCACTCCACTAGTCGCATAGAAATCTCCCCGATACATCGCTTCCGAGATCGCATCGGGCGTTAGCGAGTCCGCCTGAACCATAACCCAACCACGACCCGGATTGGAATGCTCCGGTCCCAGTTTCTGAAAGTGATGCGCGTCATCCGAGGACACTCCGTAAATCAACATTCCATCGGTCAAAAGATCATCCCAAATCTCTTCAACCGAGTCATGCTCGTCATCCCCGAAATTATTAACCGACGGATGCCCATTATGAAGTTCGAAAAGATGAAGCCCCTCAACCGGTCGAATATCCTCTGCCGTATTGCTGTAATGAAAATTTGGATGGTTCAGTATTAAATGACCATGCTGCTGCTCCGCTCCATGAACATGCGCTTGAATCACTTGAGTCTTACTCGCCCCACTAGGCTGCACCAATCGAGGATCAACTACGCCGTCGATATTCAAGGCGGTCGAATGTGCCTTATTTCCACCCGTTACCTCCTCGCTAGGAATCAAAATAAAATCATCTCGCAAATCCGCCGGCATCGTTACCGTTGCCGGATCGATGAACTGATTATGCTCCGACAAACACAGAAAATTATAACCGCGCTCATGATACCAAGCAGTAACCGCCTCAGGAGACGAATCCGCATGCCCGCACAACAGCGTATGCACATGCGTATTGCCCTTGTACCATTGCTTCGACGAACAGCCAACCAAGGCAATGAGAAGAATCAGCGAAAAGAGTATTTTTTTAATCATAAGCAAACCGTAACTATAGAACGAAGAAACCTAAACGAACCGAGGCTCCGATACCAACCAAATCCCTCTACTCCGCCACGGTCTCCTTATCCTACGGTAAGAATTCTTCTACCGAACAATGTGGAATAAGGGAAAGCGATCTCACGCAAAGCCGCAAAGACGCAAAGATAAGCTCAAAATCCTCCATTCCTAAACGCTTCGCGTCTTCGCGGCTTTACGTGAGTCAATATCATTGCCCGTCCCGAAAAAACGTCCACTATTCATTCTTCGTTCAACACCAATCATCCCCCCTCCCTACCCTGCAAAACCATGAAACCCATCGCCCACGTTCTCCTTATTTGCGTTTTCGCCGCCCAAATCGTCCACGCCCAAAACAGAACCTCCCCATTTGACACCTGGGATACGGACAAAGACGGGTTCGTTAGCGCATCGGAATTCCCGGAGCGTTTCCCTGCAGGCGTGTTTGACCGCGTGGATACCAACAATGACGGCAAACTATCTCGAGAAGAGGACCAAGCCTACCGAAACAGGAATCGGGCCAGAAACGCCCAACCCATCAATTCTGAATCCACAACAGCCAACCGGGCTGCAGAATCTCCCGCAAACATTCACATCGAAAAAGACATTGTCTACGAAACCGTAAACGGCCGAGACTTGCCGCTAGACCTATATCGCCCAGCCAACGCTACCGAACCGATGCCTCTAATTATCTGGATACATGGCGGCGGATGGAAAGGCGGCTCCAAAAATGGGATCAATCGCTGCGAAGGCATGCTCGCTCGAGGATACGCAATCGCTTCGATAGAATATCGACTCAGCGGCGAGGCCATTTTTCCCGCAGCCGTAGAAGACTGCAAAGCCGCAGTGAGCTTCCTGCGGCTCAATGCCAAAAAATTCGGCCTCGACCCCAATCGTTTCGGAACGTGGGGATCGTCCGCAGGCGGCCACCTTGTGGCCATGCTGGGTGTCACCAACGACGACTCTACCTTCGACACGCATCCCGTGACTCAAAAAGCATCCTCGAACGTACAAGCTGTTTGTAATTGGTTCGGCCCTACTGATTTTCTGCGAATGAATGATTTTCCAGGAAAAATCGATCATGATGCTCCCGACTCCCCCGAGTCGCGTTTCATCGGCGCTCCCATCCAGGACAACAAGAAGCTTGTCCAGAAAGCGAACCCCATCACCTACGTAACGCCATCCGACCCGCCAATCCTTCATATGCACGGCGACAACGATCAATCCGTTCCCTACAACCAAAGCGAACTCCTGCACGCAGCGCTCTTAAAAGCAAAAGTGCCCACCACTCTCTACAAAGTACGCAACGGAGGCCACGGATTCAAAGGCGCCACGGAACCCGCCGAAGCCCTTTTCAAACGAGCCGCCGACTTCTTCGACCGCACCCTCAAGTAACTCAAAATTCAGCCCAAAAGCCCAAACCCTTCCACCAACAACTCATCCTCCACCATGACCCTACCGCACCCAACTCTCTCAATCTCCCTCTCTATCCTTTTCTCCATCACCTCCCTTGCCGGCCCCCTCATCGAGTCCGGCGCCGAACTCGAACTCATCTCCGCCGATTTCAACCTCGCCGACGGACCTTCCTGGAACGGCTCCGCCCTCTACATCCCCGATGTCAAAGGCGAGAAGCTCTACCAATACAATCCAAAGACCGAAGAACTCACTGTAGTCCTCCCCGAAGCGGGTCGTATCAGCGCCAGTTTCTACAACAATGGTCGCCTCTATCTTTCCGAAAACACGAAAAGCCGCATCTCCTGGATGAATTCCAAGAATGAGATCAATGGAATCGCCGGACAAGACCCCAACGCCAAAAGTCCGGCCCGACCCAACGATCTCGTCGCTGACGATCGAGGCGGTATCTACTATACCCTTACGAGACAAGGAAAGGTTATCTACATCAATCCAGAAGGACAGCAGACCGTAGCCGCCGACGGCATCGCCGGTCCCAATGGCCTAATCCTCTCCCCCGACCAACAAACGCTCTACGTCTCCTCAACCGGAACAAAAAAAAT
>JBNMOQ010000412.1:0-3811 GCA_051275055.1 Candidatus Pelagisphaera sp.
GAGCAGCGTGCTGAGGACAAGAAGCCCTTCTTCCTTGCGGTGGGATTTGTGCGGCCGCACTTTCCCTTTGTCTCAACCGACGACACGATCGCGCCTTACGACGCTAACGATCTGGAATATCCCGCCTTTCCCGCGGATGATTTTGACGATATCCCGCCACAGGCGATCGACTCACGGCAAGCTTTTCCAGAGCAGGCCGTGCGCGAGATGCGTCGAGGCTACTATGGCTCGATCACGTTTATGGATGAGCAGTTCGGACGTCTCGTGAAGGAGCTCGATCGGCTTGAGTTGCGCGAAAACACTATTGTCGTTTTTGTTTCCGATCACGGATACATGATCGGCGAGCACGAGATGTACAAGAAAGCCAAGCTTTGGGAGGAAGCTATTCACGTGCCGCTGATGATCTCAGTTCCAGGACAGGAAGGGGGAAAGACCTGCGACCAATTTGTCGAGCTAGTCGATCTCTATCCGACGCTTGCGGAACTGGCGGGATTGCCCCCAGAGTCAGGATGCCAGGGACTTAGCCTAACGAGTCTCCTGGAGGATCCAGCTTCGGAGCGTATCGAGAAACCGGATGCCCTGATTCACGTTTCCAAAGGATATGGCCTGCGAACCGGGAAGTGGGCTTTCATGCACTACCCGCCAAAGAAGCAGGACCCGGAGGCCTTTATGCTCTACAACATGGAGAAGGACCCGAAACAGTTCACGAACCTCGCCCGTCATCCGGAGTACGCGGGGAAGGTCAAGGAATTGCGTGCGCGATTGAGGGAGCGGCTAGAAGCGGCGGCGGAGACGCCCTAGTTACAAGACGGCCGGTACGGTGCCAAGGGTATCGTATTGTTCTTCATTCCCCGCTTTGGAAGCCCCGTCACTGAGAGCTTGTGAATACAGAGATTTTCGGCGACCTCGGCATACGCCCTCGAATCAAATCAGAACAATTGTACCGAACGAAGAAACCCATTCATTTCCAATCAACAAACACTCTGGAAGTTACCCTACAAAGTATGCGCTTAATCTCACTTCTAATTTGCCTGACTTTCATTGCTTGTTCTTCGAAAGAATCAGGGACTCAACTCATCCAAGTATTGGGACCCGAGTCCGGGCTCAAGAATCCATTCGGAGTAGCCTTTGATGACCAAGGTTCAATGTTGATCGCCGAGTATGAAGGAGGTCGTTTATGGAAACATAACCCAGGCAAAGAGCTTCAACGCTTGGCAGCCGACACACCTTTCAATGGCATGCACAACCTGGTCAGGACGCGCGACGGACGTATCTACATTTCAGACACCCGAGCAAATCTTGTACGCATGCTGGATGAGAATACTGGAGACGTTATCATCGTCGCAGGAACGGGAGAAGCCGGGTACAATGGCGATGGAATCCCAGCAACCCAGGCACACCTGAACGATCCTATTTCAATCAGCCTTAGCCCCGATGATAAGCAACTCTACATTGCAGATATCAGAAACTTCCGGGTTCGCTTTATCGAATTGGAATCCGGCCTTATATACACGGCTGCAGGCAATGGCACATCAGCCGTCCCCAAAGATGACTCGATTGCAACTGAAAGTCCTCTACTAGATCCGCGAGGGATGGCAGAGGACTCAAAAGGAAATCTTTATATCCTCTCTCGTAAAGGTCACGCTTTGCGGGTGGTTCATCCCGACGGCAAAATTTTCACTGTTGCAGGAACAGGTGAACCCCATGCCACGAACGGAAAGGCATTGGAGTCGGGCCTGCGAGGCCCCAAGCACCTATGCCTGGATGTGGATGATACGGTGGTCATCGCCGACGCCGAGAATCACCTGATCCGACGTTTCGATCCGTCAACCAAATCCATGACAACCATTCTCGATCATGGACCTGGGCAGACGTCGCTTAATCGGCCTCATGGAGTTTGGGTTACGCCCGATGGAACACTCTATATTTGCGACAGTTACAATGATCGAATTTTGAAACTGACGCCCTAAATCCTCCACTCGCGTTAAGCTCTCACGCACATGGAACAGAGCGAGAAATTGTTTGGTTCGGGAAGCATCATTAAGTAGGAAAGACCCTGAAGCGATCCGAGGTCGGACATCAATTTTTAGTCTCTCCCGAATCAAATCGGAACAATTGCATTTCCTATCAACACACGTGAGTGTGACAGCCATTAACCACATCTTATGAAAAACCGTCTCGATTACATGCCAATCCGAAACATAGCCAAGATAAGCTGGCTTATCATAGCCGCTGCGTATGTTACGACTCAAACCACGCATGCAGAACCAATGGGTACAACAGGGGAAGCGTCCAATTGGGCTGCATCGACTGAGTGGGTCAAGCTCGGTGGGTCTTACAAAGGCTCGGAAGGACCTCAATGGATCGCGGAGAAAGGTGAGCCGGTCCTCTACTATGCGGCGCACCACGACTTTCTCGCTCTTAAGTGGTCAGAACGCGATGGTCTCGTCCAATGGCGCGCGGATTCTCCGGAGGCCACTTCGTTCCGTCCGGATGGACGGGGTGGGTATTACGTGGTGGAACAGACAACTCGTCGCGTAACCCGCTGGAATGCCGAGGCAAAGGCCGTCGAGATTCTGGCTGATCGCTACCAGGGCAAACGCCTGAACCGGCCCAACGATCTCGTGGTCAAGAAGGACGGATCCTTGTGGTTTACCGACCCTGCTTTTATGTATGGAGACAAATTTCCCGATCAGATCCGTGAGCTCGAGGAGGAGAACGTCTATCGCTTGGATCCCAAAACAAAGAGCCTGACTGTGGCCAGCGCCGCCATGAGCCGACCGAACGGTATTGCGTTTTCACCGGACGAGAAATGGATGTATCTCACGGATGGCAGGGAGACCAAAATCTTCCGTTGCCGTGTTGAGGGGGACCGACTGGGTAAGCCCGAAGTTTTCGCAGATCTCGGATTTCGAGGAACTGACGGCCTGACTTTCGACCCGAAAGGTAATCTGTGGTGCGGTTCAGTGAGAGGCGCATACATCTATTCCCCAAAAGGTGCCCTGCTGGGAACCATGAACTTTGGAGAGAAGGTATCCGCCACCGCATTTCATTCGCTGGCAAATGGCGAAACGATGGTCGCCATCACGACCCAAACCGCTGCTTATGTAGGGAAGTTGAAGCAGTAATCCGATCTCAACAATCAAAGGATAGACCCCGGATCAAATCGGAAAAATTGTACCGAACGAAGAGACACATTCATTTCCTATCTACATACCCCTCTCAACCCCGAGCTCATGCCCCATGAATAGAAGAATCTTCATCTCCAGAGCCGCTCCGCTCGCTTTCGCTCCCACTTCATTTGGCGTTGCGGCTTCCAGCGTATCCAAAAACTCAGAAACCGACCCGATTGGGTCTTACGGGCCTTTTTTGAGTCGAAAGGTTTTCACGAGCCCGGTTATCATCGAAAGCCTAGACCTTTTCGAACGGGACGGCACTTGGTTCGTGAGGGCTCGATCGACCGATGGAGCGGAGGGGTGGGCAGTAAGCCACGATTCGAAAATGCCGCTCTACTTCCCGATTTTCCTCAAGGTCATTGCGCCTCACATGGTCGGCAAGGATGCCCGCGACATCGACCGACTCGTAGATACGGTGTTCCTGACAGGGGCCAACTACAAGATGCAAGGCCAACCTTTTTGGGTGCCGATCGCTTCGGCGGAATTCGCCATCCTCGACCTGCTGGGGCGCATAGCGAATCAGCCCGTAGGGGAGCTGCTAGGAGGGATTCGGCGCAAGCAGATTCCCCTCTATATAGCAAACAACCACCGCACCCACGGTCCCGAAGAATCTCTCAAACGCATTGTCGAATCCG
>JBNMOQ010000413.1:0-3782 GCA_051275055.1 Candidatus Pelagisphaera sp.
TGCAGACAGACTTGAGTCATTCGCTCGTCCCTTTGTTCTGTTTGCGCACTGGAGATCGTCGCTAGACAAATACTCCGATTCCGAGGATCGCGACTTGTCAGAACCGATGGAGGAGTGGTTTCGATCGGCGCTAGTGGGGGGGGCAGATCCAAACGCACCTACGTTTTGGGGATACTCGGCAAACTTCCATCAACACTCGGTAGAGATGGGCCTAATGATAGTCGGCCTGGAGCTAAGCAGAGAATGGCTTTGGGATACCTTGAGTGACCCAGAACGAGACCAAGTACTCGATTGGTTGGAGTCCGACGTCGGAAACGGGCATCATTGGAATAATCATATGTTTTTTGGGATATTCGTAATGGAATTCCTAGAGCGAGAAGGGAGGGGCCGTCCTTCGTTTCGATCGGTTATCAATCGATGGTTCGACGAACTAGAAGGGATGTACAGAAGCGACGGTTGGTTCATGGATGGAATGAACCAAGCTTTTGATTTCTATAATGCCTACGCCTGGCATTTTTATGGATTATGGTGGATTCGTTTGTATGGGAAATCGGATACCGAACGTGCGGAGAAATGGAAAGGGTATGCCAAAAAATTCCTAGAAGTATATCCGGAATTTTTCGCCGAATCAGGAGAGCATCCCGCATTTGGGCGATCCATTACGTATCGGTTTAATGCTATCGCGCCGTTCGGTCTGGCTCAGCTCTCAGACGCGAGCCCGGTGGATCCAGGGCTGGCTCGTCAAATTTGCGAGAGAAGCATCGATTTCTTCATGGGAAAGCCCATTTATCAATCCCAGGGCTGCCTTTCCCTTGGATGGCATGACGAGTTTAAGGAAATGGTTGAATCGTATAGTTGCGGCGGATCGGTCTACTGGGCAGCCAAAGCATTTTCGCCATTGCTAATGGAATTCGATGATCCGTTTTGGGATATCGCTAAAAAGGAACTTCCTGCCGCTCGGCCTACAGATTTCTCGCGTCCCCACAATGCTCCAGGGCTGATCGTTCGGTCAACCAATGGAGCGGTTGAAATTGTAAACGCTGGATCTCAAATTGCATCAACCAACACTCGATTCGGTTCCTACAAATGGGGGAAATTGAGCTATCGAACGGGCATTGGTTTTTTGATTTCCGTCAACCCAGATCAATACCCACTTGACGGGGGTCTGACTGCTGAAAATGTATCATCGAAACGGATATATGGTAGGCATTATACAACTCCGATTAATATCGACGAGTCCTCTATGGGATGCCTCTACAGCTTAGGTCAAAAGGATGAGCAATTTCAAATCGAAGTAGAAACTCGGATGTGGTGGTTCGGAGGCTGGCAATTGATTCTTCATCGATTCAATTCCAAGCAGCCTGCGCTTCTAAGACACGGAGGTTATGCTCTTTCTAGCCAGGATGCGGATTCCATAAAGTGGTATTCTCAGGATGCCTATTCAGTCGTAAAAACCGATGAAATGAGTGTCGCTCTTCAATCGGTTTATGGCTTTGAAACCTGTCGACAAGTTAGTCGACTGAGCGATGAATCAGGTCCTCGTTCACACATTCAAGCACCCTATCATATGTTAAATACGCTTGAATTGAATATTGAGAAAGAGAAAGGCTTTCTAGCCTGTTTATCTTGGGCAGGCCCTAGCGGGGACGATCAGAAAGCGTGGCAAATCAACTCGCTCAATCAAGGGAAGTGGAGCTTAACCCACGAAACTCTAGGCGATTGGAACATTGAGGACGATGCCTTGCCGGATTTGTAATTGAAACTGAACTGAAGATCGCCAAATAGCGCGAAACCTAGGCGATTAGGGGAAGTACTTAGCGCGAAATCTGGGCGGTTAGGGGAAGTACTCGTCCGGACAAACCCTGCTCAAAGCCATTGACAACTCCTATACAGGAGTTAATGTCTGACTCGTTTTCATGGTCTTCCAGAACTCTGACGCCCCTAAGTACAAGCAAATCATGCGCATGCTCATCGAAGAGATGGAGGATGCCGACATGAAAGCGCATGACCGTTTTCATTCCGAGAGCACGCTTAGCAATAAGTTCAAAGTGAGCATTGCTACAATCCGTATGGCCTTGAAGGAACTCATTCACGAAGGATTGATTTATCGAGAGCATGGCCGGGGTACTTTCGTTTCGCCGCCTACGGTAAAACGCCAAATTTTGATTGTTGGAAAATTCGATGATTCCTTGCCGGCAAGGGATTTCGGAATAATGAATTTCACCCAAAGCTTCATCAGCGATAGAGCGACTCAGAAACGTGCTTACATGCCAGTTGCTTTAAGCACAAAGCGGTTTGTTAAAATAGTGCCTGACTTGCGGCACTATTACCCGAACGCAACTTGTGTCCTGATTTTCAGAGACTATAAAGTCGTCGCGAAGATCCAGCCTATTTTGGAGGAGCAGCAAATTCCTCACCTGTTCTATGGTTCAGATTCGTTTTTGGATTACCTCGAAAATACGCCCGTTTGCGTGTATCCAGAAAAGAAGATCATAGACTTGGGAGTGGATCATCTGATTGAAGAATATGGCGATAATATACATTTCGTATACAGTGATCACTCTCCAGTGTTCGTGAATCGTTTTCGGCATTTCGAAGCTAGAATGAAAGCGCAAAATTCGAGCGTTCAGACCGTTGTTTTACCAGTTGCGGAGCGTAAGCTTTACGATGAATCATTGCACGAGTACGCCTACGATTACTTAGCTAAAAATCATAAAAAGGTACGATCGATTTTTTGCGCCGATGATCGGTTCGCGATTTTATTTCATAATGCGGCTTTGAGGTTAGGTCTGAAGATTCCAGAAGATCTTTCGATATTAGGAATCAACGACTATCCGATTTGCGATATGGTGTACCCATCCCTCTCTTCCATTCGTATTCCGATCGTCGACGATGGTCGCCATTGCCTGAATGCGTTGATCAGTAAAGTTGAGATGGAAAAATCGATTGCCGCTCCCGTAAGTAAAGTGAGTTTAGTTCGGAGACTATCGACATGAATGAGGATTGCATATGCATCTAGAACATAGCGACATATACTACAGAGTACTAGACCAAGAACTCCCCAGGTCCATTGATGGAGCGAAAGAGCTATTGATTCGCGACTGCTGGGAAGCAGCTAACGTGAACGCAAAAAATAGTGAGGCTTTCGATTGGCCATTGGTTCAATCGTTTAAAGCATCTTTACGTTCGGAATTTGCGGATTTTCCAAAAGACAAGGACGCGCGGACTGACATCGAGGAGCTAATGAATTTCAGAGAAATGCTTGGCTACTTGACTACCTCCTATGAAATATCAGGCTATGAACCATTCGCGACTAGAGCGGACGCTGCGTTGGGCGAAGCGAAGAATATTGCTTCAAGGTGTTTCGGCGCTTCGAAAACGCGCTTCACCGAAGAGACGAAAGATACTTATTATTTTGATCGTTTGCCAATCGTAGAAATCATTCTATCAGCATCCAAACTGGAAGAAAGCGAATTCATTGAAATAAGCCAAATACGGTCATTCAAACGTTTTGTCAGGGCCTGTCTTGAGCGAACAGAATCGCTAACCGAACATATGCAATCATGCGACGACATGCGGGAGGCGCTTGCCTGGGCCTTGCATTGCGTTTCGTATTCGATTTATTTGGACGACAAGGAAGCCCTGAATCGGATAGTGCTGATCTGCAAAGACTCGATCTTTCCAAACTCAGGAAAACAGCTTCGAGCATTGTTTAAACATGACCCGGAACCCAATTCGATTAAGGCGGTAGGGGAATGGCTAGAGAGCTACTTGGCCTTGGC
>JBNMOQ010000414.1:0-3781 GCA_051275055.1 Candidatus Pelagisphaera sp.
CTTCGATGCGGCGAGACAAGACGCCAATCCTGACAAATCCTCATGTTTCTAAGCTGTAGGAGCGGTCCGCTAAGCACATACGCGTCAACTTGGGCCTACACGGTTACTAACATTGCAGATTCCACGCCGAAGTCTCGGCGTAGCTACGACGCAAGGCGGCGTGGTTTTGCTTCGCCATCTGCGCTCCGTCAAACGATTTCAGTTAAGTTGACGCGTATCCGCCAAGCGTGGACCCCGTTTTCGAATGTTCTATCTTACGTAATCCTAAACGTTTCATAAATATTATTGCTCTGTAGGTCGCCTCACTGAGGCGACACGCTTACTGGACTGGCGGGTTCGCAACCCGCACTACAATTTCGAATCTAAATTTAATGATGCCGATTGGTATAAGTTGACGTTGCGCAAACCCACACGTTCGCGGCCCACGCTTAGCAGGACGGCTCCTACACTGACTCATTGGATGAACTCCAAATTGATTATTAGTAGATGCGAATAATTAAGGACGACCAAGTTGGTCGTCCTTTTCCATTTACACCCCTCGACTAGTCTCAGCGAAACGCTTCGCTCGGTTACGCTCTCCGTTGGTCGAACGGTACTACGTTTTCACCTTCGACTGGGACCGCATCCTTTCGGTAAGCAGTTGCCACATCGCCGTGCTGATGCGCCCAAGTTGGCGCAGAAAAATCTGGTACGTATTCAGGAACGAAGGTTTTCACCTTTCGTTTAAGCGAATTGTAATCCGAAGTCCTTAACAATGGCGCCAGTTCCTTCAGGAATCGACGCACTTCTTTTTCTTTAGATGTATGGCCCGTAAAGCGGAACACCTTCTCGTGATGCGTTATCTCCAAGGTCTCCCGGTCATGCTGAAGCTCTTCGTAAAGCTTTTCGCCGGGCCGTAGTCCTGTGAATTTGATTTCGATATCTTCGCCCGCTTTCAATCCACTTAACGCGATCATTTTCTTAGCCAGGTCGAAAACCTTCATGGGCTTTCCCATGTCCAAAACAAAGATTTCGCCGCCCTTGGCATCGGACGAGCAATCAAGCACAAGCCCCACAGCCTCAGCTACCGTCATAAAGTAACGCGTTATATCCGGATGGGTAACGGTCACCGGTCCACCGTTTTCAATTTGCTTTCTAAAGGTCGGTATAACGCTACCAGACGAACCCAGAACGTTTCCAAAGCGAACTGCCATGAATTGGGTCCTATCCGATCGTTCCTGAAGCGCCTGAACGACAATTTCTGCAAGGCGTTTTGTAACGCCCATTACGTTGGTCGGGTTAACCGCTTTGTCCGAGGAGATAAGGACAAACCTCTCCACCTCGTGCTTAATAGCTAGATCCGCCAAATTAACCGTCCCGAAAGTGTTATTTCGAATAGCTTCGCCAGGCTGATGTTCCATCATTGGAACGTGCTTGTGAGCCGCCGCATGAAAAATAACCTGCGGTAGAAAACCTCCCAACAAAAAGTCCATCCGTGCCGTATCGGTCACGTCGCCAATAAAAGCATGTGAAGGAACATCTGGAAATTCAGAACGAATTGTTTGTTCTATCTGAAACAGCAGAAACTCCGCTCGCTCGACCATGATCAACATGCTTGGCTCGCATTGGGCAATCTGGCGACATAGCTCTCCCCCTATCGTCCCCCCCGCACCGGTAACTAGAACTACTTTACCATTCAGCATAGTGAAGACATTCGGGGAATGTAGATTAATAGCGTTTCGTCCGAGTAAATCCTCGATTCTGACTGGCCTCAGTCTATCGATCTTCTTCTTGCCAGAAACCAATTCTTCCCAAGAGGGCACTATCTCAATAGCCACTCCGATCCGCTCCGCCTTTTCGGTAATCTCTCGAAGCTTAGAAGAGGACGCGCTCGGCATCGCTACTACTATTTTCGCGATTCGCTTACTCTTTATCCGCTCGAACCCTTCTTGAGGCGGCAAGACTGTAATACCATGGATTTGCTTTTGCCATTTGGATTCGTCGTCATCCATAAACAAAACAGGCTTCATCGGCCGTCCTCGTTTCGCCATCAGATGAGTTGCTAAGGCCGATCCCGTTTCACCTGCCCCATAAATCGCTACCAACTGTTTTTCCGTATTCGTTCCCAATGGGGCATATCCCTCGCTTCTCTCGCGAACAATCCTCAAAGAGGTCCGGAATATACATAACACACTTAACGAAAGGAAAAAATCTAGAAGGATTGCCGACTTAGATTCCAACAACCCGTAATTCGAATAAAATGAAGCCGTTAGTAAGAGAGCTCCCGGTACTGCCAAAGCAGCTGCTAGACGGTAAACATCGGGCAAACGAAAATAGCTCAAGAGCCCTCGAAACTGCCTGAAACACGTCAAGCTGAGCAGTTTTAATCCAACTACCCAAACCAAACTATCCCGCACTAATTGAGATGTTGCATCTGAAATTCTAAAACTATCTCGGAATTCGAACGCTAAAACCAAGGACACCGAAAAGATCACCGAATAGACGATGAATAATAAAGCCTTTCGAAATAAGCGTGGGAAAAATTGTCTTGGAATCGCAATCATTTATCTTCGTACACTGATACGAACAGTAATAAGTAGAACTACTCACTCAAGTCAATTAGGGGTTTTATCCTATTTTTTACATAAAATCAGCCTAAAAACACAACGCCTATCAATATCCAGCACCCTTTCCTATGAGAATTAATGAAATTCGATTAAGATAGGTGCTCCATCCAATATCACGAATGCATACAAGCCTTCTGAAAACTCGAATCTTCCGAGTTTTCAGAAGGTTTTTTTATTGCCTGTATCCGATCGAACGAGCCCTGACCCTAGAAGAACAATAGGTATTTCTTCGGCCCCATTCCGTGCTGTATTCAAAGCCGTGATTGACTCCTAATTAGTGTGAATTTTCTTCGGTTTACTCGTTTTCGAGGCCTCTTGGAATCAAGCACAACGATGCTAAACGCGAAATCCAGATACATTCGATCAAAACTCATAAGCACAATGCTGAGTCTACAATCAATAAATGTTAAAGTTCTTATAAAGAGCTACTTAAACCTAATTTTTTCTGACGATTAAAGTCACTCTTACGTACAAACGGAGACACTCTATCAGGGATTCCCTGACTCGAGCCTGAGCATTTCGAACCCTGGACCTTGCTCGTAAGTCCGATTGAACATTAATCGGGTGAATTAGCGTTGAACCCTCGAAGAATACTCATCGTAAATAGGTTCTTCTTCATGGAAATTAGCGCAATAACTACTTACACAATATGCCAAAAGCTGAGTTCAGCTCGGCATGCCTCAGTTGAGCGCTTTCGCCTATTTTCTAAATCCGGTTCGCTACGTCTAGGAAAGGGAGGTCCCGCATGAATTGGTTCTGCGTACACACCAAACCGGGCAAAGAACTGCTCGTCGAACGCTACTTGAAGGAAGAACTTCAACTGGAGCCTTACTTCCCGCGCCTTCAACGCAAGAAAACCATACGACGCGTCAAACGCATTGTTACCGAACCGCTCTTTCAGCGCTACCTGTTTTGCCGTTTTGATCCCGCGACCAGCTACAGAGCTGTGCGGTACGGCCAAGACGTCATCGGAATCGTCAGCAACGGCGCCCAACCGACTATCGTCAGCGATACAACCATCCAACAACTCAAAAGCTGGGCCGGCGAAGAAGACAGCATTCTCGTCCTCGAGCCCGACTCTATCGCAACTGGCGATACGGTCAAAATAACCGACGGCCCCATGCAGGGCCTCGAGGCTATCTTCCTCGAAGAAACCAGCCAAGGCGAACGCGTCA
>JBNMOQ010000415.1:0-3741 GCA_051275055.1 Candidatus Pelagisphaera sp.
TTCGATCACCTAAAGGATCCCGATGAAAACGAGAATATCGCCAACAACCCCGAGTCCGCTACGATCGTCGAAAGCCTCAGTCTCATGATCCAAAAGGAACTCCTCCGCACAGGGCAGATCGATACCAGAAAATTTTAAACCACCCCGACGTGTCGAGGTAGCTACTCCGAGTTCAGCTCGAAGAGCTAGGCCAGCCATTCGGCGTGGAGTCTGCAATTAGTCCAACTGTTTAAGCTTAACCTAAACGTTTCATGAATTAACTGAATAGTGATCGTCAGGATCCGCTTCCAGGTTTCGCTTTCAGCTACGCCGGACTGACGTCGCGGATACAGGTCGGCTAACGCCGAATAGGTTTTTAAAAGGTAAACTTAATCGAATACTGGCAAAACCAGCTGTCGCTTTAGCGACACCTACGTCGCCTTTGGCGACCCTGATAATTCTCTTTGCTGACGAGTTTATTCAGGTCTATCGTAAGCTCACTTTAAGTTATGTTACATTTTGCGAGAATTTTCCCCTTAAGTGATTTCAAGTTAAAATGTTACAACTTTAGTCCCCGATTCCTATGAAACTATGAGCTTAAGTTGAGTACACGGGTGCATTCGTGAGCTTACCTGCTTCACGGTCTCCGAGGTGGCCGTTTGCGTTTGTCATAAACATTGGTTGTATTGGCTTTTCCGATGTAACGATATCTCAATTTATTCGCGATATGACTACCCCAAGAAGATCTTTTCTCAAGCAAACCGGCCTGGTGGCCACGGCGATCGCTGGGATGGGGGCGCGGCGGATCGGTTTGAAGTGATCAATATTAACAGCACGGTTGGGTTTGCGTTATTAGGCGTTCTTGGAAGTATTCCTGGATTCCTCAACTTTCGTTAGATATGGGCCGGAAAGTTGATAAGCGACCGCTATGGAAGTCCTGTTTACTTCGTCATTTAATTAGTCAATTGATCCTGCGCAAGTATTAGGAAAGAAAACGTAAGCCAGCCCCTGGTTATCTTTGTAATAGAGCAATATATGCCTGGGTTTTTACCGAAAATGCATAGTCTTTTTTCTCCGTATTCGCTATTGTATAGCTGCATTCAGAATTATGCTCCTGCTTGCTTCCTGCAGAACAAGGAAACTTTCTTAAACAGATAAACAACCAATCACAATACGACAATGAAACGAAAAGATGGATCAGAGGGTTTGATAGCGTTTGAATCGATAGTAGTAGAGGAATTATTTGAAGGACGAGTGGTTAAGGTAATAGCGGCAGGAAAACTGACGCGCAGTAGCTACGATAGTTTTACGCCGGAGTTAGATGGCCTGATTGAGACCCACGGGAAGATTCGCATATTATTCGAAATGCTCGATTTCGATGGATGGACTTTGGGAGCCGCTTGGGAAGACCTGAAATTTGGCTGTAAGAATTTCAATCATATCGAACGGATCGCTATTGTTGGCGACCGTAAATGGGAGAAAGCGATGGTAATCGTCTGTAGGCCATTCACTAGAGCTGAACTGCACTATTACGATATTGTTGATGTTGAAGCCGCAATGGAATGGGTCACCGAAGGTTTATGAGAAATCTAGTTCTATTTCGACAACTCTAGAACGAAAAAAAAGGGGGGGATACGAATTTCTGAATTCCGCCGAAGATTCGATAGATAAATACAATAAGGAGGAGTGTTATGAAGCGATATATTAAAAAAATAAAGATGGCGATTTGTCTCGCTGCGATAGCCCTTTTATCGGGTTGCCTAGTTAATGAAAAGTCGCCTCAAGGGTTCCGTTTACCGGAGGGTGTCAGCTCAAAAGGCAAGACTGCGTTTATTGATCTCGGCTGTATCCAGTGTCACTTGGTTGCAGGCGATGAGGTTATGCCGGTACCAAGTGAAATGCGGGAAATCAGTATTGTTCTGGGAGGCGAAGTTAGGCGTGTCAAAACCTATGGCCAACTGGTTACTTCAATCATAAATCCATCGCACGTCATCGATCGTCAATATCGAGATAAGTATACGAATGCTGACGGCAAGTCCAAGATGGCCGACTTTTCTGAGGAAATGACTGTCCGGCAAATGATCGATATTGCCGAGTTCTTGCAGTCAAAGTATGAGGTAGTCGTTCCGGATTATGCTTATGATGATTTTGGATACTGAAATTTGGCACGTGTCAGTCGATTTGGCTTCATTTTGATACTCAGTACAAGCATGCGGGAGCGATCCCCGGGTAATGAATAGTGAGCACCGAGCCTAAGAGGCTGATTAATACGTCGGAGATTGTTCCGCTGCCTAATTGTAGGAGCGGGTTTACCCCGCGATAAAGGTGTCTATGCCATGAATATGAAAAATTGCGGAATAAACCCGTTCCTACACTGACTTATTTGGCAGTCTCTATGAGGCTGTGCCTAGTGGTTGTCGTTGGTGGATTTTAAGTTGAGGGCCCATTGGGTTCGGTCTTGCATCGCAACGTATTCACGACGTAGCTACGATGTATGTGGCTTGGGCTTGCATTAATAGGCGTTCGTGGAAGTATTCCTGAATTTCTCAACCCTCGTTAGATATGCGTTTTACCCGATTTTTCACTAGTATCCTGTTTGTTGTTTTGTTGTCGTCTCTCGCCAGTTTTGGCGGTCCTCTTGCTAAGAAGGGCAAGCTGGTTTTGAATAGTCCGTTTGAGGGTTCGCTTGAGCGGCATGAGCAGGTGGGTGTCGGCGGCGGCTGGTTGCGGCGAGTTAGCGCGGGTCATTGGTCGTTGCAGCCGGATGGTTCGTTACTGGCGGTCAATGTTCCGGAACACGGGCATGGACCGGTGATTACTTACATCGCTCCCGTGGTGGATATCATCATCGAATGCGAATTTATGCTTCCAGTACTGGAGGGGCCAAATCGCCATTTCCGCATTTTCGTGGATCAAGCCGGATATGGAGGGCACAATATCCAATCGACTGCCAATGTGTCTTCGGTATTTCGTCCAGTGGGGTTCACGCTACAGCACCTTCGAAAGAGCAAGGATAAATCGATTGTGGATGACGTGGATTTCGGCCTTGAAGAGCTCGATCTAAAAGGGGGCGTTTGGTACCAAATGCGTCTCGAGGTTTTCGATGGAAAAGCGAGAACCACGGTTGCCGGCAAAACCATCGAAGGAGAGCATCGAGCGTTGAAAGAAGAGAAGTCGAAGATCGGCTTGAACCCCGGTTTGGCGGGAGGATCCATTCGGAATTTCAAAGCTTGGGAAGCTGGGGCGAAGAAGTAAGGGACACCTAACTAGCGCATCATTCCGAAAGTTTCATAGATACAAATCGTCGAAGTAATCTTTGAAAAATGGAAAACCTCTAAGACGATGCACTAGTTTTCGCCGAGTTCGGTGAGAGGAGCGTTAATGTGCTTTCTTTCCTCCGGTGATGGAAAATGCTCAAGCAGGTCGCTCATCATTTCTTGCAAGGGTTTTCGGATCACATCCAGGAAAGCCTTATCCATCTGGTAGCGGCTCGAACCAGCCGGAGATACAGTGCGTTGACTGTAGGTTCCCAGGGTATTTAATTCTCCATATTTAGACAATTTGGCTTTGATTGTGGTCACTAGATCGCCGGATCGATCCTGCTCGAAGCGGAGTGCGATGATTTCCAAAACCGGGCCATTGCCCGGTTCTTCTCGTTCTTCCAAGAGGTGAATGTCGATGGGAAGCGCGTTAAGCTGAAATAGCTCCTGCATTACGTTTACAAGATCCCGCCGGCGCTCATTCCTCATGTTTTCCGCAACA
>JBNMOQ010000416.1:0-3716 GCA_051275055.1 Candidatus Pelagisphaera sp.
AGAGAAGTGAAAATGCGTCCCACTCTGACGAGATCTTTATCCGTCGCGCTTTGTTTGATACGTTTATAGGTTTCGGTGATCGCTCCAGAGAATACATTGATTTCCGAGTCGGCCATTGAGGCAGTTGCGGAAAACATAGCGGCAAGCATCACTCCTGATAGTCCGACGGGCAAAACTGAGCTAACGGCCAAAATATAGGCTTGGCCTTGGGCCGCGCCGGAGTCGATCCCCGCATACAATAGCGGAGGAAGCATCCAAAAAATCGGAGTGATTAGGTACACGACTCCGAAAAGGAGATTGGCTTTCTTGGCATCGATTGGAGTTCGGACGCACAGAGAGCGCTGCACGAATGCCCACTCGCCTCCGATCTTGAGTGATACCAGGGTCGTCCATCCTGCTAGAAAGAGAAACGGATAGTCGTCGGTTGTCCAATTGAAGTGCTCGGTAGGAAGGGAGCCTAGTGCGGCACTGATTCCTCCCATGTGGGAAAAGAGAAGAGGGACCGTGATCGAAGTAACCGCAATGAGTACGATGAATTGAAGAACATCCGTTAGCAGCACGGCCCACAATCCACCTAAAACAGTGTATCCTACTACTACGAAACCGACGATGATGACTCCCCATTGCACGGATAACTTCCCGTTTCCGTCGGAGAATAAACTGCCAATGGGAACTTCGATGAGCGCTGTGAGCAATACCGCCATTGCGTAAACAGATACCGAGACGCCAATGATGCGGGATAGTAGATTGAGCCAAGTGAAGGCGTGAGTAGCTGTGTTCCCAAATCGGATACGAACGAACTCGCCTGCGGATGATACACCCGATGCCCGCCATCTCGCTGAAATAAAATACCCCGCAATCAGCGCGGCTAGACCGTGAGTCATGCAAATGGATACAGCGACGAATCCGTATTTAAACGCAATGCCACCCCAAATTACAAATGTTCCCGAGGAGAACATGGTCATGTAAGCTGAGAGGCCGGACATCCACCAGGGGACCTCGTTGCTGGCGGTGAACATGTCGTCTGCCGAATTGACTCGCTGAGAGAGTCGGTAGCCCATCCAAAGCAGAGCGAGCAAGTAGGCGACAATGACGACAATGTCTAAGGCGGATAGCATGGAGGAATGTTAGAGTGCAGACTGTTCGGAGTTTTTCCGGTTCTCCTCTATCATGGACGAGAATGTGTGCTTAGGTTGGTAGCCTAGCGTGGATTTAATCTTTGCGTTGCTGGTCCTGTAGTGGACTGCCGGGCCTGGCATGTAGGCTTTGACCAATGCTAGCCCCGTGATCTCTGCCATCTTTGGCAATGCCTCCTCGAATCGTACGACGTCATCGGGCTCAATATTGAAAATCTCATTGCCGGCATCGGAGTGACTCATTGCTAAAATAACTCCCGAGACGATATCTCGAACATCGGCAATGTGCATCATGTAGGGCTTCTGGTCTTCTTCTCCGTATTGCAAAATCATTTTGGGTGAACCATCGCCCCGAAGCGTTTTTAAGTATTCGGCTACCTTGGTGTTGCCGAAAAGTTCCATCTGTCGAATCTTGGCATCCAGGAAAAACCGAGGCCCGGAAAAGAAGCTATCAGGGTCTAGGATTTCGGACGAGGCTTGAGTATGCGGAAAGCGCAGAGTGACGGTTTCCATGCCCTGCGTCTGATAGAATTGTACAAGTTCTTCGCCCAGCTTTTTCGTTAGTCCGTAAAACGAAGTTGGGTTTAGCGGGTGGTCTTCCGTTACCGGTAAAGTCTGAGCTTTCGTTTCAGGGTAGACCTCACCCGAGGAAGCGAATACGAAACGTTTCACTCCGACTATTTTTGCGGCTTCGAGAATTAATTGAGTCGCGGTGACATTGGCTTGGAACATCTTCGCGTTGTCCTTTGGATTCCAGGACATCATCGACCCGATGTGCAAGACAAAGTCTGCGCCTTCGAAAGAACTGATCAGTTCGTCTATTCGCTTAATTTGCGATTGAACATGCGAGTAGTTTGGATGGCTAATGCGAGCAGGAGCCAGGTCCAATCCAACTACGTGGAAGCCGTCATTCAATAACTGCTCGCCAAGTCTGCTCCCAATGCGCCCGGAGGCTCCGGTTAACAGGACTTTTTTCATGATTCGATTGAGGTATAGAGGTGGGGTTTAGAGGGGCGGATGATCCTTGAAGAGTGTTATTCTTGATTCGTTGATCAAGGGACGTTGCGGTCTACAGTTGACCGCGAATCAAGGCTTGTGAGGCGTGGGTCAACTATTGACCGACAAAGTAAAAAGAAAGCGATGACTTGGCAGGTCCTATGTTCATGTTGTAGCTAATTAATGGCATATCGAATGAAGGTCTTAGTTACAGGAGCTGCTGGTCGTTTAGGGAGCTGCGTGTGTCGATTGCTGACGGAGGCGAAGATCGAGTTTCTCGCGGTTGACAAGTATCCCGATACTGAAGCGGAATACCCTGTTAGGGTGGTCGATCTGCTTGATGCTAATGCTTGCGACGAGCTGTTGGAAGGCGTGGATGTTCTGGTGCATTTCGCCAATCATACGGGTTGGGAAAGTGATACTCCTGATAAAATTTATCGTGAAAACGGAACGATGAATATGAATCTGTTTCAATCGGCTGAGAACGCTGGTTGTAAGCGCATCGTGTTCGCTAGTTCTGTTCAGGTAATGGATGGACAGCTTCCCATTGGTGATCGCAGTCAGCATCCAAATTTCCTGCCATATATTCCGATGGATTCGGATATGCCCGCGAATCCTCGAAATGCCTACGCTTTGAGTAAGCAGGCCGCAGAAAGCACATTAGAGTACTTCTCTCAAAACAAGAAAATGACCTGTGTTGTCATTCGTTTTCCGTTGTTGATGGATTCTGCAATGTTAAAGACGACCGTGGAAAATGGTGGAATGGAGAGAGTGAACTGCTATGACGGTTTTACGTATTTGCCGATATACTCAGGAGCCGAAGCCGCGGTAAAGGCAATGACTGCCGAACTCGAAGGGTACCATTGTTATTTTGTAGCTTCGAAAGATAATTTGGAGCAACGTCCGACTCTCGAAATTATCGAAGGCGAACTCGCTCATTTACCCTGTAAGAAACCGATTGAAGAGATGGACTCATTGGTTGATTGTTCCATCGTAGAGGCGGAACTTGGCTGGACACAGCCACAGTCTCTTAAAGAATCCTACAAAAAATATTGTGAATTTGAACGTGTTAGGTCCTATGTATAAAGGTAGCTGTTTATTGCTCTTGTTTCTCGTTTTATCTGTGTCGGCTATTTCGATACGCGTATCGGCGGAAGAGAAACCCAATGTCGTAATTATTCTCGCTGACGATTTAGGGATTGGCGATGTCTCATCGTTCAATGAGAACGCAGCTTGGAAGACTCCGAATATCGATAAACTGGCGGCTCGCGGAAGATCGTTTTCCGATGCGCATACGAGCGCGGCTTTGTGTACGCCAACACGCTATGGCATCTTGACCGGACGGTATAGCTGGCGGTCAACGTTGAAGAAGAGCGGTTACGACGGTTACTCCGATCCACTTATCGATAACGATCGCATGACCATAGCGGAATTATTTAAAGATCATGGCTACAATACCGCTTTAATCGGGAAATGGCACTTGGGTTTGAGCTGGCAATTCAAGGGGAATAAGAAAATTCAGTTCGACGATAAGACGCGACGTGTAATCGATTTCAGCAAGTCCATTTCGAATGGGCCAGAGGA
>JBNMOQ010000417.1:0-3714 GCA_051275055.1 Candidatus Pelagisphaera sp.
CTCCGAATCGATTCGAATTAGCGCCATCGATCCAAACTCTCAAACTGCCTACGCATCCTACCGTTCAGCTAAATCAACCGAAGCGCCCCTAAGCAACGAAACCGTAACCCGTCTAGTTACGAGTTCCGCTAGCGAATCGCATAGCTAGATTTAGGACCTAATCCGTAAGCAGACTATCAGGCGTATTCGACCGCCTCTTAGAAGATGAGAAACCTATCGACGCGAAGCGGTGCCTGTGTGGCGATTCACGACCTTGAACAATCATTCAAGCAGATCATTTATCAGGGTTCGCTTTGCGAACATAGGTCGGCCAAAGCCGATTAGGATTTTGCATAAAAACCCTCTCTGCTTCCAGCTTGCCAAAGACGTGCTCAATCACATCGTATTGCTCCGCCTCACTTCAGGCTAAACGCGCCCCTTCCGTCGCTGTCTCCAAATTTAGGATATGAAAATCGTTTTCCGCATCAAAACCACCCTTTTAACGACGCTTGCACTCTTATTCGTTTCTTGCGCTTCGACCAAGGACGAGCCAAGCGAACCTAGCGCTCCGATCCGCACAAGCATCAGCAAAAGCCCACAAGAGGCTATCGAAGCGATGGAATTGCCTGAAGGTTATCACCTCGAGCTCGTTCTGGCCGAACCTCACATCGAAGAACCCGTCCTGGCAGTCTTCGACGGTAATGGCCGCATGTACGTCGCCGAAATGCGGACCTACATGCAAGATGGCGACTCGACCGGCGAGTTCGAACCAAGCAGTCGCGTTTCGATGCACGAAGACACGAACGGTGACGGACAATACGATCGGCACACCATTTTCGCCGACAACCTTCTTTTGCCCCGTATCGTTCTACCTCTCGACGATCGCGTGATCATCGGCGAAACCAACACCCTCGATCTCTACTCATACCGTGACACAAATGGCGACGGCGTTTCCGACGAAAAACTCCTCTTGTTCGAAGGCGGACCGCGCGGAGGCAATCTGGAACACCAGCCCAATGGCCTGATCTGGGCTCAAGACAACTGGATGTACACGACATACAACGAATACCGGCTTAGATTCACCAACGGAACAGTAGAAAAAGAAGAAATCCCGACAAATGGCGGCCAGTGGGGACTAACCCAAGACGACAACGGAAAAGTTTGGTTCGTCGATGCTGGCGGAGAACGCGGACCGATTTTCTTTCAACAGCACATACCATACGGAACGTTCTCCATCGACGGTGAAGAAGCTGAAGACTACCGAATCGTCTGGCCGATCGACAACGTGCCCGACACGCAAGGCGGACGGTTTCAGTTGCGCGATAACAATACTCTCAATCACTTCACTGCCACTTGCGGCCAAGACATCTTTCGCGGAGATCGCCTTCCCAAAGATCTTCGTGGCGATCTGCTGTTTGCTGAACCAGTCGGGCGGCTTATCCGACGCACGAAAATCAACGTTAACGACGGCATCACTCAACTCAGCAATGCCTACGATCAAACCGAATTCCTCCGCACCAAAGACCCGCTCTTCCGTCCGGTCAATATGACTACAGCCCCTGACGGCACGCTCTACATCGTCGATATGTATCGTGGTATTATCCAAGAAGGCAACTGGACCAAGAAAGGCTCCTACCTCCGCGGCATCATCGACGAACAAGGACTCGCCACCGAAATTGGAAAAGGCCGCATCTATCGTCTCGTTCACGACGATTTCAAGCCCGGCCCTCAACCTAACATGCTAAATGAGTCGCCGACTCAATGGGTCAAACACCTTTCCCATCCGAACGGCTGGTGGCGCGACACTGCGCAAAAACTGCTTATTCTCAAAGGTGACGCTTCAATCGCTCCCGCCTTGAAACGCCTATTCAAAACCAGCAACAAAACCCACGCTAAAGCTCACGCTCTTTGGACGCTCGAAGGACTTGGAGTACTGAATAAAGACCTCATCCAATCCGCACTCGACGACGCTACTCCTTCAATCCGCCAAGCCGGACTCCGCCTGGCCGAGCCCTACTTGAAAGACAGCGATAACAAGCTTCACAAATCAGTCACTTCTCTCCTCAGCGACTCCGACCCACAAGTAGTCATCCAAGCGATGCTCTCGCTTAAACAAGGCGAATCCCCAGATGCGAAAGACCTCGCCAAGCAAACTGCCGAAACCACCGAATCCAAAGGCGTCTACGCAATCAACGAACAGCTTTGGCAAGAATCCGACGAAGATCCCTACTTGATGACACTCCTCGGGACCGAAGGACTCAAATCCTACCGTTCAGGGAAGAATTTCTACAACTCCCTCTGCTTCGCATGTCACGGCCCAGATGGACAAGGCGCCCCAGCAGCCGAAGGAAAAACACTCGCACCACCACTCTTCGAATCACCCCGCGTTCTCGGTTCCAAAGAAGCCAGCATCAACATCGTTCTTCACGGACTGCAAGGATTGGTCGACGACGTGGATTATGGAGCTCCCATGATCACCATGGCCAGCTACAGCGACGAAAAGCTGGCGGACGTTCTAACTTATATACGCAATAGCTTCGGCAATCGAAGCGACGCCGTTCTCGCCCACGACATTGCCGACGCCCGCGTTCGTCAGGCTAGCCGAACCCAGGCCTGGACGATTGAAGAACTCGAATCTGAAATCCCCGTCATCGCCATTCCAAACAAACGCTTCGCCAACCGCAGCTCGTGGAAACTCACCGCTAGCCATGGCGTCGAAACGACAGCTCTGGCTATCGACGACATCGCGGACGCTGGCTACTTCACCAGCATCAATCCCTACGTCGGCATGTGGTTTCAAATCGAACTTCCCAAGGAAAGCGCGATCAAGAAAATCGTCCTCGATGCCACCGGCTCCGAAAACGGATTTCCCCTCGCCTATGAAGCCCAGATTTCCAACGACGGCGAAGAGTGGAGAGACGTGATCGCTTCCGGACAAGGTGAACCTCTTACTCAGATTCACTTTCCCGAAATTACTCGAGCAAAGTTCGCTCGAATCACCATGACCGAAAAGAACGGCTGGACCGCCTGGATGATCAACAATCTGGAAATCTACGGGGACGAGTAGCTCGAAGACACGCTACAGGGCTCGCGTTAGCTCAGCTCTTTGGTATCAACGTCTGAATACCACGCCGCGCTGCGACGTTGCTACGCGAGGGACTAGCGTGGTTTACAAAGGCGATACCAACGCCTATTCGCTCAACGACAGAATCTATTTCGCCTCTTTCGCAACTACAGGAGTCGGTGCCAAAGCACTTCTCAACGAACCTGCTACAGCAGTTGGAGTCGCATCCGCCTTAATATAACCGAGAGCATAGAGAATTCCGTCGTACATATGCTGCATGATCGCCTGGTTCTCGTAAGTTTCTTCCCGATGACCCAAATTCGTGTAGAATAAACGCCCCTTACCAATATCGCGTACCCAAGAAACGGGTACTTCGCGACTTCCAGATCCATAAACCTTTCCGAACTTCTCTACGTTCTTCGGATCCGTCAAACGGTCGCTAACAGCGTCTTTACTCATGTCCAAACTCACGAGAATGCGGAGATTGTCTTCACCCTCAAAGTTCGACGGCTTGTACTGATAAATCTCGTCCGAATGCCAAAAGCCCTTTCCTTCGAAAGCTCTGTTCAACACGTGCTCGGAATCATCGAGCTTAAATGCCCAATTCCCGCCGCCTCCCCAAGGGTGACCATTAAACTGTCCTCCAATCAACGAGACACCGGTATCCCATT
>JBNMOQ010000418.1:0-3710 GCA_051275055.1 Candidatus Pelagisphaera sp.
AAACTCACACATGCAGTTCACTGCCGATCTTGAAGACAAAGAACGCGAAGAGCCTACTCTCTCCGAAATGACCGAGCTTGCCATCGACATCCTTGACAACAACAGCAAAGGATTTTTTCTTCTCGTCGAAGGCGGTCGCATTGATCACGCCCACCACGCTGGCAATGCCTATCGAGCTCTTCGCGATGCCGTAGAATTCTCCAAAGCCGTCGAAACCGCCTACAACAACACCAACCCAAACGACACCCTAATCGTAGTGACCGCCGACCACAGTCACGTCATGACCATGGCAGGCTACCCAACCCGCGGCAACAGCATCGTAGGCCTCGTAGCTGGCAACGGCAAAGACGGCGAACCCAACAACAAATTCATGACCGACAGCATGGGGAAGCCGTACACAACCCTTGGATACACAATCGGAGCCGGATACACGGGTGCCAGCCCCGATCAACCAGAAGGCGCTAAAACCTACCCACACAGTCCCAAGCAGTACAAAAGCATCACGCAAGCTCGTCCCGATCTCGGCGAACACTTTCACGTCACTCCTGAAACCCAGACAAACGAGTCTTTTAGAGACCACCTCCAGGAAACCTCTATCCCCGCCGGATCCGAAACGCACGGTGGCGAAGACGTTGGCATCTGGGCCACCGGTCCCCAATCCCACCTCCTCGGAGGCACAGTAGAGCAACACGTCATTTTCCACCTCATGGACTACGCCTTCGGCTTCAAAAGAATCGACCCCTTCAAAAAGTAGCTCAGAGCAGGAGGCAATCCCAAGTCATACAAAATGGTAACGGCCGATCTCCGAGCGGCCGTTATTGGCTGAGTTCGCTGAACGATTACATCGTTCAATGACCGCTTGGAGACCGGCCGCTACCATAGTTACCAACGAAATCACCAACAAACCGGCATTTACATAAATCATCACATTATACCTTGACATCAAGGTATTAATCCTAACGATGCACCCATGTCCATGATTCAGAACATCAAAGGCGAACACCTTTTCCTCGTACTCTACAAGGCGAGCAAAGCTGTGGAAACCTACGATAACCGAAGCATCGGAGAATTAGGATTCTCCAGCATCTCCGATTTCGCAGTTCTCGAGTATCTCAAGACCAAAGGGCCTCAACCGGTCAACACGATCGGTCAGTCAATGATGCTTACAAGTGGTTCGATGACGACTGCTGTAGACCGAGCTCAGAAGAAAGGCTATGTAACAAGAGAGCGAGATCCCAACGACGGGCGCGTTGTCAATGTCACTCTAACCGACAAAGGCCGCGAGGCCATCGACAGCGCTTTCGAAATTCACGCCGCCAATTTGGAACGACTCTTCAGCGTTTTCGACAAAGAAGAGAAAACCGAGTTTGTAAGACTCATGAAAAAGATCGGCAAAACAGCCGAGGCTTTGAATCTCTAACCAACCGAACGTTCATATTTTTATCACGAAATAATATCTTGATATCAAGCTTTTAACCACCACAAATACAATGAACAAAATAATCGAAAAAATCGTATCGACCAACAACTCGCTCGCAAGCCTTCCTCTCCGATTCGGTCTCGGCGTCATAATGGCCGCCCACGGAAGCCAAAAGCTCTTTGGAGCATTCGGAGGATATGGCCTGCAAGGAACGGCTGGATTCTTCGAGAGTTCTCTCGGAATGAAACCCGGCATACTGTTCGCAGCCTTAGCTGGAGGAAGCGAATTCTTTGGCGGACTCTTGCTGATCATCGGCCTCGCCACTCGCCCAGCAGCAGTTCTCATCGGAATCACGATGCTGGTCGCTCTAATAACGGTTCACGGCGGCGAGTTCTTCGCTCCAAAGGGAATGGAATACCCTCTCATTCTTGTACTCACTAGCATTACGCTCATAATAAAAGGCGGAGGAGCCTGGTCCATCGATCAACGTATTTCCACATCAGAATAATAATCTAAGAAGATAGCGGCCGATCTTCCTACAATGGCAGGATCATTAAATCGCTGAACAAATACATCGTTTGGTGGCTGCCCGGAGGTCAGTCGTTACCAAACACAAACTTAATATCCATAAAATCATGACAACCACTACTCGCAAAGAATACACTCTCGATATCTACACGCCTGACCAACAGGGCTCAGGAGCATTCGATGGTGGAAAGATAACGGAAATCAAACCCATCCCTTTTCCTCAAGAATCTGGCGGAGCCAAACGAACCGGTCCCCTACTTTATTGGGCATGGGCCTCGGCGAAAGGCGACGGCATCATCGGCATGCATCCTCACAAAGGTTTCGAAATCATTTCCTACGTCATGGAAGGCAGTGTTGGCCACACGGATACGGCGGGTAACAACCGCCGCGTGTCCGCTGGTGGCATCCAAGTCATGCAAACCGGTTCTGGGATTTCCCATCGCGAGGAAATGTACGGCGAGCGCACGGAGTTCTTCCAAATCTGGTTCGAGCCGAATATGCAAACCGCCCTCGAAAAAACGCCTGTTTACTCGGACTTCGAGGACAGCCAATTTCCGAGAACGACTATCGATTCCAATACAATCGTAAAACATATCGTCGGTCCAAATGGCGTGGCCCATATCGATGCACCCATCGAATGGAACGAAGTGACTCTTGAAGCCAACGGCCGCTATTCGATTGCAATCGACCCGAAATCTCTAGCCGCTATGGTACTAATCGAAGGCGAAGGCCAACTCGAAATCGAAAGCGAATCGAAAACGCTCAATCGTAGAGACTTCGCTTTTCTCAAATCTCAAGACTCCGTTCAACTCACAATCTCAACCGGCGAGTCCAGTGCTCGATTCGCCATCATTACAGCTCCATTGGATCCAGGATACCCTCTCATCAGAATCTAACAAAATACCGCAATGAATAAACCTACCGTTGCTGACAACAAACCCATCGCCGTTGAACTTAACGCAGGAGAAGAATATTATTTTTGCGCCTGCGGAAAATCGTCAAACCAACCTTTCTGCGATGGATCTCACAAAGGAACGGGCTTCACCCCCAAAACATTCACCGCCGAAGAAAGCGGCGACGCCTACCTCTGCAATTGCAAGCAAAGCGCTAATCAGCCTTTCTGCGACGGCAAGCACGCCCAAGTTCCAGCAGATAAGGTAGGCAAGGAATTCGCTCTTCAAAACGACAAAGCCGATGCCGCTCCTCAAGCGACTCCTACCCCTGAAGAACCGACTGTAGCGTTTATTCACAAACTCGCGTCTGCGCAGTTCGGATACAACGAAGAATCCTTGAAAAAGGTCCAAGCCTTTCACTTCAAAGGCGGACAAGGTGCCAAGACCGGCACTGGCGGACATCTACCCGCGAGCAAAAACGTTGGCCGTATCTCAGAGGTTCGCGGCATCCCGGAAGGTCAAGCTGCCGTCTCGCCTCCGACTTTCGCCGACCTGACAACACCCGCTGACTTCGCCCGTTTTGCCGATCGCGTTCGGGAAATATCAGGCGGCATTCCAGTAGGTTTTGATCCAGAACGATAAGGGTTTAAATTAACAGGATGCGCTTCGCTTGCTTCGCGCCTCCTTCCGTCGGCAGCATGATAAGCGTTACTAAGATCTCCAGTAGCATCCAACGTCTCGCCAGTCTCATCATACTGACGCATCGCGGCATCATCTAGCGGCGTAGCCGCGTATCCTGTTCAAGAACCCAACCTAGTAACTACGCGAAGGATTTGCGTGGAGCCTCATTCGCCAATCCCCTACGGTTT
>JBNMOQ010000419.1:0-3689 GCA_051275055.1 Candidatus Pelagisphaera sp.
TAGAAAAATCTCAAAATCCTAAACCCCTACCACCTAAACACCTATTTCAATATGAGTGAAACGAAATTAGAAAATGATTATAAAGTAGCGGACATTTCGCTTGCGGAATTTGGACGCAAGGAAATCGATATTGCCGAGCACGAGATGCCTGGTCTGATGTCAATCCGCAGGAAATATTCTGCAGAAAAACCATTGCAGGGGGTACGCATCATGGGCTCTTTGCATATGACGATCCAAACTGCGGTTCTTATTGAGACGCTAGTCGACCTCGGCGCGGAGGTTCGCTGGGTAAGCTGCAATATCTACTCGACTCAAGATCATGCGGCTGCGGCGATTGCCAAGTCAGGCGTACCGGTTTTCGCTTGGAAGGGCGAGACGCTCGAAGAGTACTGGTGGTGTACGGATCAGGCTTTGGCCTTCCCAGGCGGCCTCGGCCCTCAGCTTATCGTCGACGACGGTGGCGATGCGACGCTTCTGATTCACAAAGGCCTCGAGCTTGAAAACGGTAGCGATTGGGTGAATACGGAATCCGGTTCCGAAGAGGAGCAAGTCATCAAGAATCTGCTCAAGAAGATTCACACCGAAGGCGGCAGCCGTTGGGCTGGAGTGGTCAAGGAGTGGAAGGGTGTTTCGGAAGAAACGACGACTGGCGTTCACCGTCTCTATCAGATGATGGAAGAGGGAAAATTGTTGATCCCTGCGATCAACGTTAACGATTCGGTTACCAAGTCGAAATTCGACAACCTCTATGGTTGCCGTGAGTCTTTGGTCGACGGCATCAAACGCGCGACTGACGTAATGACCGGTGGCAAGGTAGCTGTTGTTTGCGGATACGGCGACGTTGGCAAGGGTTGCGCTCAAGCATTGGTTGGCATGGGATCTCGCGTTATCGTGACCGAAATTGATCCGATTTGCGCTCTTCAGGCAGCGATGGAAGGATTCGAAGTTTGCCCAATAGAAGATACATTGGGTCGGGCTGACATCTACGTGACGACGACTGGCAACAAGGACATCATCCGTGTCGAGCACATGGAAAAGATGAAGGACCAGGCGATTGTTTGTAACATTGGTCACTTCGACAACGAAATCCAGATCGATAAGCTCAATGCCTACGAAGGTATCGAAACGTTGGTTATCAAGGATGAATCTCAGGGCGCAGTAGACAAGTACACATTCCCGACCGGCAACTGCATTTATATGTTGGCCAAGGGTCGTCTCGTGAACCTCGGTTGCGCCACGGGTCACCCGTCATTCGTTATGTCGAATTCGTTTGCGAATCAGACCTTGGCTCAAATCGATCTTTGGAAAAACAAGGAAACCTACAAGCCAGGCGTTTACTTGCTATCGAAGGTACTCGACGAAGAAGTCGCTCGTCTGCACTTGGAGAAGATCGGCGTTAAGCTCACGACGCTCACTCCGGATCAGGCCGACTACATCGGGGTTAAGGTGGAAGGCCCATACAAGCCAAGTCACTATCGGTACTAGGAATTGTTTTCAGTTGAATTTCCAAGGGCCCGCATCATGCGGGTCCTTTTTTTGCCTGGTTGAATCGATCGGCCCTTTTAGCTAGCTGAGAATTCGGCTTTTAGTCGCGATGAATTTGCGTCTTTTATGCCGCTATTTCCTACGCCTTTCTCCTTGCTCTTGGAATTGCGGGGCGCATTTTGATTGGGCTCTACGGGAAACGCATCGTGTTTGGATGGGTTTGCGGTATTCAATCGATTTCCGAAATGGCAATTTACAACAATTTAAGTGAGATGGTCGGCAACACCTCGCTTGTTCGACTGGACAAGTTTGGAGCTGGGCTGCATGGCAATATCATAGGAAAGCTCGAGGGCTACAATCCAGGCTGGAGCGTGAAAGATCGTATCGGCAAGGCGATGATCGAAGCAGCAGAACGTGATGGACTGCTTAAGGAAGGTGGCACGATTATCGAACCAACTTCCGGGAATACTGGGATCGGGCTAGCGATTACAGCTGCCGTGAAGGGCTATAAACTCATTTTGACCATGCCATCTTCGATGAGTGTGGAGCGTCGCAAGTTGCTCATCAACCTCGGTGCGGAGCTCGTGCTCACCGATGGACATCTCGGAATTCCGGGAGCAATCGAAGAAGCGGAGATGCTTAACGGGAAGATTAAGGGCTCATTTATGCCGCAGCAATTTAGCAATCCGGCCAACCCGCAAGTCCACTACGATACGACCGGACCTGAAGTCTGGAAAGATCTTGAAGGCGAGGTAGACGTTTTCATCGCTGGCGTAGGAACGGGCGGAACGGTTTCCGGTACGGGTAAATTCCTCAAGGAGAAGAATCCGAACGTACAAATTATTGCTGTCGAACCTGAGGAGTCTCCTGTTTTAAGCGGAGGAGAAATGGGGCCTCACATGATTCAAGGAATTGGAGCGGGTTTCATTCCCGGAGCATACAATGCGGATGTGGTCGACGAAGTGATTCAAATCGAAAGCCAAGCCGCGATTCGCGCTGCCAAGGAATTAGGCAAGTCCGAAGGTCTTATCGTGGGCATTTCGTCTGGAGCGGCCGCTTTGGCTGCCAAGCAAGTTGCTGCTCGCCCAGAAAACGCAGGCAAGAACATTGTCGTGATACAGCCAGATACAGGCGAGCGTTACATCTCAACCCTTCTCTTTTACCAAGACTAAAAAGGCAGCACGTTCGTTTAGACTTACACTCCTAAACACCTACAGCCTAAAAACCTATTTATAATCATGCAGTGGAGACTCGACAAGAGACACGTTAGCGAAGAAGAGCAACTCAAGGACAACGGCCTTACTCTCGATTTCGATGAGGTTGCGCGGAAAGGCGCCCTCGGAGGCGGTGAGAAGTTGCTTTCGAAGTGGTACGGCATCTACGGATCACGTCACCCAGGTGCCCACATGGCCCGCGTCGTCATTCCCGGCGGTGTCGTGACTTCGAGTCAAGCGCGTCGCATCGTTCAGGTGGCTGAGGATTACGGCCAAGGCAAAATTTCGATCACCACTCGTCAGTGCGTGCAGTTTCACTGGCTCAAGGCTCCGGCTTTGGCTGACATGCTTCGCGATTTGGCGAAAGACAATTTGAGCTGTTTTCACGGTTGCGGCGATGTCGCGAGAAACGTGGTGGCGTGTCCGCTGGCGGAAACCTGCCAGTACAAGCGGATGAATGTGATGCCATACGTCAAGGAGACGGCAAAAGAGCTCACGGCGATGCGGGATCTCGATAATTTGCCGCGTAAGTTTAAGATTAATTTCTCCGGTTGCGGCGCGGGTTGCGGTCAACCGTTTATCAATTGTATCGGAGCAATCGCAGTGACCCGCAAGAATGATGCGGGCGAAGAGGAAGCCGGATTTAAGGTCGTGATCGGCGGCGGCATGGGTTGGGAAGCGTTTATCGGCAAGGAACTTTTCACGTTCGTGCCAGCAGATCGCATCACGAAAGTGAATCGCGCGATCGCACTGCTTTTCCGCGATAACGGAGATCGTCGAGACCGTACGCAGTCCCGTCTCAAATTTGTCGTCGAAAAGAAGGGTATCGGTTATTGCCGTAAGGTGGTCGTCGATTTACTGGAGAAGGAAGGTGTAAGTATCGATGGTATCGTTTTGACGGATACGATTGAAGATCTCGGCGTGCCTTATCCGGATCGTCCGATGCTCGAAGCGAGTCCTGTCGGTACCGATGGATTGGTAACAGTTCGC
>JBNMOQ010000420.1:0-3682 GCA_051275055.1 Candidatus Pelagisphaera sp.
TCTGACGTTTATATTTCTTTGGAACATTAAACTCGGATGGGTCGATTTTCCTATTCTCTGCACTTAAGATCTTGGTTTCCTGCGTGACGTTTCCCCCGGCTCCATAGGTTCGAGTCATGACGGGCAGTCCTCCGGTTTCTCCCATTTGTGAAAGCCATGAGTTGGGTTGCATGCGTTGAGTCATCATCGCGCCCATTGGACCTTGAGTCATGGTTTTCATGAATTGGTCGAACATGGCTCCCATGCCTTCAAACGCTTTGGATATTTCTTCGCTTCCTTCTAGACTCGACCAGGAGGTTACCCAAAGTTCCTGTTGAAGAGTTTCGTTTTTATAGACTTCGTATTTGCGAGTTGGATATCCGTTGATGTCCATTTTTTCATTGGTTTCTTTGACTTCAAAAGCCGCTTCGGTAGTGCCTTCTCCCATTCCTTGAGGCATTCTTTTGGCCATCATCTTTTTCATCATCTCCCTTTGAGCTGGAGGAACGTTAGCGAGCATATTCTGATATTCAGCCATTGCTGCTTCCATCTTGGAACTAATTGCTTGGATCTGTTCTTCGTTGATCGCCGTATAGCTTCGACGTTTGTGGTCTATCATTAGCAATTCTTTCTTCGATCCGAGGAAGATCATTTCACCGGCCTGGTCTTTGCTATCCTGAGAACCGGACACCTTTAGATTTCCGTCTTCTACGAGAATCGATGATTGCGAAACTTTCGGTTGTGGGCCTTGCGTAAATTCCGCCGTTTCCACATTGTAGAAGATTCCTGCAAAAGCTACGACTGAGGAGTAGATCGCCGCGAGTAGGATTCCGACGACTTTAGTGGAGCCAAGTGTATAGAGCTTCATATTAAATGGGATTGAGGGTAGACGTCGCTTTATTAGCGATTGGAATTTAAATATGGGGAAAATCTCTAGGTTCTTGCAAGCATTTCGACGATCTCTCATTCAACCAAGTTTCGATTCATTTCTTTTGCGAGATGCAGGACAAATGCTTCGTCGATTATCGTTATTTTGCGTTCCTGCGCTTCTTTAAGTTTGGAGCCGGGGTTTATCCCGAGGAGGAGATAGTCGGTTTTTTCGGTGATGGTATCGCGAACGATTCCTCCTAGGGACTCGATGAGGTGGGTAGCTTTTTGGCGGGAAAGAGTTGGGAGTTTTCCGGTGAGGACGAAGTGTTTGTCCAAGAGGATCGATTTTGAAGGTTTCGAACTGAGGGAAGGTTGAACCCCCGCTAGGATTAATTGCTTTACTAGGGCTCGGTTTTCGGGGGCTGAAAAATAGGCGAAAACCGCATTCCGGGTAACGGCGTCGATTGAATTGTATTCATGCTTGTCGCTATCGAAATCGATTTTGAAAACCTCGTTTAGGGATTCGAGGCTGCCGATTGTTTCGGCGAGTCTCTTGGCTCTGGTTTTTCCAATGCCTGGAATACCGATGCCGAATAGGACGCGCCAGAGATCCGCGTGTTTGCTTCGTTCAATCGAGTTTAGAAGTTTATTAGTGGATACAATGTTGGTTTCTCCTGGCGAAAGCAGTTTCGATGATTCGAGGTTATATAGGTCAGGCAGGTCTTTCACTAGCTTATTGGCTATGAGTGATTGAATGGTTGCGGGGCCTAGTCCTTCAATGCTCATGCACTGGCTGGAAGCGAAGTGTTCGATTCGGCGTTGGAGTTGGGCGGGGCATTTTGCGTTGTAGCAGTAAACGTTAGCTTCGTTTGAGATTAGATCGATTGCGGAGGAGCATGAGGGGCAGTGATCAGGAAAGGCGTAAGGGGTGCTGTCTGCGGGGCGTTTGGAGGTGTCGACTGATATGATGCGGGGAATGATTTCACCGGCTTTTTCGATGATGATCGTATCGCCAATGTGTAGATCTAGTTTGGAGATGGATCTTCGATTGTGAAGTGTTGCTCGGCTAATCGTGCTTCCCGAAATGGTTACGGGTGCGAATTCAGCTAGAGGCGTTAGTAGTCCGGTACGTCCAACTTGAATGTGAATTGAGAGGAGGCGGGTTTCGGCTTGTTTGGGAGTGAACTTGTAGGCTATTGCCCAGCGAGGCGCTTGATCTGAGTTCCCGAGGAGACGTTGCAACGAGAGCGAGTTGACTTTTACAACGAGGCCATCGGTGGGGAAGGGCAGGTGTGAACGGCGAGTATTTTCGGCGATGATTGCGGAAGACAATGTATCGAAACCTTTGGCGCTACGAATCGATTGCAGGACAGGAAGTCCCCAAGATCGAGTTTGCTTGTAGAAATCTTGCTGCGTTTTTGGGACCATGCTTCTCGGGCTTAGAGTGCCGTATCCGTAAATCAAAACGGATAATTTTCGTTGAGCGGTTTGATTTGGATCCGATAATTTTGCGGAACCTGCAGCTAGAGTACGAGGATGAGCGTATGGCGGCTTTCCTTGAATTTCGCGTTGGCGATTGATGGTCTTGAAATCAGAGAAAGTTGAAAAAATCTCTCCCCGAAATTCGATTCGGTCTGGGATGGAAATGTGTTCGCCGGTTGCGGTTGTCCTGCGTAGTTCTTGTGGAATTGATGGTATCGTAAGGATGTTTGCCGTTATGTCGTCGCCTTCGATGCCGTTGCCTCGCGTGAGAGCGCGGATGAGTTGCCCTTGCACGTAGAGGAGGCTGATCGCGATGCCATCGATCTTAGGCTCGATTAGGTAAGCGATCGCTTTGTTTCCGGTAGCCTCGACGGCTTGTGCATGGAATCGCTGCAAAGCGGAATTGGAGTAGGCCTTACGGAGACTTAGCATCGGAGTTCCGTGGTGGCCGGTTGGAAATAAGCCGTTGCGATCGTCGCCGATTCTGGGAAGAGCTTCGAGACTTACCGTGATCTCGGGATGAGAATGTTCGAGTCGCTGAAGCTCTTGTTTGAGTCGATCGTATTCAAAATCGCTGATTTCGGGATTCGCTTGCTTGAAATAGAGATCGTCGTGTCTTGCGATTTCCGTTTTCAGAAAGAGGATTCGTTCTCGTGCGAGAACGTTTGATGGGGTTGAATCCGGCGTTTCAGTCGGTTCCAATTCTCCAGTGACTTGCGGCGCTAGAGAGGGAGGAATGTCTGCGAAGGCAGAGCAAAGCAATATTAGCAGGTATGCGCAGCTGGAGCACGCATATGCGATACGAAATGGGTAACAGACCATTCGGAATAGATACTACGTTTGAATTGGAGATCGCAATCTCTTTATCATTTCTTGTCTGAGGCGAATCGAAATTTAACGAAAGCGACTGTTGAAAAATGCTTTAGGAACAGTGATTTCTAAGAGATTGCTAAATAAGTCAGAGTAGGAGCGGGTTTATCCCGCGATTTTTCATTTTCATGGAATAGACACGCATTATCGCGGGGTAAACCCGCTCCTACAATTAGGCAGCGGAGCAATTTTCTATCGCGGTGTAGCGCAAGCGCTGGCCCTACGGATTTCGACTTTTTTAACAGGGTCTAACGTTACTTAGTTAAATGAGCACTAGGTATTCAATTCTGATAGTAGCACGGCCATCTTGCCTGTGAAGAAACAGGCTGGAAGCCTGTACTGCTCTTCAATTAACAAAGTAGAGCTAATTCACGACATGGCGGGTTGGCCACATTTTGGGGTCTATTTTGAGGTCGCCTCGACCCACGGGTTTTCCGTTATCGTTTGGAATTAGTTGCTTCGGGTTCTTCCAGAAGCCGAT
>JBNMOQ010000421.1:0-3659 GCA_051275055.1 Candidatus Pelagisphaera sp.
GCAGGAAGCGGCGTGAGTTGGTCGCTAGGAAATGGGTTAGGAGCAGATTGATCTAGCTGCTGAATTCGCGAGCCGGGACGTCTCGCACCACCTTTCCATCCGATGAAGGTGGATCGAGGCCTCCGGAATCAGTTTGGTGGTAGGGTTGCTTGTCCCTGGACAAGCAACCCTATCGCTCTTGTCGATTCTAGGATAGCAAGCGAGACGAAAGGAACGTACGGCCTGAGATGCCGTCCTTAAGTCGTTTGGGAGCCCCCTCGCCTACTCGTGTCTCAACGCGTCGATCGGATCGAGCTCGGATGCTTTCTTGGCGGGGAATAGGCCGAAGAATATTCCGATAAGACCTGAAACTCCTAGGGATATGAGTACTATGTCGGTTCGAATGATGGTGGTCATCCCTGCAAAGTCTGTGAGCACTTTGCAAACGCCAAAGGACATCGCGATTCCCGTTAATCCGCCAAAGAGGCTCAGCACCACGGCTTCGATTAAAAACTGCATCATTACGTCGAAACCACGTGCTCCAACGGCGACTCGAATACCAATCTCTCGCGTTCGCTCGGTGACCGATACCAGCATGATGTTCATGACGCCAATGCCTCCGACAAACAGAGAGATCGCAGCGATCCAAGCCAGTAAGGTGGTCATGGTTTCAGTTGAAGACGTAAAGGCATCAGTTAATTCAGTCTGGGTCCTGAGGTCGAAATCATCGTCTTCGCCGTCGATCAATTTGTGAGCCATTCGAAGGGTCTGGGCGACTTCTTCCTGAGCCGCTTCCAACATGTCCATGCTTACCGCGCTGACATAGATTTGGCTGACGTACTTAGAGTCGCCTCTCAGGCGAAAGCCAGCAGTCGTAAGCGGTACGAGAACGACATCATCCTGGTCCTGGGCTCCCGTAGATCCTTTGGACTTCAAGAGACCGATGATTTTGAACGGCACGGATTGTATCCGGATGCTCTGACCGACGACATCACCACCTCCAAAGAGATTGTCTCTTATTGTAGTGCCAACGACGGCGACTTTTGTCTTTGCTCGAATATCGCGTTCGGTGAAAAACGTCCCTTCATCCAAGTCCCAACTCTTGATCGTCGTATAGTCCGGAGAAACTCCCATGACTGAGGAAGACCAATTCGTGCCTCCGCCAATGATCTGTCCGTTGACATTTACGATGCCCGATACAGCCATCACTAAATTACACTGTTCGCGTATCGTCTGCTCGTCTTTCATCAAGAGCGTTCGCGAACTTCCGAATCCCCTGCGAACGCCGCCTGCCGAGTTCGAAGAAGAGCGAACCATGATCAAGTTTGTACCGAGAGAGTTGATACGCTCTTCAATACCTTGCTTTGTACCCTCGCCAATCGCAACCATCACGATAACCGCTCCGACGCCGATGATGATGCCGAGCATCGTCAAAATACTGCGCGTCCTGTTTTTTAGGAGGCTGCTCTGGGCGATGTTGAGAAGTTTAAAAATCTTCATGATGAATAATAAAGGTAGGAAGGACCGGCTCGGTTCTCTGTTTTTCGGATAGAATTTGGAGGACCGAGCGGGTCCTCCCTACCAATAATTCTAAGGTTGTTCATATGCCAATTACCCCAGAGAATTTTTCCAATTCGAGTTTCGCATCCCGCTGTTCTTCAATCTGCGTATCGCGAACAATCAGTCCATCGCTCATCTCGACGCAGCGCTTTGTAAACATCGCTATGTCTGGCTCGTGAGTTACGAGCACGATCGTGATCCCTTGTTGATTCAATTCTTGAAAGAGGCCCATGAGGTCGAGCGATGTTTTCGAATCCAAATTTCCGGTCGGTTCGTCAGCTAAAATCAGAGCAGGATCGTTTACGAGCGAACGTGCAATCGCTACGCGTTGCTGCTGGCCGCCCGACAATTGCTGAGTCTGATGCCCCATACGATTGGCTAGGCCAACGCGTTTTAGACATTCCGTTGCTTTGTCTCTCGACTTGATTTTCGACTTTTTCCGTTGGTAGACCAACGGTAGTTCGACGTTTTCCAAAGCAGATGTCCGAGACAGTAAATTGAAGCCTTGGAATACAAAGCCGATTTTTTCGTTACGTATATCAGCAAGCTCGTTGCGTGACAATCCGCCCACTTTAACTCCATCTAATTCATATGAGCCATTGGTTGGTCGATCGAGACAGCCGAGGATGTTCATGAACGTTGATTTACCGGATCCGGAGGCGCCCATGATGCTGACGAACTCTCCTGGCCCAATTGTCAGGTTCACTCCTCGCAGGGCGTGCACCGGCTCCTCTAAGGGATATGTCTTCGTCAGGTCGAAGGTTTGGATGACTTCTGGCATAATATAAGAATCGAATTTTTTTCTAGAAACGGCCTCGTCCACCGCCACCACCGCCTATTCCGCCAGGGCCTCCTCGACCACGACCAAAGTCTGGTTGAGGGTTGGTTGAAGGTGTGAGAACTTTGGAAATGATTTCCAGTCCTTCTAGTTCTTGGTCTTCTTGAATGGCTGTGACCTCCGTTGCCAAGCCATCGCTTACCCCGGTTCTAACGGGCATAATCTGCAATTCCTTATTTTCGTCCAAATACCAAATCATCGCGATGCTGCGTCGACCGCCTGCGCCTGCTCCGCCACCGCCGCCTCCGCCTTCGCCGCGTTGACGACCTCCGCCGCCACCTTCGCCACGTTGACGTCCACCGCCTCCTCCTTGACGAGCTTCGCCGCCGCCAGCGCCACCACCCGCGCTGCGTTGAGCGAGGGCTTCTTCGCGACGTTCTTGCATCTTGGCGATCATATCGTCGTTCATCTTGATACTAAGAGCAGATGCGGGAACGGATACGACGTCCTCTACTTCCTCCACGATGAAATCTAGGGTTGCGGTCATTCCTGGCAAAAGCGAGCGCCGTTGATTTTCGGTTTCCACAACTACCGTATAGTTTACTACATTTTGGACAACTTGAGGCTGTAGTCGAATCTCGGTTACGAGACCTGAGAAATTTCGTTCAGGATAGGCCGCCACCGTAAAGCGAACTTCTTGACCCTCTTTGATCTGGCCAATGTCGCTCTCGTCCACATTCGCCAGGATTTCCATCAAGGAAAGATCCTCTGCGATTATGAATAGTCGAGGTGTGTTGAAGCTCGTCGCAACGGTTTGGCCTTTCTCGACATTGCGATCGATTACGACTCCGCTAATCGGAGCACGGATTTCGGAAAAACTCCGACTTCGTTGGATCCTCTCCAAAGAGGCTTCCGCGCTCATGACGTTAGCTTGAGCCGTTTCGAGAGCGATTTCGTAGCCCAAGAAATCCTTCCCCGAAAGAAATCCTTTTTCGTTTACTGGCTTGAATCGATCATAGTCGACTTGGGCCTTTCTGAGACTTGCCTTTTGGCGCATTAGATCCGCCTCGGAGCTTCTCACCTGAGCATTTAGTACAGAGGGATCGATCTGAGCGATTAGTTGACCCGCTTCAACAGTGTCATTGAAATCCGCGTACACTTCATCAATCGTGCCGGAGACCTGGGAACCGATTTCCACCAATTCTCGGGCGGCCAAGGTTCCCGTGGAAGACACCATATTCTGAATCGTCTTCCTCTCGATTTTGGTGAAATTGTATACGGGAGCGTTCGGATCGACCTTCTCCTTATTCCCGAAGTAATGATAAGCGCCGTAGCCGGCAGC
>JBNMOQ010000422.1:0-3649 GCA_051275055.1 Candidatus Pelagisphaera sp.
CGCGAGAAGTCCGCGGCGTGTATGAAAGTCCTTGCGGTGTGCTCGCAAGTGCTCGGTTAGGTGGTTGATGCGAGCGCTCAGAAGAGCGATTTGTACGTCGCAGGAACCTGTGTCCGAATCGTGCGTCTTGAAGTCGCTGACGATTTTAGTTTTATCGATTGCTTTGCTGTGTGGCATATTAGTCTATAATCTCACGGAAAAAGAGATTTCCCGTTTGGGAAACCGTTAGCCAGGCGCGTCGCCGAGCTAACCGCTATCATCCGAGACTGCCCCGGATTCTCCGTGGAGGAGAGCAGTAAAACCGCAGACCTCTAGCGTAAGGGGGACCACAAGAAGCGTTTTTCCGAGTAGCGCAATACTAAAAGTAGGTTGTTGAAGAGCGAGGGTGCGATTATTTCTGTCACCTTTTATTCCGTAACTATAGCCTAAGCGGTTTCATAAACCACGAAGCACACGAAGGTACGTAGAATAGTAGGGTCGGTCCCGCTCAGCGTGGACCGTACCGCGTATGCAGCTCAATCATTCTCGCATGGAGGCATGAGGCGTCCCGACTTGTGGATTGTGGGAAATGAGAAAATGCGTCGGGACGCCACGTTCCACCGTGAAGCGTGTGTTTTAATGCTACGGCTCTGCCTAGTCTTTTGCTAGGCGAGGGCGGTCCGGAGGCGCATGGCGAAGCGGATGAGTTCGTTGGGGCTGTCGAGCTCGAGTTTGGATTTGATGCGAGAGCGGTGGGATTCGATGGTTTTCTGGCTGATTTGGAGTTCCTGGGCGATTTCTTGATTGTTCTTCGATTGGCTAATGTGTTGGACGATCAGGAGCTCTCGATCGGAGAGACGGTCGACATGCGGAGTTTCGTCAAGTTCGGAGGAATACCCGCTAACGCGATTGAGGATTCGGGAGCGAATACGGTCGCTTACGTGAAGATGCCCCTCGGCCATTTCGTGGAATGCCTTTATGAGAGCTTCTTTGGAGGCGGTTTTCATTAGGTATCCGTTGGCCCCGGCCTTGAGGCAGCGCTCGGCGAATAGGAGTTCATCGTGGGAGGTGATCACGAGAATGGCGGATTTTGGAAATCGCCTTTTCAGGTCTTTGATCGAGGCGATGCCTTTGCACTTTGCGATGGCTATATCAAGGGCTACGATGTCGGGTTCTTGCTTTGGTTGAACGGCGTCGTCCACCGAGGTTGAGAATTCGTCGAATGAAAATTCGTTGGAATTATTGAAGATGCGTTCGAGCCCGTGTCGACAAACTGGGTGGTCGTCGATGAGCAGAACGTGTTTAGGTGTATGGTTTCGTTTATCCACGCTGTAGAGATTAAGCGTGGATTTTATGGGATTTCGGGATGAAGCGCAATCGGGGCAGAGCCGACTCGTCAAGTGGTAGTAAGGATTGAGTAGCGACCAGGATTGGCGGACTGCTCAGGGGTGAAACCGCTAGCTATTCCCTTGAGGAGTAGAGCCTAGGGAGACGTAGGTCCTTGAACGGATAAATGGCCTTTAAGCGAGCCGCTCGCTTCTGCCGGGTGGAGTTTCAATTCGGAGAAAGCCCCGAGATTTGGGGCTACATGACCTGTTGGTCAACCCACTGAACGGAGAATTGGACGAGCTCGGTAGCGTTACGCAGGCTGAGCTTTTCCTTCACGTGGGCGCGGTGAGACTCGATGGTCTTGACGCTTAAATTGAGACTTTCCGCGATTTCCCGGCTTGAGAGTCCGCGTCCAATTAATTGAACGACCTCGAGTTCGCGATCGGTAAGGCGATCGACGGGAGAAGTTGACGCGTGTTTGGGGCCATTGACCATCTGGTGGAGAACTTGGTCTGCAACTGATGGGCTAACGTAAATCTCGCCTTTCACGATCTTCCGGATCGCATCGACTATTTTGTCGGGCGATTCCTTTTTCATGACGTAGGCTTTGGCTCCGGCACGGAGGGCGCGTTGGGCGTAAATTGTTTCGTCGTGCATTGAAAACACGAGGATAGGGATCTCTTCGTGAATCGCTTTAAGATTCTTGATGAGTTCCAGGCCGTTATTTCCTTTGAGAGAAATATCGACGATGATCGCGTCGGGATTGCTCTCTCCAACGCCCTTCATCGCTCCCTGAGCATCTTCAGACTCCCCGCAGATCTCCATATCTGCTTCATTCGCAATTATTTGTGATAATCCTTGGCGGACCAATGGGTGATCGTCGACTGTGTAGATTCTAATGGCCATGGTTGCAAAATGATCTAATGGAAAAGATGATGGTGGCTAAGGCGCCACGTCACTTCAAGCCGCAATAACCTTAAGTGAAGCTATCAAACGGTTTGTTTAATAAAAGTAAATCGGTTGCCAACGTGAAATCTTGAATAGGCGAAAGCGCTGAATTTGCTTCTATGCACGTAGAGGCTATAAATTGGCCGCTGCTGCGAGCAGGCCGATAAGCCCTCCGAAGACGCCGCCCCAGACGACTAACCAGCCGAGGTGTTTGCGGATGATCTTCTCCAAAATGCGTTTTACGTCTTCTGGCTCCAGTTGATCGAGTTTGCCTTCGACGAGTTTCTCGACGGTAGGACGGAATGAGTCGAAGTGCAGATCGCTCTTTGTAAGGTCCAGATCGTCAATGATTTGAGATATGCGATTGCTGAATTCGACTTTGAAGGGAGCTCTTAGCGGTTCGAGCGCCTTGAGTCCGCCGACAAGCGCGAGCATGCCGCCAAATTTAGAATTGGCGATGACGTCGAGGAAGCCGTCGAAGGCTTGGTCGAGATCGATGGCGGCTACGATCGTTTCATGGGAGAGCCCTTGGTGGAGAGCGGCATCAGTGAACTGCTTGAAATTGTCTTCGGTGAAGAAGTTTTCCATTACCAGCGAGTAGATGCCGCTTTTGAATTCTTGGAATCGATCGACGATCACGCCGGAACCGTAAAGGCCGGGCACCTTTTCGAAGAGCATGTGGACGGCGAGCCAATTGGTTAGCGCTCCGGATAATGAAAAGAGTCCAGCGCTCATGACGTATGGTTTCATCGGACCTTCTGGGAGGAGATATCCGATTACGAAAAGGAGGGCTGAGAGGAGATTGGTTCCAAGGCTCTTGTTCATTCAGTGGCAGGTTAAAGCGATTTTTTTGAGTTCGTCCAGCGTTCCTTTGATCGGTTTTCGTTGGGACGTCCTGAATTAGGCGACTGTTAGATAATTCGGAGATGGCTTCGCTGACTAATTGTAGGAGCGGGTTTACCCCGCGATAATACCGGTCTATACCATAAAAATTAAAAATCGCGGGATAAACCCGCTCCTACACAGACTTGTTTAAAAGTCTTTAAGCGAATACTTGATCCCCGATATCGCGTAGGGGTAGCCAATTGATGACGCTTTGGATCTGGCGATCCCAATAGGGCCATTCGTGGGCTCCGGGGCCTTCTTCGTAGTCGACGTTTAGTCCGATGCTCCGGGAATGTTTTAGAAAACTTTGGTTGGATGGATACAGGTAATCCTCAGTGCCGCAGCATTGATAGAGAGCGAGGTCGGGGTTGTTTCCGGAAATATAGCGTCGGGAAAGTTCGAGGAGATCGTGGTCCGTTCCGCTGATGTCCTGGTTCTCGCCAAATATAATGGGCCATTCGGGGAGGAGGGTTTCGGAATCGGCGACTGCTGTAAGATCGAGAGCGCC
>JBNMOQ010000423.1:0-3581 GCA_051275055.1 Candidatus Pelagisphaera sp.
CGTGATTTCCGCAGTAGGTTTCTAATTTGGAATTCAACTCGATGTAGTTCTCTCGTTTGGCCCAATTCTTTATGCAGGGCTTTGGAGCGATTATTGCGACCTTGGTTTGAGGTAAGTCTTTCTGGATTTTCTCGAAGAGTTCCTGGGCTTGCTGGAAGACGAGTATGGGGTCTTTCCCTCTAGCGATATCGTTGTCGCCTTCGTAGATGAAGAGGATATCCGGCTCGTGCTTTCGTACGAGCGCATCGTAATAGAAAATTAGATCGCTAAATTGAGACCCACCGAACCCGTGATTGATTGTATTGTATTCAGAAAAATCAGACTCAAGGGTTTTCCATCTGACAATGCTCGAACTTCCCGTGAAAACGATAAGTTCCTTGTTTGGGTCGAGGGATTGGCTTTTGCTTAAGAGTTGTTCGACCTGTGTCTCAAAGCGTGTCGGGTCTTGTGCGTTTATTTGGAGGACGCTGGCGATTACTGCCATGAAGGTGAGTGTTTTTGTCATTTCACAAATGTCTGATATGAGCTTCTAGATAGGTTCATTGCTATGAAGTTTGATCTATGCCTCAGTTTCGATATTTGACAAGAAATCGTCATGATGCATATTCGAGTGATCAAGTACCTCATGCCGCTCACAGGTTTTCTTTTTATCGTTTGTGGATGTGTTTCTACTCCGGAAAAGGCGACCGTTTCTCTTACCCATGGTCTAGACGCTTCTGCAGGCGACGTATCCTGCTATGTTTTGTCTACAGCGACCACTACCTACTACCTTGAGAAAGAAGGTGGCGGTCTTTCGAGCATGCTCGATGTTGATGGCATGGATTGGCTTGGGTTTCACAACGAAGAAGGTTCTGGGTGGAAGGGCGAGTATCGTGGTTTCCCCAATTCTATACACAAGCAGGATGGAAGCTATTTTCATGCGCTCAATGCCGGGACCGAGGTTTCGACTTCCGTTGTTGAAATAGAATCAGATGATCATGTGCGAATTGTTTTCACATCAGGTAACGGAAAGTGGAAAGGAAGTTGGGACTTTTATCCCGATCGCTGCGATTTCACGATGTCCGAAGTCAGTCCTGGATACCAGTATTGGGTGCTCTATGAAGGCGTCCCAAATGGCGAAATGAATGAATCTGATTTTTGGTATTCTTCTGCTGATGACAAAGCTCACTTAATTGCCGAGAAGCAGGTCGGGGATCTACCAGGTCCGGAATGGATAGCGTTTGGCGATGCAAATGCGCCGCGAATGATCTACCTCCTCCATCACGAGGATGATAATCACCCCGATGAGTATTTCGAGAGACCGTTTATGACGGTTTTTGGTTTTGGCCGAAGTGATAAAGGTAAGTTTATGGATACACCCCAGACCTTTTCGATCGGATTTATAGAGTCATCCAATTACGAGGAAATTGAATTGGCCATTCAGAGCGTACTTCGCTAGGATTATGCAGCTCTTCGTATTGGAATTGGAACGATAGTACCACTGGTTTTATTCCTGTAATTCCTCATTTATGAGATCGATGAGCTTCAAGCTCTTTTCTTTTACGTCATTATATCCGGAAATAATCATTTCGTTCATGAACTCAGCCAATACGAAACCATTTTTGAATTCCAAGTTATTCAATAGTGTTTCTACTTCTTCTTTCGAGAGCTTACCCTTTTCTCCTGATTGGCCACCGCTTGCTGTGTAGGCGTAGTCCTTGGCTAATGAATTCAAGTCCACTGTATCGAAGAAAGGCTTGTAGCTATATTCCTCAAAGTCCCACCGCATATGATCTTCATCGGCCTTGATCTTCTTATAGCCTAACTCAAAATTGAGAAGCAGGTTTTTTATGGAATCATTTGAGATGATGGCTAGGTTTCCTGAGTTGATCCGTTCTTGAAAAGTATTGTTGATTTGATGAAATGATTTACAGATTTGAACGTTAATATTGTGATAATTGAATACGGATAAATCGGTGACAGGGGTCCCTTCGAAGTGACCCAAAATGATTCCTGCCGATTTTGTAGAATCTTCTCTGATTCCAATATACGTATTCAGCTCGATGAGGTTGCGCTTTAGGTCAGAATCTAAATTCCTAAGATAGTGCAGCTCTTGATTCCGAGTTTTTCTCGCCTCGTTAGCGTTATTGATTCCTAGCGCGATTAAGATACCAATGACGACCAATAAAATTTCTCCAACCGCATAGAGGAGGTACTTAGTGAATTTGTTTTCTGCAAAGAGTTGTCGTCGGATTCTTCTGAAATACCTGATCATGTTCTAGGCTTTCTTTTGAATTTAACGGGAAGTAGAGGTAAACGGGGAAGTCGCGGAGCGGTTGTATCGTATTGCTCCACGCTATTTGTTCGCTTTTCGTTTCTTCCTATAGGTCGATCAGTTTTCCTATCACTTCTTCAGGGGTAGTTGATTTTTCAGATAAGTTCGATTGTTCGAAGTAATCATACCATCCTGCTCCCTCGACGAGTTTCAAACTCCTCAACCATTTCATGATTCGGAAACTTCCATACGGCGAAGGGTGGGTTTTGATGGGGTGTTAACCCCAATGAGGTGCGACCCGAAAATTTGAATTTTTCCTGTGTTATTGGGTTTTTTGAATCACAGGGTGCACTGATACGGTTGCCTGCGGCGATGCAGCCCTACCTTGCGGCGAATTGGATTCGGCGTGGAATGACTTATGGATGATGATCTACTTGTAATCTAGGATCATGCTGTGAAATACTGACTAAATGAAAGTCTTAGCCTTTGGTGCATCTACGAGTTCTCAATCTATCAATCGGCAATTGGCGAATTTCGCCGCGAAGCAGGTTCCCGGTGCTGAGGTAACGGAACTCGATTTGCGAACGTTGGATCTGCCGATCTACAGTTCGGACGAAGAGGAGGCTAATGGGATTCCAAGCGATGCGGTGCATTTTGTGGAGCTTATTGGCTCGCATGACGCTGTTGTCATTTCGATGGCGGAGCACAATGGATCCTATTCTGCGGCGTTTAAAAATCTCTACGACTGGGCTTCCCGATCGGAAGGAAAAGTGTGGGGTGGTAAACCTATGCTGCTTCTGTCGACATCGCCTGGCGGGCGAGGGGGCTCGACAGTGATCGAAGCGGCCAAGGCAACTTTTCCTCGAATGGGAGCGGATATTCGGGCGAACTTCAGTCTTCCGTCATTCTACGATAATTTCGATTTGAAGAATGGCGTGACGGATACGGAACTTGCGGCTGGTTTGAGTGCTGCGATCGCAACCCTATCCGCGTAGCTGTATGATTCGGACGCTTATTATTTTTGTTCATCCAGCCTTGGAGAAGTCGACTGCCAATCGCGCTTTGCTTGAAGGAGTCTCGAGTATCGATGGAGTGACCGTGCATGATCTTTACGAAATGTATCCAGATTTCCATATCGATGTGGCGAAAGAGAAAGCTTTGCTGGAAGCGCATGATCGGATTATCTGGCAATTTCCCTTTTATTGGTACTCCTCTCCTGCATTGTTGAAAGAGTGGTTCGATGTTGTTTTGCAATACGGTTGGGCTTTTGGCTTAGGCGGAAAGGCCCTTGAGGGAAAAACAGCGCGGGTTGTGACTACGACGGGTA
>JBNMOQ010000424.1:0-3525 GCA_051275055.1 Candidatus Pelagisphaera sp.
TGCGTTTTCTTCACGAAGACCCATTTCAACGCCTACGCAAACTTAGAGAAAAGATCCCCAACGTTTGTTTTCAAATGCTTTTGCGAGGAGCCAACGGAGTTGGCTACTCGAATTATCCAGACAACGTAATACGCGAATTCGTAAAGCACTCCGCCGAAGCCGGCATGGATATTTTCCGCGTTTTCGACTCGCTCAATTACCTACCTAACCTCAAAGTGGCCATGAAGGCCATTCGCAATGACACCGGATCGGTTTGCGAAGCTACGGTTTGCTATACGGGTGATATTCTAAATTCCAATCGCGACAAGTATTCACTCGATTACTACGTCAACTTCGCCAAGGAATTGGAAAAAATGGGCTCCCACACTCTAGCGCTCAAAGACATGTCCGGGCTGTGCCATCCTCGGGCGGCCTACAAGCTGGTCAAAGCTCTTCGGTCCGAGATCTCCATTCCCGTCCATTTCCATACGCACGACTCGAGCGGCATCGCATCAGCATCGATAGTCAAAGCGGCGGAAGCAGGAGTCGACATCGTGGATCTGTCAATCGCTTCCCTATCCGGACTCACAGCGCAGCCGAACTTGAACTCAATCGTCAAGGCGTTCGCAGGGGACAAGCGAGACACTCAGCTTGATCAAGGCTATCTAGACGAATTGTCGATTTACTGGGAAGCCGTTCGCCAATTTTACGAACCATTCGACACAAGTCCGAAATTCGGAAGCGCCGAGGTTTACAAACACGAAATGCCTGGCGGGCAATATACAAATCTACGCGAACAAGCCAGCGCCTTAGGACTAGGTGCACGCTGGCCGGAGGTCGTTCGATATTACGAAGAAGTAAATCAAATCCTGGGTGACATCGTCAAAGTAACTCCCAGCAGCAAAGTTGTCGGCGAACTTGCAATTTTTCTTCTGACTAAAGGCGTAGAGCCTAAGGACCTCGTCAACTTGGCCCCGGGGACATCCTTTCCCGAATCGGTGATAGACATGCTATCAGGCGGCCTCGGTCAGCCTAAAGGAGGATGGCCCAAGAAGGTACAAAAGGTAATCCTTGGCGACCGCTCTCCTCATAAGGGGAGACCAGGTGCCAGGGCTGAAAAACTAGACCTTGATCTAGCAAGAGAAGAGGTATCCTCGATAACAGGACGCCCCTCCACAGATGATGAACTCTACGAATACTTAATGTATCCCCAAGTTTTCAAAGATTTTGTGTCATTTTTGAACGAATACGGTCAGGCATCAGTTCTTCCAACACCTACCTTTTTCTATGGCCTTCAACCGGGAGAGGAAATCTCAGTTGAAATCGAAGAAGGTAAGACCCTCATCTTAAAGTTAATATACGTTAGCGAGCCCAACAAAGACGGGGAACGCTCTCTAACATTTGAATTGAACGGCAGAGCCCGCGAATGCGTCATCAAAGATAAGTCGGTTACGACCGAAACAAAGCGTCGAGCCAAAGCCAACTCTGCTGATCTAAAGCAAGTAGGCGCACCTATCCCGGCAATGATAAGCGCCGTTTCAGTCACAGTAGGCCATCAGGTCAAAAAAGGCGAAAAACTCGCAATTCTTGAAGCGATGAAAATGCAGACCACTGTTTACGCTCAATGCGACGGCGTCGTCGACAGCATAGCCGTTCAAACCGGAGACCAAGTGGAAAGCAAAGACCTGCTCGTAACGCTACGGTAAGACCGAATAGTCGTTCCAGCAAAATAGGTTGGACGCCTAAATAACGTGCATGGCTATGCCGCAATCGCCATGCACGAACATAGTTTTACTCAAAAGACTCTCTCGCCCTCTACAGCGAGCGAACTCTGGCGTTCCTCAAACTGAGGGCCGACTCAACCTCACCAAAATAATCGATCCTAATCGAGCCGGCTTCACCGATTTCATCCTTAATCGTGTCGCTCACGACACGATTATTAATCCAAACTTGATGACGGCTTCCGTGTACTCGTACTCGATACCGATTCCAATCTCCATGATTGAATTTACTGTATCCACTCTCGCTTGAACTCGACTTAGGAATAGCAACGCGATCGTCCCCAACTCGATATGAGATTTTAGTCTTACTCTCCAACGTTGTCTTCATTTCTACTTCGAATTCGAAATCCTCGAAAGACGCTTTCGTCGACAAAGCCAAAGCATCCGCGCCAGAAACCCGAATCTCATCTCGAACGCGTTTAACCGCCCGGTTCCCGCCATCATTTCTCCACGCAGTCAATCGAGCGAGCGACTGCCACCGTTCCCCATCCCGAAGCCCTTTCAATGTCTCTTTTAACTCAACTTTAATCGAAGCGAATTCTGGATGATTCGCTAAATTTCGCCATTCTAGAGTATCCGCGTCGTGATCGTAAAGTTCCTCTCCACCATCCGATGCCAACGAATACCGCCAACGCTTTCCACGTATCGAAAAATGAGGATAGAGTGATCCTTCATATTCCTTATGTAGCATGTGATCTTTCCCCGGTAGGGCCGTAATTGCGAAATCCGGCCCACCCCACTTTCCATTCGCCGGTTTCTCGATAAACGGAACTATGCTATGTCCCTCGAGAGCGTATCCATTTCCCTTAGCATTCGGATCCCTAGGCAATCCGCAAAGTTCGTTGAGCGTTGGATAAATATCGATCAGCGACACCGGTTCATTACAAACAGCGCCTTCTGGAGCTCCAGGCACACCCGCTACAATTAGTGGAATCCGAGTTGATGGATCCCAAAGGCTTCCTTTGTATAGAAAATTCTTTTCGCCAACGTGAAACCCATGGTCGCTGGTAAAGATCACAATCGTATCATCCTTAACCGAACTCGCATCCAACGCATCCAGGATCGTGCCAACTTGATCGTCCACAAAAGAAACGCACGCCATATACGCCTGTAGCCATTTCCGTAGAAGATCTTTGTCTTCATGACGAGCCAACATCTTGTAACGACGAAATCCATACAATTCCTCATTCCCCAATGCATCCGCCAAATCATCAAGACCGCTAGGATCAACATCTGGTAGCTCAATTGATTCGAGCGGAAAGCGATCGAAGTATTCTTGAGGAGCATAGAGCGGCGTATGCGTCCTTATGAGTCCCGTAAATAAAGCAAAGGGTTTGTCATGTTTCCGCTGAATGACCTCGGCCGACCATTCCGCGCCTAGCTCGTCAGCTAAAGGGTCTCGATCCTGATCGCTTACATAATGCCAAGGCTTGCCGTAAAGCGTCCATCCTTTGTATCCAGGGACGCCGTTATCCAGATCGGCAGGCCAATCGGGGATCTGCGACAAGGGGCCGAATACGTGCTCCCACTGGTAATCCATATCCTCGTCTTCGCCTTCGTACAAAAACGTTTGCTGAGGATGGGCAGTAAATCCTTTTAAGGTTTCCTTGCGTCCATTCCATGGCCAGGGACCGACATTGCCCGAATGACCGTATTCGTCAAATAGGCCGTTCTGATTCCCGTGATAAATTTTTCCCGTGCCGTAAGTCTTATAGCCACCGGCTTTGAGGTTATCCTGAAGAGACACGCTCTCCTTTAAAATCCC
>JBNMOQ010000425.1:0-3491 GCA_051275055.1 Candidatus Pelagisphaera sp.
GCGACGATCCTCCCGCCCGCTGCTCGATCGCCAAGACCGGCGAAAGCCCATGGATAAAATCCACGTCCGGACGTTTGAACTGCTCCATCGCCTGCCGAGCCTGCGTTGAAAGGCTCTCCATGTACTTGCGATAGCCCTCGGCATACAGCGTATCGAACGCCAGCGAAGATTTGCCCGACCCAGAAACACCCGTGATCACCACCAGCTGATCCCGCGGGATCTTAACTTCAACGTCCCGCAAATTATGCTCGCGAGCTCCCTTAATATGAATGTGTCGAGTCTGCCTCAAAATCGTCCAATCGTCTCAGCCAGGCACCATCCCCACTTCCCCCAAAAGGTCAACCCTTCCAAGAACCAAAACAAAACCCACGCCTTGAATCTAAGAAAACGCTCTCCCCATACGTTTCCCAATAACGTTGCCTTCTCGGATCATCCAACGGATATTCCTATCAACGTTTCTAATCCTAAACGTTAACTCTATGAAATACAGTACTCTTCTCGCCATCACGGTCAGCGCCCTTGTATCCAACGTCTCTCAAGCCGATGAAATCGTCGCTTCGACGACTATCCAAGAGATCGCGCTTTTTCGCGACGGCGCCCTTGTTACACGTCAAGGAACCGTCGCGGTTCCTGCCGGGAAATCGACCATCCAATTCGAAGATCTTCCGACTCGCGTCGACCCGACCGCTCTCCAGGCCAATTTCCTGAACCAGCCCGACGGCCTCATCCGCAACGCCAAGATCCACGTACCGGAAAACCAAGAGGAATCGGACGACGTAAAAGCCCTCCAAGATAAGCTCGACGACGCCAATCAAGAAAAAGCTCTCAAACAACGTATCCATTCCGAAGCAAAAGCTGACATAACTTTCGCTCAAAACATACGATCTACTTTTTCCAAGGAATTCGGCAAAATCAACGAAGGCCAGTCCCTTACCCTTGTCCAAGCCAAAGAGCTCGCGGCATTCGTCACAACGACTCAAGAATCCGCCTACGCCAAAATAGATGCAGTTGAAGTCGAAATCAAAGCGATCGACGAACGCATAGAAGACATCCAAAAAGAACTCAAAGAAGCCATCGAAACCGATCGCCTACTCGCCTCGATTGCAGAAGTCGAAATCGAAATGAAAGAGTCCGGCGAAATCGAAATCGTCCTGAGCTACCTCGTCAACTCGGCCAATTGGATTCCGCAATACGAGTTACGCGCTCGTCCCGATGAGAAAGCATTGGATTTTGGATACTTCGCTGCAATCTGGCAAAATACCGGCGAAGACTGGAGCGACGTCACGCTCTCCCTTCACACCAATCAAGCCAACCGACAAGGCAATGTACCGGTGTTGTATCCGTTGGCGTTGAGAAATCAGGAATCGTACAGCAAACGTGGCTACTCGAGCCTTGATACTGCTGCTCCCCCTCCACAAGCGGAAATGGCAGTTCGTTCCAATACAGTTCTCTCTCAATCCGCTGTAGAATCCAGCGGACGCGCTCGAAAGGTCGCCGTATCTGCATCCACAGTTTCCTTCCAAGCCACAATACCCGGACGCATAAACGTTCCCAGCTCCCGCGAAAGCAGTGCATTCAAAGTGCTCGAATCTAGCCTCGAAGCGGAATTCTGGTCGGAAGCCGTTCCAAGAGTTCAACTCGATACTTATTTGAGAGCCAAAATCCGCAACACTTTGGACCTACCAATCCTGCCCGGCCAAGCCCTCGCGTTCGTTGACGGAAAACTCTCATCCAAAGTTGCTCTTGAAAAAATTCTCCCGGAAGAAGAAACCGAACTCTCCCTCGGCACCGATGCCAACATCGTAGTGAAACGCAGCGAAGGTTCGAAGAAAGACACCAACTCCGGTTTCATTGACAAGACCACTACCTTGCAACGCGAATACGCCAACGAAGTGACCAACTACCACTCCGTAGCTCACAAGATCATCCTCGTCGACCAATTCCCAATCGCCCAAAACTCGAAAATCGAAATCCGACGCAAAGCACCTGCGACCGACGAAGTCACCATCGAAGACGAGAACGACGGCATCTTCAAATGGGAAGCCACCCTCAAGCCCAAAGAAGAACGAACCTTCACCACTTCATTCGACATCATCTATCCACGGGACTGGAATCTCTATCCAGAGCTCTAGTCCATTCAAAAGGTAGGGCGGCACCGCCGGGGCCGCGGCGTATGAAAACATCGCGGCACGGTCCAAGCGAAGCACAACCAGTCCTACCATTCAGATTCAACAGGCCAATTTACTAAAAGAATATTGGCCGCAAAAAGGCGCAAAATCCGCAAAACGTATGCAGATATTATTAAAAACAATAAGATTCTAGTAAGCTCCCAAGCCGCCCAAATCAGCACACCCTTCCCCTTCCTGAAATTTTTGCGCCTTTTGTGCCTTTTTGCGGCCAACATAAATTCATATTCCCTTATAAATGGAATCACTCCTCATTTTCGCAGCCATCGTCTTCGTCTGCCTTCCGCTGCCGATTTGCATATTCCTTCTCGTTAAGCGTTCAGGCGACACTAGCCGTATCCAATCCCTGGAGCGCAAACTAGCAAAACTCTCCCTCGAGCGATCGAAAGAACCTGCCAGCCCATCGACTTCCTTACGTCCAGCTGAACCCGAGAACCTAGCTGCAGACGACCCTCGCAGCCAACCTGTTGAGCCAATATCCAATACCATCACGCAACCATCGCCGCCTCCTATCGCCGCCTCCAAGGCGCCCGAAGAATACAATACAGTTTTCGAGGAACCCATAGCTGAGAACACCGTCTCGAAACCCGCCTCTCCGCCAGCCCCACCGAAACCATCAGGCCTCACCCCGCTCCTCCGTTCCATAGGACTCTGGCCGCCTGAAGAAGCCGCTTCCGCCGAAGCTGGCATGATGCAGTGGTGGCTACCCCGTCTCGGCGGTCTTCTTGCCACACTTTCCATAATCTCCTTTGCCGTTTATATTTCCCAAGGCACGCCGCCTTGGGTGCGTTTCATCGAGATGCTCGTCGCCGACATCGCCGTTCTCGCAACCGGCTTCTTTTTTCTCAAACGCCGAACCAAATTCGGAGCGACCCTCATTTCGACCGGCCTGAGCATGGCCTACCTGACCAGCATCGCCGCCTATGCCGCCTCACCAGTTCGCATCATCCATAATCCTCTGATCGGCATTCTCATTCAATTCGCCGTCGTTGTGGGCATTTTCCTAATCAGTCTGCGACTCGCCAATCGCAACATAGCCATCATGGCATTGGTTTACGGATTTCTCTCATCCCTTTTCTCCGCCTACGTCGGACTTCTCGAACCCAGCCTCATCTCCGGACTCGCCCTCTACATCGTAGGAATCGGCTTCAGCCGCAAATTCAACTGGCTCCCGATCCTAGCGATTTCCACGATCGGCGCCTACTTGCCCGTTCTATCGTTCTGTATACTAAAACTCGTTCAATCGAGCACGCTCACGCTTCCCCACACCTACAGCGTTATCGCCGCCCTAATGATCAGCGTCTC
>JBNMOQ010000426.1:0-3469 GCA_051275055.1 Candidatus Pelagisphaera sp.
AACAAACCACGACCAATATCAAGACTCTCGATCGCAAAAACCGGAACCCTGTAGAATTCCAATCGAAGATCAAGCGTGTTCCTAGCAACGCCATCATGGTAGGGTTGTTTGTCCCAAGCAACCGCACAGCCCACAAGCCACAGCCATCCACGCAAAAACAAAATCAATCCTCCACGGTTGCCCGGGACGGGCAACCCTACCCTACAAACTACCGCGCCAAATCAGTAGCTCTTGCTTCATGCGCTCGGCTCGTTCGGGATACTGAGCAATTAGATTCTCGGTTTCTCCGATATCTCGCTTCAAATTGAAGAGCTTCGTTTGGCTTCCATCGTCATTGGTCAATAACTTCCAATCACCATCGCGCATCGCATTAGTCGGACTTTCGAATAGCGGATTACCTGGTTTTAATATTCCTGGATTTCCAGCGTATTCCCAGAAAACGGGCTCTTTACGCTTCACCTTGCGACCTTGTAGCGCTTTGCTTAGGTCATGCCCATCCAAAGCCCAATCCGCAGGCAATTCCGCTCCGGTCATCACGTGAAGCGAAGGAAACAAATCCACTGCAGCCACGATGGTTGTATCGTTGGTTTTTCCTTCCGGGATAGTCCCTTTCCATCGAACGATAAACGGCATGCGGATTCCTCCTTCGTAAAGGCTCCACTTACGTCCGAACAATGGTCCCGTCCATCCCGGAGGATTAAAACCTTCCTTGTAATAGCGCCCCCAATCGGTCGGACCGTTGTCGCTCGTAAAAACGATGATAGTCTCCTCACCGAGACCTAACTCGTCTACCGCATCGACCAATCGACCGAACTGTCGATCCATATTGTCGAGCGTCGCGTAGAATTTCTGAACGTAGGGATTACTCGAATACCTCTCGTACTTGGCCATCCACTCCTCATCGGGCTCATGCCTGTCATGAACGTCATTCGGAAATACGTGAAGATAGAATGGTTCGTCCTTAGAGCGCTTCATGAAATCGATCGCTCGATCCACATAGATCCCCGTCGTTTCATGTTTCTTGACGTAACTTATATTTCCCCGTTCCAATTTCGCGCTTTGACCGTTTAAACCTTTCTTATCCCACAACAAGCGATCCCCCAATCCTTCGAACGATACCAACGATTCTTCGAATCCATAGGCTTGTGGATACGGAGCAACCACATCGCGTCCTCCCCCCATGTGCCACTTCCCAAAATGAGCCGTAGCATAGCCATTGGCCTTAAAGCTCTTCGCCATCGTCTGAACATTTGGATCCAAAAAATCAGCCATATTACGAGTAGCGTTTTGCTCTTTAGAAGCAAAATGAGCCCATACCTTATGTCTACCAGGAGCTTGGCCCGTATTCAACGCTACTCGCGACGACGAGCAAATCGGTGAATTCGAATAGTAGTTCGTCAGCTTTAAACCTTCCGTCGCAAACCGATCGATATTGGGCGTCTCCATATCCGGATTTCCAAAACAGGACGGATCCGCATAACCCATATCATCCACATAGAAAATGATTACGTTTGGTTTGTTACTTGTACGGGCGCCTTGAACGATTGCAACCGAGGCAAAGGTTACGATCAAGATGGCGGTCAATTTGCAGATAGATAACGTATTCATAATCTCTAAATTCAGGTTGTTCTATTTCTTCAAAGTCGGGCTGCTAATTTGCACTCCAAGACGTTCTGCCCAATCCATCCATTCTGCAGCCAAAGCTTCAGTAATCTCAGGATGGCTCTTTGCTAGATCATTTTGTTCAGTACGGTCCTTAGATAAATCGTAAAGCTCCCAAGTTGCTTCTTCAGGCATTTTCTTACCCCACGCGATCTTCCAATTTCCTTTGCGAAAACCTCGCGCAAATTGATGCTCAAACCCAATAACGCGTTCCTGCTGCGCTTCGCCTCTGAAACTCGATATTAAAGACTCTCCCTCCATTGGCTGAATAGTCTGTCCATTAAACCGCTTGGGATACTCGGAATCCGTCGCTTCTACGATTGTTGGCATAAGATCCATAACATGAGTCGAGTCGTTTCGAACCTCATTCGAAGCATCGATTCCCTCGGGCCAGTGAGCGATAAGCGGACTTGTAATACCTCCCTCATGACAAAAATGCTTATACAGGCTTAGCGGCGTATTGCCCAGATTCGCCCAAGCGCTGCCATAAGAGTGATGCGAGTCCGCTAAACCCATCGTTTGCAGAGCTTCACCTTCGTGAAGCGTAGTCACTCCCCTGCGCGAAGTACCATCAAAACCAAATGGACCCCACTCGTAACAGGCGCCGTTATCGCTCGTAAACAAAATGAGCGTGTTTTCAAACTCTCCGTTGGCCTTTAAGTCCGCCACTATTTCACCGACTCCTCGATCGATATGTTCTACACTGGCAGCGAAGATCGCCATCCTCCGCGCTAAATCTTCGCGGCGATTTTCAGGTAAAGAATTCCAAGCGGGATTTGGCTGACCAGGATAGCCATTGGCAATATCATCTCGATCGACCGGAACCATCGCCCTTGGTGGCAGTTTCGTATCTGGCGCGACCAAACCACTTGTTATCATCCGATTCAAACGTTCTTCTCTCAAACGATCCCAACCTTTTCGGTAAGTCGCCATATACTTGTCCACCAATTCCGTCGGAGCCTGAACTGGAAAATGCGGCGACGAATGAGCAAGATAAAGAAACCACGGCTTACCTTCCTGCTCGCGAGCTTGATCCAAAAATTCCAAAGCGTAATCCGTAAATACATCCGTCGCGTAAAACTCGCCATCGGCGTATTGCAATTCCGGTTCGGAGCTTTCCGGCAATCGCCTATAGAAATCGGCATCCCATTGACTATGCGAGTGAGCTTGAGTGTATCCAAAGAACTGATCGAAGCCGCGATCGATTGGTCCCGGGGCCGAACCCATATGCCATTTTCCCGACATCCAAGTCGAATAGCCCGACCCCTTCAGCACTTCTGCAATCGTTACGCAACGATCGTTCAAGAACCCTTGATATGCCGGACCAAATCCTTTGGGCGGCTTTTTATCCTTTCGAACGAAGGAACCAATTCCCGTTTGATGAGGATAGAGTCCAGATATAAGCGAGGCGCGCGACGGGCAGCACCGAGCTGAATTATAGAAACTCGTATACCGAAGCCCGTCTCGAGCTAGCGCATCCAAATTGGGCGTTTCAATCTCACCTCCGAAACATCCAAGATCCGAATACCCAAGATCGTCGGCCAAAACCAACAAGACATTGGGACGAGATGATTCGGCAACCGCGCAAGAAGCAAAGAAAGTAAGTCCTAATAAAAGTCGTATCATAAATAAAGCATCCCCCGGGCAACCGTCTTCGAACTACGCCGAGTCAAGAGCCCTCGTGGCATTCAAAAGGTAGCGGCCGATCTCCGAGCGGCCATTATTGCTGAAGAAACCACCAACATTCGATTCTCCAAACGTATGCCGAGGCATTCTCGAGTAGAAGTTAATTTCATCATCTGTGACC
>JBNMOQ010000427.1:0-3468 GCA_051275055.1 Candidatus Pelagisphaera sp.
TATTATCAGTTTCATTGAAACCTTCGTTCTAATCGCTTGTTTTATCTAAGAAACCCTTTTAACAAATAAGGTCCATGCAGAGTATAGGTGAACGTCTTGAAGAAGCCCGCAAGCGCAAAGGAATAACGGTAAGAGAAGCCGCCGAAGCGACTAAGATCCGTGGCGACTACATCAACAGCTTCGAGAGCAATACATTCAAGATCAACATCCCCGACATTTACACGCGCGGATTTCTCAGATCCTACTCGAACTACCTGAAGCTCGACGTCGATAAAATCATGACCGACTACAACGCCCACCTGCTCGGCGAAGGCAAATCTCCTCGCCGCGATAGCCGCGAATTTTTCGGCAGACTCGAACTCCCGCAAGATGGGCCAAGCGACGAGTCTACCAGTGCAGCCCCAACTGCAAACGACGATTTCAAAAGCGAAACCGAATCGACTTCCATCTGGGAGAAACTCAACATTGAGAAAGACGTCGCGATCAAAATCGGCATCGCCGGAACGTTAGCTTTAGCCGTCGGCATCGCCTTGATTTGGGGTATTTTCGCATTCATCGGCTCCGACGAACCAATCGCCGACACCAGATTGATAGCGACGCCAGCCACAGTCGCGCCTGCTGCAGACGCTACCACTTTTACGCTGATCGCAAACGATGACGTCCGCGTCGGAATCCGACAAATAGACGGTGACATCCCCCTCTTCGAAGCTCCACTACCTCGAGGCACAACAAAAGAACTAGCCGCCACTGGCAGTATCCGCGTTTCCTACAGTGACTTCGCAGCCCTCTCGATCCGCATTGGAACCGAGACTTACCAGATGGTCGAAGGCAAGCCCTCCGTCCTCATCACGCCGTCCAATATTCTCAGAGATCAACAAAACGCCAACTAGGCGGGTCGCTTTCAAAAAGCGTTTTTTCTGCCACGAAAAGGCACGAAGAAACAAAGGTAGCGGCCGATCTCCGAGCGGCCATTTTCTCTGAACGATCGCAGGCTCCAAACCTTACCCCATCTCAACCCCACTAAACATTCGTGTCTCTTTGTGGCCAAAACTTCTTCCTAAACCGCAAAGGACGCGAAGATCGCAAAGGGCTGCGTGAACCAAAACGTTTCATGAATCGACTGAATATCTGATTGTCAGGATCCGCTTCCAGGCTTCGTTTTCAACTACGCCGGACTCACGTCTCGGATACAGGTTGGCTGATGCCGATAAGGTTTTGAGAGAGTCGAACTAGCCCGAAAACAACGAAACCTGCTGTCGCGGCAGCGACACCTATGTCGCATTTGGCGACCCTGACCATTTCGTCTGTATGTGAATCTTGCGACTATTGTAAGTCCACTTTAGGTGTCGTTATGAAAACGGATTCAATTGTCCCTCAACCAGCACATCATTAACAGATTGCGAGATTGCCGTGGTAGGTTTCATGAGACTGTGAGGTTAATTCGTTTACCGAGTTCTAACAGAACTGTTTGTCGCTTCGCGAACTTTGCGACATTGAACCCGCTTTGCGGGTGGGCGGTTAAATCCTTTAGTTGCGTCCAGCCATTGCAGAATGCTCTAGGCCTCTTCCTGAGCAAACCCTCTTCCCCCAACTCCATCCCTCTCCAACTCATTTCAAAAAATGCGTTGAACCAATCCGCTCTGCCACGTAAACCAAACAAATGAGCAAACTGACCGTTGCGATCGGCTCCGACCACGCTGGATACAATTACAAGAAAGCCATCATCGCCCATTTGAGCGACCGCGGATACACCGTGAAAGACTATGGCACCCATTCGCCCGAATCCTGCGACTATCCCGATTTCATTCGACCCGTCGCCGAAGCAGTTGCCGCTGGCGAATTCGATCGCGGTATCGTCCTAGGAGGTTCCGGCAACGGCGAAGCAATCACCGCCAACCGCGTCCCCGGCGTACGTTGCGGCGTCTGCTGGAACGAACAACTCGCCATCTGGAATCGCTCCCACAATAACGGCAACGTACTCGCCCTCGGCGAACGCACCGTCACCCAACAAGACGCCCTCGACATCGTCGACACCTGGCTCGCCACCGAATTCGAAGGAGGACGCCACATCACCCGCATCGAAAAAATCGACGCCAAACGCTACCCTTGAGATAAGGATGAAGTATGAGTTATGAAGAATGAAGTATTCGCATAACAATTCATACTTCATAACTCATCCTTCATAATTCAAAAATGCTCTACAGACGACTTGGCAAATCCGGGCTTAAAGTAAGCGCCTTATCTTTTGGCTCCTGGGTGACCTTCGGCCAACAGATCGACAACTCCGTCGCCGAGTCTTGCCTCAAGACAGCCTACGACGCGGGCATCAATTTCTTCGACAACGCCGAAGTCTACGCCAACGGACAGTCCGAAGAAGTCATGGGAGCCATCCTCTCGAAATTCGGCTGGTCTCGCGACACCTACCTCGTATCCAGCAAAGTCTTCTGGGGCGGCGAACTACCAAACCAAACCGGGCTCAGCAGAAAGCACGTCACCGAAGCCTGCCACGCAGCGCTCAAACGCCTCCGAGTCGACTACCTTGATCTCTACTACTGCCACCGACCCGACCCGGAAACTCCGATCGAAGAAACCGTCCGGGCCATGGATACGCTTATCCAACAAGGCAAGGTCCTCTATTGGGGAACCTCCGAATGGAGCGCCCAGGAGATCATGGAAGCCTACAGCATCGCTCGGCAGTACAACCTGACACCCCCGACGATGGAGCAGCCTCACTATAATATGCTGCACAGAGAACGCGTCGAAAACGAATACGCTCGTCTCTACGAATCCATCGGTCTCGGAACCACCACTTTCTCCCCCCTAGCCGCAGGCATCCTAACCGGCAAATACCTCAACGGCATCCCCGACGATAGTCGCCTATCGATCGAAAACATGGCCTTCCTGCGCGAACGATGGGACCGCTATTCCGAAAACGGAATTGTACCCGTCCTCGAAACGCTCGAAAGCATCGCCCAAAAGATCGGCGCCAACCTTCCGCAGCTCGGCATCGCCTGGTGTCTCAAAAATCCCAACGTCAGCAGCGTCATCCTAGGTGCCTCGAAACTCGAACAACTCGAGAACAACCTAGCGTCATTGAATTTCTTGGACAACCTCGACGAAGACCTAATGGGCGAAATCGACATCGCCCTCAGCCCCCTAAAAGAACTCGACCTATAATCCAGAACAGGCCGACTGCGTCCGACGTAGCTCGAAGAGCGTAGTCGGAGGCCGCAGCAAAGCCCCGCCGGAGAGACGTTACGCCTCGAACCCATCTGCCCAAGCTTCAGCATTCAGCCTTAAACCTTCAGCTTTTAAAAGATGCGCTCCCTCCCCCAATCTCTCCTTTGTCTCGTCGTTAAACTCCTCAAGTGTCGCTTCGCTCGGTACTCCATCGCTCTTTCCCTTCTTCTAGCAACCGCCTGCTCCCCAGCCCAACAACCCACTCCCCCCTCAGCCTCCTTGTCTCGG
>JBNMOQ010000428.1:0-3444 GCA_051275055.1 Candidatus Pelagisphaera sp.
TTTTGAGAACTGCGAACGTATTTGGTCCGTTTGGTCGATTCGATCCGAAAAGCTCGAATTTCATCCCTGCGCTTATTCGTAAAGCGGTTGCTAAAAATGATCCGTTCGAGGTCCATGGCTCGCCAAGCGTTACCCGCGACGTCCTATTCGTAGAGGATCTGGTTGACGCTCTAATGAAACTTTTAGGTAAAAATGAACTAGGTATTCAGACTTTCAATATGGGGTCGGGATACGCGACTCGAGTTGGAGATGTCGCTGAATGGGCTCTGAAGTACGCTGGTTTTTCTCCTTCTCAAGGGATACTTTATACGAAATCGGATTACGGTGCTCCCGCTAGTCGATGTTTAGGCACCAGCCGATTGAATGACTTTATCGATTGGCAACCGCCGGTTAGCGCCGAGAAAGGAATTGAGCAATTGGTCGCGTGGTGGACTGAAAATCGAAACACTTGGTCGCGTTAGAATTTTTATGAATCTTCCAGAATCTCTTTATGAACGACTCTTTTTCAAATCGCTTTTGATTAGGCGATTCGAAGAGCGAATAATCGATCTATACCCAAGCGATCGGATACAAAGCCCGGTCCATCTTTCGATCGGGCAGGAACCGATCGCAGTCGGATTGTGCGAGCATCTGGGAAACGATGATTGGCTCTACGGGACTTATCGCAGTCACGCCTTCTACATCGCCAAAGGCGGTGATTTGAAAAAGATGATGGCGGAGTTGTATGGCAAGGTTACCGGAGGCTGTAAGGGTAAGGCTGGGTCGATGCATCTAGCGGCTCCGGAGGTTGGTTTTATGGGTTCGTCCGCTGTGGTTAGCAGCTCGATTCCGCATGCTGTTGGAACGGCGCTCGCTCGGAAAATTAAAGGCGAGGATAGTGTGACCGTTGCGGTTTTCGGAGATGGGGCTACGGATGAAGGCGTCTATCATGAATCGATGAACTTCGCAGTTCTCCATGGTTTGCCGGTTTTGTTCGTCTGCGAGAATAACAATCTAGCGGTTCACTCGTATCCAGAGGCTCGGCAGGCTTACAAGATTTCCGAACATGCGAAGGCTTACGGATTGCCGGTTTCGGTCTTGGAGGATGGCTACAGTTTGGAGGTGGTGAATGATGCCTTCAAAATTGAAGTCGATGCGGTTCGCTCGCAAAGATCGCCGCGTTTGATCGAAGCGAAAACGTTTCGATATTACGAACACGTTGGGCCAGGCTTGGACTTTGACGCTGGCTATCGCCAGCATGAGGATTGTCTGGTTTGGCAGAAAAAAGATTCTCTATGCAATGATGAAGAACGTATCGAAAAATATGATGCAGAGATCGCATCCTTGATCGATGCTGCTGTTGAGTTTGCTGAATCGAGCGATTGGCCGGGTGTCGACGAGTTGCTAACAGATGTGCTTTAACTAGAGACTAGAAATGAGTACGAAGACAATTACTTACAGAGAGGCCTTGTTCGACGCGATGGACGGGATAATGCAAAGCAATTCCAATGCTATCGTAATGGGGCAAGGAGTGGATGACCATAAGGGGATTTTCGGGACGACTACTGACTTCCATAAAACTTACGGACCCGATCGTTGTTTTGATACGCCGTTGGCAGAAGAAGGTATGACAGGCATTGGAATAGGTGCGGCGCTTGCGGGACTGTATCCGATCCAGACTCATATTCGGGCTGATTTCGCTTTGCTGGCGATGAACCAGATAATCAATCTTGCAGCCAAATATAAGTACATGTTTGGGGGGCTGTTCGAAGTACCCATGCTTATTCGATTGGTTGTCGGAAGAAGTTGGGGACAGGGAGCTCAGCATTCGCAAAGCCTACAATCTCTGTTTTCGCATATTCCAGGATTGACGGTGATAATGCCGTATCGCCCTTCGCGGATCATACAGGATTATCGATATGCTGCGGAGCATGTGAAGGGGCCGGTAATTGCGATTGAACATCGGTTGATGTACGAATTGGCGTTCGAAGAAGATACAGCCGAGTTGGCGAAGCCAATTGATAAACTCGGGTCTCATGTTGTTCGAAAGGGCTCTGATATCACTGTCGTGGCTACCTCAATTATGGTTCTAGAAGCTGAACGGGCGGCCGCTCATCTTAAGGAAGCAGCGGGCATTGAATGTGAAATCGTCGACCTCAATTGCACCTCTCATCCCGATTGGGAAGTTGTTCGTAACAGTGTATCCAAAACGAAAAGACTATTGGTCGCGGATACGAGCTGGAAGCCGTATGGCGTATGCTCGGAAGTTTGTCGGATTATACTAGAGGCCGGTTTGTCATTGGTTGCTCCAGTTAAGACGATTGGGATGCAGCCGAGCCCTTGTCCCACAGCTAAATCGCTGGAAGATCTGTATTATCCGAATTTGGGAGATCTTTGCGATACGATTGCATCGATGGTTACAGGCAATGAAGCCCATGGCATCGAGTTGCCTAGCGAGAAATCTATGGCCGACGTTTACAAAAAGTTCAGAGGACCCTTTTAGTTTTACTTCCACATGATTTTGGATGAATCGACAATTGCGCGATGGCTGAAGGCTCTGGAGTTAGATGAATCGCAGGTTCCGACTGAGGAGTTAGGCAAGATCTCGCTGGAGTACCGGATCGCAACTGATGCGGAAGTTGAGGCTTTGGAGACGGAGGTTCTGGGATTTATTGAAAATGATTCGATCGTTCAAGCGGGGCCTAAGCGTCGCGATGCTTGGCTAAAGGGCTGGCAGGAAAATCTTGATGCACTGACAGGTGGCGAAGGAATGTCTGAGTCGGTGAAACCCCGCTATTTCAGGGAAAATCATTGGTATAGAGTTGACGGAAAGCTTGCTTGGTTTGAGAACCCGTTTTCTGAATACGAGATATTGGCGGCCGCTCGAAAGCCTATGTTTTCCAAGTTTTTTGCGGAGTGCGAAGAAGTGGTCGAAGTTGGCTGCGGTAGTGGTCAAAATATTTACGATCTGGCGAATTTATTTCCAGAAAAGCGACTTCGCGGTTTTGATTGGGTGGAGTCGAGCGCTCGGCTAATCGACGAAATGGGAAGGTCTTTGGAGCGGCCTATCAGCGGAAGTGTTTTCGATATGGAGCACCCTGACTACGGCGTATCGCTGGGGAGCAAGACAGGCGTTTTGACTTACCATGCTTTTGAACAATTGGGTGATCGATTTGGAGCTATGCTGGATTTTCTCTTGGAAAAGGCGCCGTCGATAGTCGTTCAGGTGGAGCCTATCGAGGAGAATTACGATCTTGATAATCCTGTAGATCGTCTAGCCAAGGACTACCACCGCCATCGGGGTTACCTATCGGGTTATTTGAGTGCCTTAAAGGAGTTGGAGAGGGAGGGTCAGATTGAAATTATTTCTGCGTTCCGGATTCCATTCGGAAGTCGCTTTCACGAAGCCAATGGCGTAGTTGCTTGGAGGAAAATTTAGAACAGTATGATTACAGAAACAGTATC
>JBNMOQ010000429.1:0-3437 GCA_051275055.1 Candidatus Pelagisphaera sp.
AGGGTCATCGCATGTTCTCCACCTAGAAGGATAGGAGTCTTTCCGAGCTTGAGAACATTTGTCGTCGCTGCTCGAATACGAGTTAGAATTTCTGGTGCCTCGCCTTCGCAGTCAACTGAGGGCGTTGTATGGAGTCCAGCTTTTCCGGGGATGCCGCCATCGATGTAGGCCTCGAGTTGGGTGGAAGCATGGAGGATCGCGTTGGGTCCATTGGCGGTGCCTCCTCCGTATGAGACGCTGGTTTCCCACGGGACGGGAATTATGTGAAAAGTCGCTTCGCTCGGCGGACTGGGTGGTAGATCGTCAGAGTGAAATGCCGGAGGATTGGCGTAGTTGGAAGTATCACTCATGGTTGGTTTTAGTTATTGGGACGTCGCTGTCCTGCCTGTCTCTTATGAAAGTCGGTTTTTATAGTCTTCGTATCCGAATTCTCGGACAATTTCGAAGCTGATTGTTTCAGGGTCCCAAGTGGCGATCGAGGGATGTTTGATTCCGTTGAAAGTAGTTGTCTTGACCATCGTATAGTGAGCCATGTCTAAAAATTGAATACGGTCGCCGGGTTTTAGAGGAACTTCGAAGGAGTAGTCACCGATAACATCCCCCGCCAGGCAAGAGAGTCCTCCGAGGCGATAGGTATGTGGGCGTTCGTCGGGGAGACCTGCATTTACGATTTCCGGGCGATAGGGCATCTCCAAGATATCGGGCATGTGGCAAGTTGCCGAGACGTTGAGAATCGCAATGTCGATTTCGTTGCGGATAACATCCAGGACGGTTGCGACAAGGACGCCTGTGTTGATCGCGATGGCTTCGCCAGGTTCGAGGTAGACCTCTAGGTTTGGATACCGCTCTTTGAATTCGTGGATGACGCGGACGAGGCGATCGCGATCGTAGGTGGGGCTGGTTATGTGATGGCCGCCGCCGAAGTTGACCCATTTCATTTGCGGCAGCCATTGGCCGAAACGTTCTTCGAATGAATTGAGGACGCGTTCGAGCGTTCCGGAATCTTGTTCGCAAAGCGCGTGGAAGTGGAGGCCTTCGATCCCATCGAGGGACTGACCTTCGAACTCCTCTTGAGGAATCCCCAAACGGGAGCCTTTGGCGCAAGGATCGTATATCTCAACTTCGACTTCCGAGTATCCAGGATTCACGCGCAGGCCGCAGGATATCGATTGGCCTGAAGCGGCGATCGTTTCCCGGTGGGCGTTCCATTGGTTGAATGAATTGAAGGAAATATGATGAGCGATGGGAAGCAGCTCCTGCATGTCCGCCTTGGTGAAAGCAGGAGCGAATACGTGGACTTCCTTGCCAAATTCCTCGGCCCCGAGCTGGGCTTCGTGAGGTCCGCTGGCACAGACGCCAGCTAGGCTGCGGGAGAGAAGAGGAAAAACGCGATGCATCGCGAATCCTTTCAATGCGCAGAGGATTTTGCAGCCGGAGGATTTTTGAATATCTTCCAGTATGGCCAAATTGGCCTTGAGTCGTTGAAGATCCACTACGTAGCACGGGGAAGGAATCTCTTCCGGCAATAGGGGGTCGTAGTGAACGATGTGGTCCATTTAGTCGTTTAGGACATCTGGCTTCCCGTCGAGGATGACTTCCTTCCAGGGGAGACCGTGACGGTTGAGTTCGTTCATGAAAGGATCGGGATCGAATTGCTCGACGTTGAAGACACCTTGGCCTGTCCACTTGTCGGTTAACATCATCATGGCTCCGATCATAGCAGGGACGCCGGTCGTGTAAGAGACCGCTTGGGAATTAACTTCGGCGAAGCACTGCTCGTGATCGCAGATGTTGTAGATGTAGTAGTGCTTTCGTTGGCCATCTTTTTCGCCGTCGAGAACGCAGCCGATGCAAGTGCGACCTTTGGTCGACTCGCCGAGAGAGCCTGGATCGGGCAGGACGGCTTTGAGAAATTGGAGCGGTACGATTTCCTGTCCCTGGTAGATGATAGGATCGATGCGCGTCATGCCGATGTTTTCCAGAACTCGCAGATGGGTCAGGTACTGTTGTGAGAAGGTCATCCAAAAGCGCATGCGTTGGATTTCTGGAAGATGCTTGGCCAGCGATTCCATTTCCTCGTGGTACATGAGGTACATGTCTTTGGGACCGATGCCTTCGGGGAAGTCGAAACTGCGATGTACGGAGAGCGGTTCGGTTTCCTTCCATTCACCCTTTTCGTAGAAGCGACCATTGGCGGTGACTTCGCGGATGTTTATCTCTGGATTGAAATTCGTTGCGAAGTGCTTGCCGTGATCCCCGGCATTGCAATCGATTATATCGAGCGTGTCGATACGATCGAAGTGGTGCTTCTTGGCGTGTGCAGTGAAAATGTTGGTTACGCCTGGGTCGAAGCCGCAGCCCAGGAGAGCCATCAAACCGGCCTCTTTGAATCGCTCTTGATAAGCCCACTGCCAATGGTATTCGAATTTCGCTTCGTCCCTCGGTTCGTAATTGGCCGTATCCAAGTAATTGACACCTGCTTCGAGGCAGGCGTCCATGATTGTTAAGTCCTGGTAGGGCAACGCGACATTGATGACGAGGTCCGGCTGAAAGTCCTTTAGGAGGGCGACTGTTTCGGGGACGTTATCCGCGTCTAATTTGGCGGTAGAAATCTTCCGATCCAGTTGGGAGGCGATCGCGTCGCACTTTGACTTGGTCCGACTGGCTAGGCAGATTTCGGAAAATACTTCCGGGATTTGGGCACATTTGTGAGTCACGACGCTTCCGACGCCACCCGCTCCGATTATTAGCACTTTACTCATAGGATTTTCATTTGCGTTAATCTAACCGCTATAGAAACAGAGAAGTACCCGCTATGAGTAATCTATCAAGCGTTTTTCGAGGTCGAAAACCGCTTGGCTCGGCTACAATTTCGCTGGGTCGAAGGGACTTGATGGGACGGTGCCAGAAACGGTGGCTCGAAGACTGGCTCGTAGATCCGATATGACGGATGAGTGGCGAGGGTCGCTAGCAAGGTTTTCGAATTCGTGTGGATCGTTTTGGTGATCGTAGAGTTCGGTTCCTTGTTCGCCTTGATTCCATTCCGTGTAGCGCCAACGGTCCGTTCTAACGGTGGCTCCCATGACTGGTAAGCCATCGCCGGGTCGGAGAGCTTGGGTATAGGCGCGGCCTTTCCATTTGCGTTCGGGTCTATCTAATAAAGGCACGATGCTTTTGCCTTCGATTGAACTTGGAGGAGTCAGGCCGCATAATGTCGCGACGGTTGGATAGATATCGACGAATTCGACGATTTGCTGGCTAGCCCGCGTGTTTCCTTTGCGACCGGGGGCGTAGATGATCATCGGAGCTGAAGCGGATTCTTCGAACAGGCAGCGTTTTTGCCAGATGCCTTGATGCTCGCCGAGGTGGTAGCCGTGGTCGCTCCAAAAGACGATAATCGTACGTTCGCTGAGTCCCAGTTCTTCGACCGCGTCGAG
>JBNMOQ010000430.1:0-3434 GCA_051275055.1 Candidatus Pelagisphaera sp.
CCCAGAAACCCGGGGGTCCCCCCCCCCCCACGCCCCTACTCTAAAAACTATTATCAAACGCGCTTATTCAACAGGCTCTTAGAGACTGTTAAATAAGTCCGTTTTGTTCGAGCAGATCAATTGTAGGACGGGGCGCTGACCCGTCAAAACCAGAATGTCGCCTCAGCGCGGCGACCTACAAAAGGAAGCCCTACAGATTAGAGACAGGGCATTTTCGACTTATTAAACAGGCTCTTAGATACAAACGGGTGATAGCCCTTCAAAAAGTCGATTTAAATCAGTGCCTATAATTCGAATACATCTATCCTAATCCGCGAGATCATGAAATACGATGATCGAAGGATTTCCGACCGCGGCATACTGCCCGGTAAAGTTCAACGCTCCCGACTCTCGATTCACTCGAAAAATCGCTATATTATCGGCCCGCTGATTACAGGAATAAAAAAACTCGCCCGTTGGGTCGAAATTGAAACTACGCGGATAGTTACCACGCGTCCATTCGTCGCCAACCCAAGACAACTCGCCGGATTGTCCGACTGAAAAGATCCCGATACTATCGTGAAGTCGATTTCCAACATAGACGAAACGACCATCCTCTGAAACTGAAATTCCCGAGCAGAAATTGCTCCCCTTGTAACCAAGAGGCAGACTAGAAATCGTCTGCCTCTCGCTCAGTCTCCCTTTTCGAGAGTCATAATCGAACAGAACGATGGTCGAACCCTCCTCCTGCAAGGAATAGAGCCATCGACCGTTCGGGTGAAAATGGAAATGCCGCGGACCGTCTCCCGGTGGCAATGAAACCGCCGCCGGATTATTCGGAGTCAGCTGCCCCTTCCGATCATCGAATTTCCAAACGTAGATTTTATCCAAACCCAAATCTACATGTAAAACAAAACGGCCCGAAGGATCCGATTCGATCATATGAGCGTGAACCTGATCATGACCACTGAAAGCAAAACTACCAGGAGGAGCATTCGTCGCCTGAGTCGGGCCTACTTCTCCGGAATCCTTTTCGATATCCGTCGCCGGTCCCAAACTCCCATCCTCCAAGATCGGCAAAACCGCTACCGATCCGCCAAAGTAATTCGCCACCAACACAAACTGCCCCGAAGGATGAACGCTCAGATGCGCCGGGCCCTTTCCGCCAGAGCTGACTGTGTTCAACAGCTTCAATTGTCCATCAACCGGATCAACTGCAAAGGCGCTTACTGATCCAGCTTCGTTATCGCCTGATCGTTCGGTTTCGTTCGCCGAATACAGACGTGTTCGCTTGGCATTAAAAGCCAATGCACTTGGGCTCGTCCCCATCTCATGCAAACCGCTTGGCGTCATGGCACCCGTCGTGCGATCTACTTCGAACAAGTGGATTCCTCTCCCATTTCCCGGCGGCAGGTCAACCTGAGTGTCACGCATATTTTGAAGCGGTGACGTATAGGTCCCTACGTAAGCCATCAACGGACGCTTCGTCTTGCTCGACTGGGCATTGATACCAGACACTCCGAGCAAAGAAATTATCGTCACAAAGAAGAACAAAGCGTTAGCACATTTTCGGGGATTCATAATAATAGAGGGGCTACCATTCGAATGGCATTCAAAACGCCAAACTACGGGCAGATAAAACCGTAGGCAAGCGGCGAAATCCTCGTATTTTCTAATACTACCGTTTTCGATAGACTCAACGCAATCAACAACCTAGGTATTGAATCCTACCAATGACAAGCCGCGAAACAGAATGGTCCTACCCCATACTTCGATTCCTCGGAGCGCTCTTTATTCCACCAGTATTGGGAACCCTCGTGATCGTATTGTCTCTGCTGTTTTCAGGAACCTTATCGATCTCAGTTGTTTTCTCCTCTCTTTTCGCCTACGGGTATACAGCGATCATAACCACTACTGTTCCCTCCATCATCTTCTTCCTAGTACTAGAGAAAGTATACGAAACCAAGGAAACGATACGAAATTCGCGTATCCGTTTTTCGGTTATAGGACTCGTAATGGGAGTCATATTCGGAACGGGAATAGGAATCCACTTCCAAGGAATACCGACATTCCTAAACCTGGGAAGCGCTGTTGGCTTCGCCACGGCATATTTTATATTTCCGACAAGTACCCAACAAAATCAGCCATCCAATTAATTTACCCACAAGCCAATTTCTAATAGAGCCCCCAACTGAAAAAGAAACACATGAATAGCCAGAAACTTATCTTAGCCTACCTTACCCTAGCAATAGCTCTGACTGGCTTAGCAGAAGACAAGAAGCCAAACGTTCTGTTCATCATGTCAGACGATCTCAATACAGCTTTAAGCGGCTTTGGGCATCCCCAGTGCAAGACCCCCGAGCTAGACAAACTCGCCGACGCTGGAGTTCGATTTGAAAACATGCATTGCCAATACCCTGTGTGCGGCGCTTCTCGAGCCTCGATCATGTCAGGACTTTATCCCTACACAAACGGAACGATGGGCAACGTCGGAACGCTTCGAGGAAGTATGCCGGATGTCGTCACCATGTCCCAGATCTTCCGCCAAAATGGCTATCAGGTCGGACGAGTCAGCAAAATCTACCACATGAGAATTCCCGATGAAATCATCGACGGCACTGCCGAAAGTGACGATCCTCATTCTTGGCACGAAACAGTGAACATCAAAGCGGGTGAACACAACGTTCCTGGCAAAAAGACCAATTGGTCCCCCAAGAATGACACATCTCAGAACTTTCTTGGCGTAGAAGCCACCGGCGGAGACCTCGAACATACCGACGGCATGGCCGCCAGCCACGCCATCGAATTTCTCAAACGCAATAAAGACAACCCCTTCTTCCTGGCCTGCGGTTTTGTACGGCCGCACGTTCCACTCGTCGCGCCTACCAAGTATTTCGATCGCTATGACCGAGACGCAATGATCGCTCCAATTGTGCCTGCCAACGATCTAGAAGACGTACCTGAGATCATACGCGGCTATAAAAACAACGAAACAACCTACGGCATCACTCCCGAGCTGCACAAAGGTTTGCTCGAAGCCTACTACGCCAGCGTTTCCTACATGGACGCGCAAGTCGGTCGCTTACTAGACTGCCTAGATGAACTGGGTCTAAGAGAAAACACAATCGTCGTATTCACCAGCGATCACGGCTACATGCTTGGCGAGCACCACAAATACCAAAAACAACACCTCTTCGAAGAAGCGACCCGCGTCCCGTTCATCATCAGCGTTCCGTGGTTGAAAAACCAGCACGGGGAAGCCACCCAACAAATAACCGAGCTCGTCGATCTCTACCCCAGCGTTGCCCAACTGGCCGGACTAAAAGCACCCGATGTCCTCCAAGGCGAGAGCCTGGTCCCGCTACTCAACGACCCTGAAACCAAAGCATGGAAGAAAGACCTCGCCTTCACGATCAGCCGCAACGGCGGAGAGTCCATTCGCACACACGATTGGC
>JBNMOQ010000431.1:0-3428 GCA_051275055.1 Candidatus Pelagisphaera sp.
TCGCCCACAGTTAAGGCAAGTTTCTCTCCCAAAGAAAACGAAAATTGCGCTTGCATCGCATATATGTCTTCCGCAGCTTCTCCGCTCTCGCTAAAAGAACGCTCCAAAGGCGTCTAAAAGCGGCCCTTGGGGGATTAGCTCAGTTGGTTAGAGCGCTTGCTTGACATGCAAGAGGTCGGCGGTTCGAATCCGCCATTCCCCACCAGGCTTCGCGGAGACGAAGTCGTAGCGAGGCCTGTCACGGCGTAGAGAAACGTAGCCGGACTATTACCCCAACCAGTGAGCTACGCCCGGGCAAGCCACTCGAAATCGACATCGAAACATAAACGCATCCAACAGCGGATTTGAATCGCCGAAGCGGTTCGACGAAGCGAGTTCACAAGCTTTGCTTCTAGACGCCTATCCGGTACCCACTACGCCAGAATATCCCGTATTACAGTCGCCTTCTCTACACCCGTAAGTCGCTGATCTAAACCTTGGTAAGGGAATATGAGTTTGTTGTGATCAATTCCTAATTGGTGAAACATGGTCGCGTGCAAGTCACGAACGTGAACCGGATCCTGAACGACGTTATAACAAAAATCATCAGTCTGGCCGTAGCTCATTCCTCCCTTGATCCCGCCGCCAGCCATCCAGGTCGTAAAACACCGCGGATGATGATCCCGGCCGTAATTTTCGCGATCGCCTAAGTCCATATTCTGAGCGTAGGTCGTTCGGCCAAATTCACCTGCGAAAACAACCAAAGTATCATCAAGTAATCCCCGTTGTTTCAAATCCGTTAGCAGTCCAGAAATCGGCTGATCCACATCGTTCGCCTGTCCTCTCAAATTCGCCGGCAAACGCGTATGGTGATCCCAGCCTCGGTGGAACAATTGAATAAATCGCACATCCCGTTCAGCCATGCGACGAGCAAGCAAACAATTGCGAGCAAAGGACCCCGTCTTGCCGACATCAGGGCCGTACATATCGAGCGTGGCCTGACTTTCTTGCTTCAAATCCGTGAGCTCCGGAACGGAAGTTTGCATCCGAAACGCCATCTCTTGCTGAGCGATCGAAGTGCTTATTTCTGGATCGCCCGTAATGGTTTCCTGCTCGGCATTCACCTTCGCCACGAAGTCCAACATTTTGTGACGAGCCTTCCGATCTACCCCTTTCGGATTCGAAAGAAAAAGCACCGGATCACCCACCGATTGGAAAGCGATACCCTGATGCCTGCCCGGCAAATATCCCGTCCCCCAAAGTCGACTATACAAAGCCTGAACATTCACCTTGCCCGACCAAAAAGCCGAACTGAGAACTACGAAGTCCGGAAGATCCTTATTCATCGATCCCAGACCATAACTGAGCCAAGAACCCATACTCGCCTTGCCCGGCATTTCCGATCCCGTGCAAAAGAACGTCTTCGCAGGATCGTGATTTATCGCTTCCGTATGCGTCGACTTAATCATACAGATATCATCCGCATGCTTCGACAGGTTAGGCAGTAATTCGCTCATCACCAAACCGCTTTGTCCTTGTGGAGCGAATTTAAAAATCGAGGCGCAAATTTCCTGCTTTTTCCCGCGCGTCATTGTGGTTACGCGCTGCCCTTGGCTAATCGATTTCGGCAATGCCTGACCATGTAGTTTCTCCAACCCAGGCTTGTAGTCGAACAAGTCCAACTGGCTCGGAGCACCCGCCATGAACAAGAAAATAACCCGCTTCGCTTTGGCCGGAAAATGCAAGCCTGGCTGGGCCGATGCGATCAGCGGATTCATCGATCCGGTCAATGCCGCCGTACCCAAACCGATTGATGCTTGCTTGATAAATTGGCGGCGATTGAGAGCGTCGCAGAATGGTTGAAACTGTTTCATGCTCATCTTCTTACTTTCGCGAGTTCCAGATTTAAAAGGCTATGCGTCATCATGGTCCAGGCTGCAACCTCGACACGTTTATCGAATCGTTCAGCTCCAAGCTCAGGAGTTAGCGACTCAGTCAAGTCTTGGTCGTTTGAATACAACTCACTAAATTCGTTCAATGCGGATTTCATCAGATCAAGGCGCTTTGGTTCTGGTTTATGGGAGGTAATCTTTTCGTAGGCCAAATCTAAACCAACTGCCGCGTCCTGAGTCTCTTCCAAAATCGCCTTAGCCATCGTTTTCGCAGCCTTGAAATACTCTTCCTCATTCATCAAGAGCAGCGCTTGTAAGGGTGTATTCGTTCGTTCGCGACGCGCCACGCAAAACTCGCGCGACGGCGCATTCATAATCGTCATTTGCGGCGGTGGCATACCACGACGCCAATACGTATAAAGGCTGCGTCTGAAAATATTATCATCGTCGTCCGCGACGTATGTGAACGGCGCATCCATGCTCACCATTTCCCAAAGCCCAGGCGGTTGCGGCGGCTTGACGCTCTTTCCATACATCTCAGTATTCAACTGACCGCTCACCGCCAACACCTGATCGCGAATCATCTCTGCATCCATCCGATAGCGAGACCCACGAGCAAGCATCCGATTCTCCGGGTCTTCTTCGAATTCTTCACGAAGCGCATCCGAACTTTGACGGTACGTCTTCGATGTAACGATACTTCGAATCAGTCTCTTAACATCCCAGCCGGAATCCATAAACCCTAGAGCGAGGTCATCCAATAACTGAGGATTGCTAGGCCACTCGCCTTGCGCTCCGAAATCCTCCGACGTTTTGACGATCCCCACACCAAAAAGTTGCTGCCAAAATCGGTTCGTCGTTACGCGAGCAGTAAGCGGATGATTGGGAGCGACTAACCATTCAGCCAAATCCATTCGCGAATACATTTCATCCTTCGCATCCATCGCAGGTAGAAACGATGGCGTATTCCGCTCAACCGCATCATCAGGGGCGTCATAAGCGCCTCCGACCAAAAGTGTAGCCTGCCGGGGCGGATCCATTTCACTCATGATCATTGCTGCAGGAATGCTTTCTAAGAAAGCTACGCTATTCTTTTCGGATGCCTCAATTCGATCGAGGATATCGTGAGCTTCGCGTGTGCGAACTTTGGTCATCCAATCCTTGTTTTTCGCGGGTCCCTGAATAATTTGGGTAGTTCCCCAATCCGATTCGCCCCGACTCTTCACTTGCCATTGAGAATCGGATACAAATTCGTAAGTCTCGTTTCCTATTCGGTATTCGAGAATGAAAGCGAACCCAGCCTTCCCAGTCGCCTTCGCAACAATCTCATTTTTCCCGACCTTCAAAAGATTGGTCACCTCGGCAACAATACCTTTGTTTTCCGAACGCGCTTCGCCAAGAGCCTCTCCATTGATTTCAACTTCAGCTTTGGACATACCCACATAGCGAACCATCGCCACATCGAGAACTTCATCCAACATCAGCGTGGTGCGAAACTCCACCGACTTGGATTCCGCTTTCGCTTCATCCCAAATCCACGGGACCGAAACCTTCTGG
>JBNMOQ010000432.1:0-3395 GCA_051275055.1 Candidatus Pelagisphaera sp.
TTAAACAGATCTCCAATTTCTTGATACGTGGAGACGAGTTCTTGTTCCTCGCCCATTCTATCGCCGTACTCGGGATTGAAGACCATCACTCCAGGATCTTCCGGAATTCGCGTTTCCTTGAAATCGCAGACGTCAAATTCGATCAAATGCTCTACTCCTGCGAATTCCGCATTGCGCAAGGCTGCGTCTACCGCACCGGTATTTCGGTCTGTTGCGATGATTGGAAAATCTAATTTGTCCGTTCCCTGATCCTTGATTTCGGATCGGATTTTTGCAAAATCCTCATGGCGATAGCCTTCCAGATGCATAAACGCAAAATTGTCGCGCAAAATCCCAGCCGGACGATTCGTCGCCAATAGCGCCGCTTCGATTGCTAGCGTTCCGCTACCGCACATAGGATTTACGAAAGCCGATTTACGATCCCATCGCGAAGCTCTAATCACTGAAGCCGCTAGGTTTTCGCGCATTGGAGCCTGACCTGGACTTACTCGGTAGCCTCGATTGCTAATCGGCACGCCAGACGTATCCAAATAGATACACACATCTTTCTCGTGCCAGTACAGAAAGATCATTGCCTTGCTCGAGTCGTTGCCGGTATCGGGACGCTGCCCCTTCCTTTCGCGAATTCGATCCACCATCGCATCTTTCAAACGAAGACTGGCGAAATTGGTATTGTTGATCGTATCGTTTCGAATCGATGAGCCAATGGACACATATCCATCAGCCGGAATCCACGTTTCCCAGGGCATGTGAACCGCCTTTTGATAAAGTCGCTCACCATCATAGGCTCGAAAGTTGCCCACTTCCCACAATACTCGCAGGCCGTTCCGCAAAAGGAGATTGAGGCGCATACAGTCCTCCATCGTACCTTTCGTAAACACCCCTGCCGGCGCTTCTCGAGTCACTTCATAGCCTAGTTCCTCTAACTCGGATCTCAGGTATGAGGAACAGGCTTTCGGACAGGTGACGAGAATTGTGTTTTCGATCATGGAGGAAGCCACAATTGAGAAGTACGCGACTCGTACAACGTCAAACTAGATAGATTTGATTTTGCAGTGCGACTCGCTCGGCGAGCGAGTCCTACAATCCGACTAGATGCGCCCTATTGCATCGGAGAAAAGTCAGTCGGGTTCAACGTGATCGATTTGACTCCCTTTTTGACGAGCAATCCGCCACCGGCTTTTTCGACCGATTCTTTCGCCACAGCTTTCCATTCCGAGTCCGCACGAAAATCATCCCACGCCTTCGCTTGAGCTTTTTTGCTGTCGAATGCGAGCAAGTAGGTGAGCGTATTGCCGTGTCCTTCCTGGTCCGCCATCGGGTGCCAGTAGACGACATTGGTCATCCCATGCTTTTTGAAAATTCGGAGCGTGTTGTTTTCGAAACGGTTGTCCAAATGCCCCATCATGCCTTCCGCAGCAGTATAGGTTCTCAATTCGAAGAAACGAGGCGAACGCGCTTTCTTGATTTTCAGTTTCGGCGAATAGTCTGTGAAGGTTAGAAACTGGCTTTCGACCTTGCCGACAAGCTTTCCATTCACTTTCGATGCGGCAAAGGCTGCTTTCCAAGCCGGATCGGAGCCAAAGCCCTTCCAAGAGGTTTTACGAGCATCCCGACTTGGGTAGGAAAGGAAATAAACCAAGGTGTTTTCGGTATTATCTGCGGGCACGAAATAACCAACGTTTTCCATGCCATGCTTTTCGAACAGGGCTGCGGTATGATCGCGGAATCGGGTCAGCAACTCGTCGAGCTTTCCCTCGTTGGCGTAATAGGTCCGCATTTCGAAAACGCGGTTTTCGGCGCCATTTACGGCGAGCGTTGAAAGGATCGCTAGGATCGAGAGTAATAGCAGACGAATAGATTTCATAGGGATACAGGGTTACTGTTTTAGGATTCCGGAAAACAACGGGTTTTTCGACAGTCTTTTTAATTCAACGAATTGAGCCAACAGAAAATGATTAATTTAAAGACTCCGAAAATAGCCGAGAGTTGCACGCTTGTTTTATTTCAGGAGCGGGTTTACCCCGTTGGCGTCAACTTAACCCAAACGTTTCATAAAGATGTATTAGGTCCGCTAAATACGCTAAATGACGCTAAAGAAAGAAGTGGTCAAACGGTAGCTTTTTTAGCGAAATTTAGCGTATTTCGCGGACAAAAAGATCTCCTTCGAATGCTCACAAATTGTGACCTTTAGGAATGGAGTCAATTTCACGTCTAAATAGTTAACCAACAATGTATAAGTCTTGTTTGGCACTTCATTTTTGAAACTACGAGGTTAACTCTATTTGAGGGAATCATTGCAGATCCCACGCCGAATTCTCGGCGTAGCTACGTCGCAAGGCGGCGTGGTTCTCATACGATTTTCAGATAAGTTAACGCGTATGCTCTAAGCGTGGACCGCTCCTACATTCAATCGTCTTTCAGATACGGAACCGTCACCGGGCCTTCCGGCAACACGGCAACTGCGGCATCAGCACCGATCCGCTGCAATTCTGCCTTCAAAGCGGCATCTATCGAATCCACAGGAATCAAGTGAGCCTTTCTTAAGCTCTCTCCATTCAAGCTGCACTGGATGGCCACTCGCGCCTTTTGACATATGAGTGCCTGCAACTGAACCTGCCATTGGTCGAAAACTGAAAAGTCCGGGTGCCGGATCGCTTCCAACAAACTATCTGGATCCGGATAATCAAAAAGTAATTTTCGGTAGTTACCGTGTTCCGGAAACCCATCCGCGCATTCTGCGGCTACGAGAATTAAGCCTCCCTCTTCAACGATCTGCGCCGCGGCTGACATGCCCTTAACCGTCTGGTAAAGGTTTTGGTCCAGAGGAAACCCATTGTTGCTTGTGACGACGATTGGAAACGCTTTTTCGCAGCCTACCATCGCGCTCTCTTTCACGTATGCACAGCCCTGCTCGTGAGCTTCGATCACATCACCACAGAAAAAGCGCGTGATCGCTCGGTCACGATTCAAGGTTACATTTACCAGAAAATCCGCTCCTACAAGTCTGCCTCCTGCACGCACATGTTCCTGTGTAGGGTTGTCTTTGAGATTCCCCCAAGAGCTCAAAGGATCGCCCACAACCATGGCGCTGTGATACTTCATGATCGAATCGACATCGGCCACTCCTGGAAATGCGGCCTTATAGCCCCCGGAGAATCCTGCCATAAAATGAGGTTCGATAAAGCCCATCAAAATTCGCTTATCCGCCTCGATGAATTCCCGATTCAGATAAACGTCATATCCGAAATCCGACTTCCCTGCATAGGCCAGCGTCGACGGGTCATGCGCATCGTGATTGATAATTCGGTAGGTGTCGTAGACCTCCTGGCCCACCATTCCGATTAGCTCATCCGACGTATTGCCCCGGTGAGAACCGGTGCCGTTGATTATTA
>JBNMOQ010000433.1:0-3350 GCA_051275055.1 Candidatus Pelagisphaera sp.
TCCCTCGCCCCTAGCGAAAGCGCCACCATCACCCAATATTAACGAAAATTAATTATTTCGAGGAAACTATCCTAATGGTTCCATCGTATTAACCTTAGCGGGTCTAATTTTTTTAAGAATTTTGGTGATCAGCCAATTCAGTGCGGGCGCAAGCGAAGCAATTCGTTTGCGTCCGCCATTTTTTATGGGAAGGAATACCCAAATCCTTCTCCATTGTTCCTCGCTCTGCCCCCATTCACCACCTGGCGACTAAAACTCATCCATTTTTACGAAGACGGACACAACGAACTCGACAATCTAAAGAGGAGCCCAGGCAGTTGAGCATCGGTGCCACAGCATTGACTCTATCCGTCGCAAACCGTACAAATTCCGGTAGGATTCACACGCTGGAAACGGAGAACCTACGATGGGAAAAGACCCAGATTCAAACAAGACCCCAAGCGATAGCTTCATAGAGGCATTCGCGCGCTGCCAAGGACCCGAGTGGAAGCTCCGAAAAACCGATTGGCAGTTAAAGAATGGGATCTTAGTCGGAAACGCGCAGGACGAAGGCAATGGAGCCTTCATCCGTTTGCACGGCAAAAGCACGGATGGCCCACTGCCGAGCAATTACATAATGACCTTCTCCTTCAAAGCGACCCAAGGCGGTCCGGCGAAAGACAAACCCGGCGACCCTTCTCTCAGTGCTGGCCACAGATTCAGTCTCGGCCACTACACCGCCAAGTTCCAATGGCGACGCGATCTCGGCATCGACCTCGCGCTCGGCCATGGACACGCCTTAACCGACCACCGTTTCCATATCGAACGCGATACCTGGTATCAGGCCACCATAGAATGCCGAGGCGATGAAATCCTAACCTGGTTCAAAGACGGACCCTCCTACTTCCTGAAGCGCGATTCGTTTCTCGACAAAACGCCCGGCTGGGAATTTTTCGTCCACAAATCCGAAATCGCCCACTTGGCCAATCTAAAAGTTTGGTCCCTCGCCGAGGGAGAACGCAACGGCTGGCAAAATCGTAAAACGCAAATAGCAGCCGAGAAGCGCTGTTTCCTATCATCCGAGCACGCCGAATTTAGCAGCGAGAAACACAAGTCGTTTTGTATCGCATACAGGAACTCCTCATTTGAATTGGCAACTGTGATAGACAGAACAGTTAAGTCCAAAAAAACTCCCGACTACAAGTACGTCAACTCCAGCGAGCAATCGGAGCCCTCCGATACGAGAATTTCGTCAGTAGCTTCGTATTCGTAGATGATGTTTCGATTTTTGACTTTTCCTGTGCTGCACGCCGCAAGCTCCGGCCTACAACAACTGGCAATGTAGGGCCTTTGCTCGCGAAGTGCCGCGTTTGTTTAGTTGATGACCGCTCTTGATAATAGTTCCATAAAAGACGATACCTTGTATAGCAATTCGCGTAGCTTCTCCGAAGCGTTCTTGATACAGCTCAACCAACGCATTTATAATAGAGCCTATTTTTCGCCAATTCAAGGCACGGTGACCCGTCAGAGCAGACTGTCCAAACGCTTTACCGTAACCATACATTGAACCCGCCTTAGCGTTTCTTTTGCAGTTTCCTCTCTTGGCATTCGAACGAGCTTTTTCTAAGATTGCTTCTCGACCCCATTCCCCTCTCCTTAAAAAATGCTTGGCCTCAGCATCATCGATATCCTCGTTCTCCTCGCCTACCTTGTCGGCGTAACGATTCTAGGAATTCTATCGGTTCGAAAAATAAAGGACGTAGCCGATTTCATTATGCCCCGACGTTTCGGGAAATGGATGCTCATGATGCACGCTTTCGGGAGCGGTACGCACTCCGACCAAGCCGTTGGAGTCGCTTCCAAAACCTACACCAGTGGCCTCTCCGGAATATGGTACCAATGGCTCTACCTTTTCGGAACCCCCTTCTACTGGCTTATCGCTCCCATGATGCGTCGCTTTCGAGCGCTTACCACCGCAGACATTTTCGAACTGCGCTACAATCGTAGCGTCGCCGCCCTCTATGCGGTCATCAGTATCGCTTTTATGGTTACAACGATCGGGCTGATGCTAAAAGGCTCGGGAGCGGTTATCTCCGGGGCTAGCGGCGGAGCGATATCACCGAATTTCGCCATCATTTCCATGACCGTTCTCTTTGTCGCCTACGGAACCGCTGGCGGATTGGCAGCGGCGATTCTCACCGATTTCGTCCAAGGAATACTCACAATCGTTTTCTCCTTCCTGCTATTACCTTCGGTTCTCAGCGCAGTCGGCGGACTTGACGGCATGCGAACGACCATCGCCGATTCGACCATGTTCTCTCTAGCGGCTCCCGCCGGTATCGGCGTATTCTATATTGCCGTCATCTCGATCAACGCTCTCATCGGCATCGTCACGCAACCCCACATTCTCGCCAACTGCGCCGCTGGCAAAACGGAACGCGAAGGTCAGTTCGGGTTCATGGCAGGCAGTCTGGCAAAACGCGCATGCACAGTGGCATGGTGCCTCACTGGACTTGCCGGAGTTGCCTATTTCGCCGGACAGGATGTCGACCCCGATCACCTCTATGGACTACTCGCCAACGAGTTTCTTCCAAAGTTACTACCCGGAGCTCTGGGACTATTTATCGCTACTTTACTGGCCTCAGTCATGAGCTCTTGCGATTCCTTCATGATCGCCGCCTCCGCCCTCTTCACTCGCAACGTCTACAAGCAGGCAGCCCCTAGCCGAAGTGATCGCCACTACTTATGGGTCGCTCGAATCGCTTCAATAAGCGTCGTAATCCTCGGAGTTCTCTATGCCTATTGGCTATCCGATGTTATCCAAGGTCTCGAGATCTTGTGGAAGATCGGGCCGATGATGGGAATCGCTTTCTGGATGGGACTCTTCTGGCGACGAGCCACTCCAGCCGCGGCCTGGGCTTCCACATTGAGTGCCCTATTCGCTTGGTGGATCGGGTCGCAAGCATTTTTCGCTACTTGGATATCGAAAATTCCCGGAGCAGAAACCCTCCAATTGATCGTCCATTCGGAAGGCCAAACCTCCATTTCTCTTCCTTGGCAAATGATCCTCTACCTATCAGCCGGAGTGTTCATGGGAATTATAGTCAGCTTAATCACGCGGCAATCCGATCCGGCAAAAGTCGACCGATATTACGCGCTCCTGCGCACACCCGTTGTCAAAGAAGAACCGAATACTCCAGAGCCATGTATGCTCCCAGAAGGATCAAGCCCTCAGCCGAGACGTGTTTTCTTTTCGAATACGGATCTTGAAATCCCAATCCCATCAAAACGTTCCATTGTCGGATTCTCCATCGGCTGGGCATGCGTCATCTCGATCATCCTCTTCGTCTATTGGATCTCGAAGATCTAAG
>JBNMOQ010000434.1:0-3340 GCA_051275055.1 Candidatus Pelagisphaera sp.
TCGAGAAACGCGACACCAACTCCCTCAATCAATTAGTGGCACTCCTTCAACAAAGCGATTCCAGAAACTGGAAACGCGGAGCCCTCATCGCAGGACTCGCCCAAACTGCCGGACGTCCCGAAGCCCGCCCAATCAAGCTCGGCAAACGTCCCGAAGCCTTTTACGCCTTTATCGACTCGCTTCCGAAAAACGCAGGCATCGACACGAAAGGCCTCGCCAAAACATTCTCGTGGCCCGGCAAAGTCAGCGACAACCCGCTCGACAACCTCAACAGAAAGCAGCTCGCTTTCGTCAAGACTGGGGAAACGATCTACTCAGCAACCTGCGTTGCCTGCCACCAACAAGATGGAAATGGCATGGCTGGTCTAGCGCCGCCGCTCAACGGTTCGTCTTGGGTTACCAAATCGAAAGAACGCCTATCCCTCATCGTCCAACACGGCATTAGCGGACCAATCGACGTCAAAGGAGTAGCCTGGAATAGCGTCATGCCAGGTCACGGACCAATGCCTCAGTTTCAAGGCGAAGGCCTTCCCCAAGTCCTCAGCTACATCCGAACAGCGTGGGGAAACAAAGCCGACATCGTATCGGCTAAGGAGATACGGGAAACGCTAGACGCCAACAAAGACCGCTCCATGCCATGGACCGTGGAAGAGCTCGGCAAGCTGAAGTTCGCGAATTAGATTGAGACCAAGGGATGCTCGCATACTCTTACTGGCTCTCGCACCCAACAGCAAAACGAAACCCAAAACGCGCAATCCGTAAAAGAGAGGGCGCGTTACCTCGAATATGACTCTTCCCGACCCAAACGGCAACGTGATCGACCAACAAACCGGAGGAGGCTGCGCATCCCTAATAGGCCTCCCTTTCTTCTTGGCCGGGCTCGGAGTGATCGTCATCACATTCATTCCTCCGGAAACCAGAGGAGGCGACCCGATTTCGCTTTATTTCGGAATTCCATTCGGCTCACTTTTCGCATTGATCGGCGGAGCGATTCTATTCGGACGCATGAATCTTACGATCGATCGAAATACCGGATTGATCAGGAAACAGTGGAAAGCATTCGGAATCATAGCTAGGAACCAAGAAGCCGAGATAAAAGCCTTCGACAAGATAAGCGTTACGTCGGAAATCCGGCGAAGCAAGAACTCCACTTATACCGTCTATCCTATCAGACTCCTTGGACCAGACGTAAAAAAGTTCGACATCTCGCAATCCCGAAACGAGCTAGAAGCCCGCAAAGAAACTGAAGTTCTTTCAAAATTCCTGTCACTCCCAATACACGACGAAATCTCCGGAAAAACGCGTATTCGAGAAGCGGATTCACTCGACCAATCCGTAAAGGAAAAATTCAAAACCGGAGCGACGACCAACGAAATCCCGGAGCCGCCCGCGAAGTTAAAATCCAACGTGCACTACGACGGAACAACCCTGCAAGTCGATGTACCGCCGGTAGGTTTCAACATAGGATTTGTCATGGCGATAATTTTCATCGGCGTATTCGAAGCTGTATTCATCACCGTATTCGCAATACCCATGTTCTCGAATTTGAACAGCGACAGCCCCGACGCTTTTCTCTTTCCGATATTCGCCCTCTTTTTTCTAAGCATCCCTACATTCATTCTAGTTGCCCTCATCGGGAATGCCTTTTTCGCCAAGCAATCCGTAATCGTCAGCAATCAATCGCTTCAAGTCATTCGAGGATGGCCCTTCAAGAAAACAGTCAATATTCCCGCTCAGGAGCTTGAGGAATTGTTTATCTCGAAGAATAAACGTAACGGCTCATCGACTATTACGGGATCGAAACGGGAGATAATCGCCATATCCGATTCCAAGCAGACTTCCTTTGGAGCGGGTCTCGACAATGAAGAGCTCAACTACCTGCTCGCATTAGCGAAAGGGATAATCGTTTCTTGAATTCGAAGCCGCCAATCGTGACTATTCACTTGCGCTCAACCCATGAGCCGTCGATAAATCCACGCTCTTGAGCAACGCACCTTCACAGTCCAAACCTTCTGCGAAATCGCTTTCCCTGGGCGTCATATTCCTGACGATTTTCATGGATTTGGTGGGTTTTAGCATCATTTTTCCGCTTTTCCCTGCGATTCTCGAACACTATGGCCAAAGCGGAATCCTGCTTAGCCTCACCGAATCGCTAGACGCTTTTTCAGAAGCGACCGGAGCCGGCGACCGGTTCACTCCCGTACTCTTCGGCGGCATTCTCGGTTCGCTCTACTCGATTCTCCAATTTTTCTTCGCCCCGATCTGGGGAAACCTGTCCGACAAATTCGGTCGCCGCCCCATCCTCATAACCACCACGCTCGGAGTTTTCGTTAGCTACGTGATCTGGGGATTCGCCGGCTCTTTCCTTTTACTCGTCATCGCCCGCTTCATCGGAGGCTGCATGAGCGGCAATATTTCCGTAGCCACCGCAGCGGTCGCCGACGTGACGACCAAAGAAAACCGATCAAAGGGCATGGGAATGGTCGGAGCCGCGTTTGGCTTAGGCTTTATCATCGGCCCAGCGCTTGGTGGTTTTTGCAGCCGATACAATCTCCTCGAGTCTCACCCAGAATGGGAAGCGTACGGGATCAATCCGTTTTCGGTTGTCGCATTCATCTCAGCGGCGATCGCCCTCTTGAATTTCGTCTGGGTTAAGGCTCGCTTCGCGGAATCCTTGCCTGCAGAAAAACGCGGACAAGGCCCTCATCGTAGTCCAATTGCCCGCCTTCGGGAAAAGCTCTCTCCTGCAATCGCGAAAACGAACCTGACCTACTTCGTCTTCATGTTCGCCTTCGCAGGGATGGAATTCACCCTCACCTTTTTAGGAGCAAATCGATTCGGGTTCACGCCCACGCAAAACGCTTGGATGATGGTATTCGTCGGATTCATCCTAGTTCTCGTACAAGGAGGATTAGTAAGACGCCTAGCTCCCAAGCTAGGAGAACGTCGCGTCGCGACGGCCGGCCTCGCGCTGGTTTCAGTCGGCCTCGTAATTCTCGCGATCGCTCCATCTGTTTCCATTCTTTACCTTGGTCTAGGATTCATGGCATTCGGAATGGGTCTTTGCAGCCCGACGCTTACGTCGATGGTTTCGCTATTCGCTTCCGAATCCGAACAAGGCCGAGCGTTGGGAGCCTTTCGCTCAATCGGATCGCTCGCTCGAGCAATCGGCCCGATCCTCGCTTGTTTCGTATTCTGGTGGTTCGGATCTACGGCCCTTTACATAGCAGGAGCCGCCATCACAGCGATCGCAGTTATTCTCTGCACACGGATTCCCAATCCGGTAAAAGAGTAGGAGCTAGTACCCTGTCTTCGATGACACGCGGATTGTTCCTGTCCT
>JBNMOQ010000435.1:0-3337 GCA_051275055.1 Candidatus Pelagisphaera sp.
CGCAAAGCGGGCCCTGTATGCTCGAAGAGCACCCTGAATCAACTCTACCAGATCATTTCGTCAGGGTTCGCGTTCCGCGAACATAGGTCGGCTTTCAGCCGAATAGGTTTTTAATTTCTAATGTTTTAAAAATCGAAACAGGCCTAAATTAACCTCTGGATATACCTCGGAATGAGCCATCGCTCCTCCTGGCATCCCAAACCTAAGTTCGCGAAGCGAACCCTGTATGCTCGAAGAGCATCCTCTGACAATTCAACTCTACCAGATCATTCGTCAGGGTTCGCACTAGCGAACATAGGTCGGCTCACGCCGAATAAGTTTTTGAATCTAACTTGATACATCCAATTCGACTAAGCCATCCGGCGAACAACTCTTTCGTAAAACCTAAGTTCGCGAAGCGGGCCCTGTATGCTCGAAGAGCATCCTGACAAATCAACTCAGTCAGATCATTTCGTCAGGGTTCGCATTCGCGAACATAGGTCGGCTTTCAGCCGAATAGGTTTTGAATTTATCCGCCACAATCACGTTTTCTCTGATTAATTCAGTTGGACAATTTCTATCTATTGATTTCGTTGGGCTCAGGCTAAAGCACTGAGCTACGGGAAGAATAAGACAACTTCCTCGTTTGAAGACCCTCTTTTTTATGAAAAATCCAACTCTCATAACCCTGGCCCTTTTCGCGGTCTCCGTGACTTCCGCTTCACCGCGTATCGATTCGAACTCGATCGTGGATCGACACGACATGCTAATCCTTCGTGATAGCGACACCATCCAAAGCGCGGTGCTCACCTGGCCTTGGCCACTTGGGAGATCGTCTTTCGGCGAATCGAAGATTGAAAACTTGGGATTGAAGCATTCTAGCGGACGACTCAACGCGCTTTATAAGAGCCAGAGCGACCTAGGAGTACAACCTACAATTGTCGAAGTAGCATTCGGGACCGACCGATTGCCGTTTCGTTCATTTGGCTACCAACCAAGAGAAGCGTTTCAAACTTCAGTCTCATCTTCTTGGCTTGGTGAATGGACTGCCGGAAACCTTCAACTTTCCTACGTCGACGATCCTTCGGACGGAGATGAATTTCGCTTGGACGGCTCCTACCTAAGCGTCGCTTTAGGCAATTGGGTGGCTGCGATCGATCAGGTCGAGCGGTGGTGGGGACCAGGTTGGGATGGATCGCTCATTCTTTCCAACAATTCGCGTCCTATTCCAGCCTTGTCCCTCACTAGAATTTCTCCGGACGCCTTCAATAGCAAATTCCTCAAATGGCTCGGCCCCTGGACCTTTACGACCTTCATGGGGCAGCTAGATAATGATGAAGGCGAGCGACTCGGATCGGACGCCTTGCTCTTCGGCATGCGCATCGATTTTTCTCCCTTCGGTTGGGACTGGCTCGACATCGGATTGAATCGGACAGGCCAATGGTCAGGCGATGGGCGACCTGGAGATTTGAATACATTTTGGCGACTCTTCACGGGCGAAGACAATCGGGTCAACGGAGTGACTATCGAAAATGAGCCCGGAAATCAGCTAGCTGGAGTTGACTACCGATTGAAGCTTAAAGGCTGGAATCTTGCCCAATATGGCCAAGTTGTAGGCGAAGACGAAGAGACCTTCTTGCCCGACGCGAACATGCTTCTGCTTGGAATCGAGCACTGGGGTGAATTAAAGAGTTTGAACGCGTCCTGGAGAATCTACTACGAATGGGCGGATACGCGAGCGGGCTATCTTCTCGCCGATCCCGATTCAGGTCATCGACGCAATCGTGCATTCAATATCGCCTATAATCATGGGATTTACCGCGAAGGATATCGATCAAAAGGGCGTTCAATCGGCCACGCAATGGACGGCGATGGTCTCATGCGCTCGCTCGGCGCCTTCATCGTTAAAGACAATGGCGATCTCTACGGCCTGAAACTGCGCAACTACGCAATCAATCGTGACGGTCTCGGTCCGAATAGCGTATCCATCGATCCACTCGACGGCAATTCAATCGAACTTTTCGGAGAATCCGATCTTCCAATCTTCCAATCTTCCAATCTTCGAATTCGCCTAGGCATCCACTACATCGACGAAACGAACGTAAGAACCAGCGAGAACTACAATGATTTCGGCGGATCGCTAAGTCTTTCGAAGCAGCTGTAGCAACGCGGCAACGCGGAGCGTTGGATTGGAAGATTCTAAAATTTCAAAACTAAAAGATTTTTCAGAGGTGGTCTGGTGGGGGGTTGCTGCGTGCAGGGCGTAGCCTGAAAGGCGAAGACTTGTCCCAGGTAACCGGCTGCAGTTGTAGCAAATTCCACGGCTGCTTGAGCACAAGCCGAGGCTGCCGCGGAAACTTAAATGTCTGGTGGGGGGTTGCTGCGGCTTCGGCCCGTCCGTCGCCTTTGGCTATGGAGGGTATGCTGAGGGCGCCATACCAATTTTCGATCGCAGAACAAGCGCCGACACATTTAAATGTACCTCCCGATAATCGTTGCTCGATACCCGTAGGCTCGGCCCGTTCCCACGCATTCCGCAAGACGAGCGCATTCGCAAAAGTATATCGACAGCAAAAACGAAGGCCTGGCTCACCAGCAATCCTTGCAATCTTCAAATATTCCAATCTTCTAATGTTTCAATCACCACCCGCGTCCCACATCGCATGAAATTCCTAATCACACTCTCTCTCTGTCTCAGTTCTCTGCTTGGCGCCTCAGCGTTCGCCCAAACGCTCTCTGCCGAGCAGCAGGCAAAACTGAACGCCCTGCCTCCCTCCTTGCGCGCTCAAGCCATGGCGGAATTTGAGAAGTTCAAGGCCTCCCAAGGGTCGACTACCGTTCAGCCCTTCAAACGTCCAGAAGTGGTCAAGCCAAAGACCGCTCCCAGCAACAAAGAGATTGAAACTGATTTCGCAGGGGCTACCGACATCGTTTCTACCGCAGAAGTCTCAGTCGCCAAGGAGACCAAGGAAGATCTCAAACAATTCGGCTACGACCTCTTCGCCGGCACTCCCACCACATTTGCCCCGGCTACGGAAATTCCGGTGCCTGCCGACTATATCATAGGTCCCGGCGATCAAATCCGCATTCAATTTTTCGGAAAAAACGCGGCCTCCTATGACCTCTATGTTTCCCGCGAAGGGCTTCTCCACGTACCCGAGCTCGGGCCAATTTCTGTGGCGGGACAACATTTTACCGACCTAAAGAGCGAAATCGCTCGACGAGTGAGTGATCAGATGATCGGCATCGAAGCTTTCGTCTCCCTCGGCGAACTCCGCTCAATTCGCGTCTTCATCCTAGGCGATGTCAACCGCCCCGGTTCCTACACGGTCAGCGCCCTTTCCACGATGACCAACGC
>JBNMOQ010000436.1:0-3330 GCA_051275055.1 Candidatus Pelagisphaera sp.
TGTAGTTGTTATTCAACACACGTTGTTGGGCGACATCGATATTCCGAAATCGAGCATCAAGAAGCTGGACCGCATCGTTGTAAGAGAAAAGAAGGAATCGGAAGGCGAAGGCGAAGGCGCCGAATCCGAGCCAACCAGGCCCTGGGGACGGGCATTCATCCATGCTCTGACCTTCGAACCTTGGAGCAAGGAATTCGAATTCGGGATGAATAATCAGAGTGGTCGAAGGAACCGGCAGGACTTCTCGCTTCGCTATGATATGCGGCGACGAATCGAGAAAAACGACTATCGCTTCCTCGCTCAAAAGTACTACGGCGTGAGCGAGGGGGAGAAAAAGAGCGATCGCTCCTTATCTAGCTTTCGTTGGAGAAGCGATATCGCCCCAGGCGTATTCTACCAGTCGGACACGCTTTACAGTTCGGATGCGATCAAGGAGATCGATTTGAGCTTGGAACAAAAATTCGGCTTGGGTTACCGTTTTATCAACGAGAAGAATTTCAAGCTATCCACCGGTATGGGATTGAATGGCCGTTATCGCGACGACAGTCGCAGTAATAACACAACCTATCTAGTAGATCTTTTCGAAGATATCGACTTCCGGTTAAACCAACGCTTCAGAATAACTCAGGAATTCGGGATCGCCCTACCTCCCGAGGATTCGAATCAGTACGAAATCCAGTTTCAAACCGGTGTGGTCAGTAAAATAACGGATTCGCTGCACATGTCCGTCCGTTATCAATTGGAATACGATCGCTCCCAGCCGAAAGATCGCCGAGAGGACCAGCGTCTAGTCAGTTCGGTTGGGTTTGACTTCTAGCGATCAGAGACGAGTCGATCCGAAAAGGAGACTCGAATGTCGAATCAATCAGCTTTCTCGGACAGCATATCTTCCGCTGAAACAGGCAGAGCGTCTTTCCAGAGGGTCTCGAGCGAGTAAGTCTCGCGCATTTCCGGCGTGAAAAGATGGATCATCACGTCAAAGGCATCCACTACGGACCAGCCAGTATCTCTGCCTTCCTCGACGCCGAGGACCTTTACGTTGTGCTCCTTGAGCGCATGGTCCAGGTCGCGCTTCAGAGCTTTCAAATGCGGATTTGAATTGGCAGTCGCCAGAATCAGGAAATTAGTGAGCGAGGATTGAGCGCTCACGTTGAGGATCGCGATGTCATCCGCCTTGGTGTCGTCCAGCGCTTTGCAGCAAACTTCGATTAGCTGCTTATATTCTGGAGTGAGTTCTTTGAACTGATTCATGATGCGTTCCGGTTGTCCTGATAGAGATTTCGCGTCTTGATGTAACGAAAGACAGGCTCTGGCAAGAAGTACTTGGAGGCCTGGCCGCTTTTCAAGCGTTCTCGAGCCTCGGTGGAGCTGATGTCGAGCCGCCTCATGGCTTTCGGATGGATAGCCACGCTCTCCGGCAAATTGTCTGGTCGGACGAAGGAAGCGTCACGCTCCAAGCAAATGAATTCCACTAGTTTCGCTAGCTCGTCGATCCGTTTCCATTGGTCTAGCTGTCGAGCTTGATCGCCGCCGATTATCCAAAAAAGCTCAGCATGAGGGAACTCTCTGGCGATTTCCTCGGCCGTATCGATCGAAAAGCTCGTTCCGCCGCGGTCGATTTCAAATCGGCGTACCTCGAACCTCGAATCGTCTTCGATGGCAAGTCGCGTCATCTCCGCGCGATCATCCGCTGTTGCTTCGGGAGCATTCGATTTGAGCGGAGCCTGGGCGGCGGGAATGAAAAGGACGCGATCCAACTTCATTTGTTCGGCAGCGTCCGATGCTATTATAAGATGTCCGATGTGTATCGGATCGAAGCTGCCTCCGAATATACCAATCCGTTCCTTACTCATTCAGTCAATCGAACCGCGATTTTACGCCAGTTCGCTTTGAAAAGGAGAGAAGAGGCTTTCAAGTTTGGAAAGCGCGCGCTTTTCGCGGCGAGCGACTTGTTGTCGGGAAATTCCAGTGACGCGGGCGATGCCTTGCAAGGTGTCGACCATCTCCCGGTTCAAAAGACCGAACCGAAGAGCCAGCACTTCGCGTTGCTTAGCGGTCAGTTGGAGCAAAGCCGCCTCCAGTTGTTCGACGAGCTCGCGGCTCGACGCAACTTCGATCGGGCAAAGGGCTTTGTTTTCAGTCTGCGCCTCGTAGGTCGCTGCCGCCCAATTCTCGTCAGTGAACTCGATGGCCGGTTTTTGAAGATTTCTAAGGGCGAGGGCGAGGGTTTTTGTATCTAATGTTTGAGTACTCGAATCTTCATTGGATCGAGATGCCTCCGAGATCAAATTGATCGGAGCGGATATCGGAAGGCTGTTCTTCATCAAAAAATTCCTTACTCGTCGACGAGTCCACTGAAACGCATAGCTGGCAAATGGACGGCCTGGCTCGATGCGATCGATCGCTTGGAGAAGTCCGCACGCCGCCTCCTGTTTACAGTCATCCTGCTTATTGCCGTCCAGGCAAAGTTCCTTCGCAGACTGTTTGGCGATGTATTCGTAGCTCTGATAAAGCGATGTTTGGGCATTCTTGTAGGAACGGTACCCTGCGGCGAGTTTGAGTGAAAACACACGTTTCAAGTCATCCCATTGAGAAAGCGTTAGGATCGCGTTGTATCGATTTTGCGCCGCAATTCCCCAAATGCTCAACAATGCTTCGGCCGATCGTCGTTTCAGGCGAATGGGTTTCGTTTCGAAAAGGCGTTTTACCAGGTCGCGTTTGGATTCGAGAGGCAACGAAAGTACAGCTTGCACGAAACTAATCCCCTGGCGCTGGTTGGGCAGCTCAAGCTCTTCGACGCAAACTCGAATTCCCTCCTGCCATTCGGAGATTCCCAAGGTCGTATCGAGCGCCTTGCGAAAGCGAGCGATAATCAGGCTCGCCGCCTGTCGTTCTTCTTCAGAGAACGCGGAAGAAGTTGGTGAACGATCGAATGAATGCGGCGAGGACATTGGAATACAGGACAGAAATACCCGAGAAAAAGCTAAGTTTGAGCTGAAATTGATACGAAGAGCCCAAAACCGCAAGAATTGGTTTCCGGCCTATTCGGCAGAGATGAATGCCCCGGGATGCACTATATTTACGTTTTGAAAAACTGCGGTTTCCATCTCGTCCTCGGAGTGAGAGCACACATAGAGTCCTACGTAGACCTCGTTTTCGAGGCTGACGCCGCTCACTTCCACAGTTTTCAAAGGCGAGCCGAGCGTAGAGCTCGACATCAAATAGCGATCGCCGCGCCGTTCGAGCTGAAGATAACTGGGGCCGACGTCAGGAGAAACGACGCTTTCGGTGATCCCGCCCTTTGTTTTCCGAAACTGCAGCGCTATCAAA
>JBNMOQ010000437.1:0-3315 GCA_051275055.1 Candidatus Pelagisphaera sp.
TACCATTTTTCACCCTTCATCCCTCAACCTTCATCCTTATTACTCCACCGTCATCACGCCGCGCATGATAATCCAGTGACCTGGGAAGCTACAAATATAAGGATACTCGCCTGGTTTCGTCGGGGCGATGAAACGAAGCGTTTCGCTCGTATCGGGGTCGAGGAGTTTGGTGTGAAACAACACTTGTGGCATGTCGGGAACGAAATGTTTGCCTAGACCATCGGGGCTGGCGGCCATCAGATTGCCAGCCATGCCGACGTCAGCGGCTGCGCCGGGCTCAACTATTACCAGATTGTGAGGCGTCGCGGTTGGGTTTTCCAAAGTCAGTTTTACGGGCTTGCCAGCTTTCACAGTAAACTCTGTAACCGTAAACAGCATACGCTCGGGGACACAGGATATGTCTATTTTAACGAGTCCTTTTTGGGAATCGAATGAGGCTTCGTTAGCGTTACCCACCGAAGCTCCGGCTTTTAGGCTCGAGCCTTTTGTGAATGCCTCCAGGAAAGGCCCGACTTCTGGATACTGCGTTTCGTTTCCTTTCCAGTGACGTGATAGTTTTTCCGAACCCAAGGATGTCGCTATAGCGTATCTGAGATGAGTTTCAGTTGGGTGTTTGGTTGCTTCGATAGCCGCGCCGAGGGCTTCGGGAGTTCCCACGTAGCTCGCAGCAATTGCCGCTTCCATGCGCACGAGACCGTTGTCATCGCTCGCTCGTTCAAGCAGCATATCCGCTCCATTCTCGAAGTGATCCGACCAATAGCGCAATTGACGCGTACCGGCCGCTCGGGCCAAGTGATTGTCGGAATCCAACAATTCTTTCAGAAGATTGGCATTGACCGCATCGATTCCGCGGTAGAGCCAAATCGCTTCAAGCTGATGGTGACGGTGTCGCGGGTTGGAAGCATCGAGTTTCGAAACCCATCGATCGAGTGCTTTCTTAACGCTCGCGAAGTCGCGATCGCGCAGTTCGCGCTTGGCCCAATAGCGATACCGGTATTCGGGACGCTTCAGGATTTCCAACAACTTTGAAATCGAAGCTCCAGCGATTTTCGGCGGATCCTGCAAGGTCGCTCCTTTGGGAACGATACGCCAGATTCGTCCCGATTTACGGTCTCGTCGTTCGTCACGCAATGAATACTGGGCGTGTCCTTTGATTGGATTGTACCAATCGCACACATACAAAGCGCCGCGGGGGCCGAAACGAATGTCGACTGGAATGAAGCTCAGGTTGGTCGAGAAAATTAGATCGCTTTGATATTCTTCGACAAAGCTATCTTCCTTTTCGATCCACTTGTGAATTTCGATTCGATTGTTCGGCTTATACCGTGCCTTTATAAAACCGCCTTGGAGTTCCTCGGGCCAGAAATCGAAATCGACAAATTCTTGTCCGCAGGTGCCCGAGTAAGCCTGCATCCCCGTAGCTTTGGGATGTTGCTCGGGATACGGCGGATTCGTAGCGTGGAAAGCCGTCGCGAAAATCGGATGACTCGCCACATGATTGCCCCAGTCATCATAAGTCACGCCCCATGGGTTTGTGTTTGGATAAGCTCCAAAGGTCGTTAGGCGATGTGTCGAAGGACGATAGCGAAACCAGGCGCTGTTCTTAGCCCGGATTGGTCCGTACACGGTTTCGACTTGGCTGTTGTGGAAAATCGATTCGCGAAACAGTAGATCGCCATCAGGCGTCCAGGTGAAATCATGCAGCGCGTGGTGCGAGTCTTCGGTTCCGAAGCCTGTGAAAATCTTCCGGCGAAAATCTGCTTTCCCGTCACCGTTCGTATCTTTTATGAAAACGAGATCAGGTTCTTCCGATACATAAACCCCTCCGTTGCCCAAAACGAAACTAAGCGGGATGTGTAGGTCGTCGGCAAATACAGTGCTTTTGTCAGCTTTTCCGTCGCCATCGGTATCCTCGAGAATGACCAGCTTGTCGCTGGGAGCTTGACCAGGATAAACGTGTGGATAGGTCGTGGAACAACTAACCCACAAACGCCCTTCGGCGTCCCAGCGCATTTGGATAGGACAAGCGATATCCGGGAACTCTTCTTCGGAAGCGAAAAGATTCACGTCGAAGCGCGGGTCGATTTGAAATGCATCCAATTCGTCTTCCGGGCTCAGGTACACATTAGCTCCGCGAGCTTCGTGCGTCTTGGGCAATTCAGGAACGTTTGAATCGTCAATTGCTTCCGGCACGTTTTTGCCGGCAGCCAAATCCCAAATTCGCTGATCCCGATTGGCGACCATTATGTCGAAATTCCGCATGGCCGGAAGGAAATCGAGATAGCCATAGGTCTTATTTCGGCCACCCGTGTAGTAGAAGGTGTTGAGCGGGCGATAACGATAGAAGAACTGCTCGTTCTTTTCTACGACCGTTGCGCGTATCCGTTCGTTCACTTCGGGAGCAAGCTCTTCGCCAAAGGCTTTTTCGAGGAGCGTTTTTCCGAACACGCTGTAACCTTCATCCAGCATGTGAGCTCCGTTGAATGTCAGGTCCGTCTTCGGGTCGGACATCGCGTACTGGGTTGCGGAGAATACGTCGACAAAGCCGACGTTTTCTGCGTCGGCAACTTCCTCCATTGCCTTTGTGTAGGCCGCCAATTGTGGATTGTTCAAATCGGCAGCCTTAACGCCTTCGACATTTTCGTTGGCGACTGGCGAAACTAAAACCAAACGCGGCCCAGACTCTCCGTTGTATGCCTGGGACTTGGTGTGACGCAGGAATTTTTGGAGACGTTTCTTGAAATCTGGAATCGCTTCGACTCCGGCAAATGATTCGTTGAATCCGAACGCAGCGAAAATCACGTCTGCTTTTTGAGCAGTTAGGTGCTGGTCAAGATCGCCGAAATTATCAGGTCGAGGCTGCAAATCGACTTCGTCGGCCGCCCACGCTAAAGTGCGAATGTTGGCTTGAGCACTGGGATTCGTTTGATGAATTAGCGATTCGAAATAGCCGAACTGACGATCTCGATCGAAAAGCGTGTTTCCGATAAGGGCAATGCGGTCGCCTTTCTCCAACTTAAGGGGAAGCGATGTCGCTACCGGTGTAGTTGCTTTTGCCCTCGGAGACGAATCGCCAAAAATCGCGTATTGTTGAAGGGCTGGATCTTTCTCGGGCTCCTTGTTTCCAGTCTGTATGCTCTTTGCATCTTTAACTTTCTTATTCGAAGTTTTCTTGGCGGGAGCAACGACCTTATTGCTTTTGGCTTTATCGCTAGCCGCTTTCTTGGCCTGCGCCATTACAGCGTGCATATCGTGCCCCATGACTGGGAAAACTGCGACCTCAGCTTTGGGAATCGAACGGCCAGCAGCCCAATG
>JBNMOQ010000438.1:0-3299 GCA_051275055.1 Candidatus Pelagisphaera sp.
CGAAAACGCTAAACGAGGATGCGATTGTCGCGATTAACGATCTTGGCCCTGTAGGTAAATCATGGACACGCGCAAGCATTTCGTTTTCGGATGGCAAAGCGTTTGCGCACACAATCCGCGAACTGATTTGCATCGGGGAGTAGGGGTTCGTCGCAGAAATTGGTAGTGGCCGATCTCACGTCTTTGCTACGCCGACGCAGGCCGAGCGGCGCATTGGCGTCGACTTAACCTCGTAATCTCATAAAACTTGCCGCGATAATCTCGCAATTTGTTCATGTTGAAGGATAATTGAACCCGTTTTCATAACGTCACCTAAAGTGGCCTTTAAAAAGTCCTAAGTAACACTGACCTACAGGCGGAATGGTCAGGGTCGCCAAAGGCGACATAGGTGTCGCTGCCGCGACAGCAGGTTTCGCTATTATCGGGCTAGTTTAACTTTTCCAAAACCTATTCGGCGTTAGCCGACCTGTATCCGCGACGTGAGTCCGGCGTAGTTGAAAACGAAGCCTGGAAGCGGATCCTGACGATCAGTATTCGGTCAATTTCTGAAACGTTTGGGTTAACTGAAAATCTTCAGACGGAGCGGAGCGGAGATGGCGAAGCAAAAATACGCCGCGCTGCCCTTCGACAATGCTCAGGATCAACGACGCCATAGCTACGCGAGGGACTCGCGTGGAATCTGCAGATGGCTCAATTACTTAGGCCTAATTTGAAGCGTATGTGCAACGGCGGGACCATTGAACGAGGTAGTCGTTCAGAAATTGTCCCTGACTTGTCGGTGGCAATCTTGAAATAATGACCGCTCGGCCTGCGTCGGCGTAGCGTAGCAAAGACGTGAGATCGGTCGCTACCTTTAAATACCTCGGAGCTCGCTCAGTGGAGCTTTTCTTCTTCCGAAACTTAGATTAGCGTGAAAGGTATTGAGCCGAGTTCGAGCTTGGGGAATAAAGGCAAGGTAGCGTTATGGATCTTACACTTGATCAAGGAATTCTATTCAGTCTCATTATCCTGATTTTCGGGTTCTTGCTGTGGGGACGCTTCCGCTACGACCTGGTTGCGTTCGCGGCGCTTGTGGTGGCCTATTTGCTGGGAGTGATTCCTAAGAACGAGGTTTTTGCGGGATTCGGACATCCAGCGGTTGTCATCATCGCGTTGGTGTTGATTATTAGTCGCGGATTGAATGGTTCCGGAGCGATAGAGTTACTGGCGAAAAAGCTCATTGATTCGACGCGCAGCATAGGAGCCCATATTGGAATTATGTCGGGAGTCGCGGCGGTATTGTCGGCGATCATGAACAATGTAGCGGCATTGGCTTTGCTGATGCCGATGGATATTCAAACGGCTGCCAAGGCGAAGCGGAGTCCCGCGCTTACCTTGATGCCGCTTTCGTTCGCTTCCATATTGGGCGGGATGATCACTTTGATAGGCACGCCGCCCAACGTCGTTATTGCGACGTTTCGCGAAGATGCTTTGGGTGAGCCCTATGGGATGTTCGATTTTGCGCCGGTAGGTTTGATTGTGGCGTTTGTAGGCGTTTTGTTTGTGGCGTTAGTGGGCTGGCGCCTCATTCCTGTAAAAACTGGTAAGGGGAGTTTATCGACTCAATTGGAGGGGCTTGAGGGTTACTTGTCGGAACTCTGCGTGCCGGAAGGATCTAAGTTCGTTGGTGAGAAAGTGAAGGATTTAGACCTTGTCGCGAATGAACTGGAAGTCCAGGTACTGGGATTGATTCGCGATGGACATCGCCTGCCCGGTCGATCTCGTAGTGAAATCGTGATTACGAACGATATCCTTGTGGTTGAAGGAGGAGCTGAGACGATCGATCAATTTTTGGGTGAAGGCTCTTTGACTTATAATCATTCGAAGAAACACGAGGAGGTTGCTGCTGAAGGTACGGCATTAATTGAGGTAGCCGTGCCACAGAACAGCCGGATCGCCGGACGTTCGGCGATGGACGTCAAACTCTTGCAACGGCAGGGTGTGATTCTGCTAGGCATATCCAGAAGTGGGAGACAGATTCGAGAGCGCTTGAGGAAAGAACGTATTCTCCCGGGCGATCTTTTGCTGTTGCAAGGTCCAGAAGATCGATTGTCGGATGCGGTGAATTGGCTGGAATGTTTGCCGTTGGCGGATCGTGGTCTTGAGATCATTCAGCGGAGTAAGGCATGGATATCGGTCGGCGTTTTTGCGGTCGCTATTCTTTGTTCGGCGATGGGTTGGATCTATCTTCCGCTAGCATTGGCGGCTGTCGTGATCGTTTTTATCTCCATTAAAATTGTTCCTCTATCCCAGGTTTATCGATCTATAGAATGGTCTGTTATTGTTTTATTGGCTGCTATGATTCCCATTGGGGCAGCTCTCGAATCGAGCGGAGGGACTGACATTATCGCCAATCAAATTGTGAATTGGACCTCGGGTATGCCGACGGTTTTCGTTTTGGCGGTTCTGATGATCGTGACCATGTCGCTTTCGGATGTGCTGAACAATGTTGCCACTGCATTGATCGCTGCTCCGATCGGAGTGGAGATCGCCAATCGCTTGGAAGCGAATCCAGATTCCTTTTTGATGGCGGTCGCGGTAGCGGCATCCTGCGCTTTTCTCACGCCGATCGGACATAAGAATAATACGATTATAATGGGACCCGGTGGATATAAATTCGGAGACTATTGGCGGATGGGCTTGCCGCTGGAAATTATCGTAGTGCTCGTGGGCTTGCCAGCCATCCTGTTTTTCTGGCCGCTTTAGGATTTTGGATACGCGAGTTGGTCTGTATCGAGGAGTAGGGTAGAGGAAATATTGAAGCGCTAGGGCTTGCATCCCCAGCTCTTCAAGTCGCTCGGATAGCCCAGCGTAGTTTGGCGGAAGTGGATCGGGGGTTGGAGTGACGCTCGTCGAACGAAGCTCGGATGACGGATTCGGCGATGGTGTCGTAGACGCCACTGCGTTGCCCGGCTTGGAATGCCTTCTTTACGCGGCGGTCTTCGCCGGAGTGAAATGTGAGGATCGCGATGCGGCCGCCTGATTTTAGACAGCCGGGTAGAACTCTCAGTAGGGAATCGAGAGCGCCGAATTCGTCGTTGACGGCGATGCGCAATGCTTGAAACACGCGACGCTGGGTATCGTTTGCATCCGTATCCGCGACGTTACGTCCTGGTGGTGTCAGGGCTTCTTGGATGGATACGGCGAGTTGGCGGGTGCGGGTAAAGGGGGTTGCTTTTTGTTTCTCGAGAAGCGCTTCGGCGATGAGGGCAGCTTGAGGCTCGTCGGCGTTTTCGGTTAAGATGGTGGTAAGTTTCGCG
>JBNMOQ010000439.1:0-3298 GCA_051275055.1 Candidatus Pelagisphaera sp.
AAGATGATTCGCGTAATGCGAAATTTGGAGAAAGAACGGTTTGTTCGCCTCAACCTGCGCTTCCATGAACGCATTGCTTCGCCGGCTCAGATCGAATATGAGCTTCGGGTCATCCGGATCCGGCGAATTGCCATCGGCGTTCATTTTTTTCCCATCGTGAACGTCAAAGCCCAATTCGCTCGGCGAACGATCGATGTGCCATTTCCCCAAATGGGCGCAAACGTAGTTCGGATTTACACGTTTTAAAACATTCGAAAGCGCCTCGGATTCTAAGGCGTCGAATTCCTTAATACCATCCGCTCCAAAGATTTTCAAACTAGTCGGGCTCCGACCAAACTGAATAGCGTGTCTCGAAGGGGAACACGTGGGAGCCGGCGCATAGGCTTGCGAGAAACGCATTCCATCAGCCGCTAACTGAGCCAGGCGCGGCGTGTGATAGTAAACGCTGCCCGAACCCGGTTCATTCGGATCCATCTGAGCAGAAAGCGCATTCCAGCCTTGGTCATCACCCAGTATGAAAACGAAATTCGGTGCGCTCTCCGATTGTGCCCATCCGCATGATACAAATATCAGACAGATAGCGAAGCCTCTCATGAATAGCTTTCGTTTGTAGTTAGATTTTTTTAAAGCATCCATAATCATGATTGTATTGACCTCGGAAAACTTGAAAGCGTCGGCACCGCACCATTCTGAGAACAGACCAACGCTGCGTTTTCGCAGGCTTCCCTTACAATAAGCGCCAATTCCTCCCCGCGAAGAATTCCCGTAACGAGAGAAGCGGCAAAGGCGTCCCCCGCTCCAACGGTATCCGCTACCTCAACCGGAATACCATCTTGGTCGATAGTTTCGCTTGAGGAAACAATCAGGGCTCCTTTCGAACCCCGAGTCATCGCCACAAGATCGAGCTGATACCGATCAAGCAAAGTTCGCAGAATTTCCTCAGAATCGATCTCGCCTGATATGCCGCATGCCGATACGACCTCCAATAGTTCCCCATCGCTCAATTTCAAAATGCTGCAGCGCTCAATCGATTCTCGAATCACAACAGAATCGAAAAATGGCTGGCGCAGGTTAACATCTAGAACTCGAGGGATTTCCGAGGCCTTAGCAGTATCCAACAACCGCTGCGTCATCACTCGCGAAATTTCTCCACGCTGACCTAGCGTACCAAAGTAAACCGCATTTGCCTCAAGAACTTTCGCTTCCAATTTCGAAGACCAGCCGACCCGATCCCACGCAGCATTCTCATGAATAGTGAAAGTCGGAACGCCCAAATCATCCAAGTCTATTCCCACGGATCCAGTTGAAGCACCAGCGATCACGTCGATCATCGATACATCGATCCCATACGTTCGAAGAATCTCGATTGCCTCACGTCCCCGAGAATCGTCACCAACCGCGCTGATCATTGAAACACGAGCCCCAAGCGCAGCAGCATGACATGCAAAATTAGCAGGTGCTCCACCAAAACGTGCGCCGTCTGGAAAGAGATCCCAAAGAACCTCACCCAAGGAAATGACAATAGGACGATTCATAGACAGCCAAATCCGGCAAAACAGAAACTAAGAGATAAAAAGAGAAAGCGTGATTTCATGAAATCAGGGGTACGCGACACTTGAACGCTCCCATGTCATAGACCTCGGATCCTAAAGGCAATTAACAAGCATCGAAATTGGTAAAGTTCTAATTTATCGAATTGATTGCGAGTCGAGACGCCTCGAACCACCTTCCTCGGATTTTAAAAATGTATCCAACCTGCCAGACTCGTTACCCAATCAAACCTTTTTCTCGCAACGCGATAACTCATTGGACCGGCGAAGCCGGGACACAAGAGCGGGACGGTCGTTGATAAAACCACCTCAATCGAATTCCTACCTAACAAATCTTACGCGGCCAAAATACTGGGGAGCGTGAAAGTTAACCTTTTCCGGATCGCCCGGAGACCATTGGCTAGCCTGCTTATTCGTTTCCCCGCCCAATCGATTGAGATTCATCCGCCACTCATCCCCATCTAACGGAGGTGTATTCACAGCAATCTCAGCGAACGACGAAAATGGGATTGCCGCTTCCAAGATCCAACGTCGATCACGGTCAGAATCATCATTCAGCGTACCATCAACTGTCGTCGCAATTTTCACTGCCGGATCCCAATCCGACTTGGTCCCAGGCCCTTCTGGATGCAAATGCTCAAGCGAAGCTCCAAGGACGTTCATCTCGACATTGAAATACTTCTTCAATTGAGCCGGATTAGGCGACGTAAACACTTCTACGCAATCATCCTCGTACACCGGACTATCTCGCTCCGTATTTACTCCGGAAATATACGCATCTTCGCAAACGAAACTCACATAAAGGTATTCAACATCCCACAACAACCGAACCCGCGTCTCTTCCTTTTCTCCAGCCTCCCACCAAGGAAACTCAAAAGCGCCAACATCCGCTGCAGTTTCCCAAGCAGCTTCGTCCAGCTTACCATCGATCGTTATATCAGAACCAATGAACTGAATTTGATATTCTTTCATACCAGCCTCCAACGAATCTGCATCATCAGTCATGGATATCCAAAAATAGACGACAACAACAAGCAGAAGCAGCAAAAAGCGAAGTTTGGTAGACATTAGTAATTCGGGGTTAGGTCTCGGGGCAAGAACCTGATCGCGTCAACGATACCGACTAAGCCCTTTTCGTCAAATTAACTTTCTTGTGCTAGTTTTGCCACAAAGAGGCACGAAGAAGCACAAAGACTTACATCTACTTTATACCGAAAGAACGCTCCTAGGGTCTTCATCGGATCTTTGTGCCCCTTTGTGCCCCTTTGTGCTCAATTCCTCTCCTACCATATCCAATCAGGTCCAGTAAAAGTGCAGCCTGGTAGTGGCTGCTTGTCCCAAGCAGTCGCACACAGCCTAATTCGACTCAGCGGTTCGTTAGGACAACGAACCTTCCACCTAACCGTTGCGAAACAAAAGGTAATGTAAACAATCAGCTCTATTGCCACGCGTATGAATTTATCCATAAAAAAATCCACTTACCGCCAACCAACGCAGCCCAACCTCGACAGAACCCACAGATTTCACCAACATGCTAAAATGAAGACCCCACCCCCACGAATACTCACGGTTCTCGGAACCGCTTTCCTTCTAGCACTCAACTGGAGTTGCTCTCAGAAGACCGAGTCAGAGGCAAACCTATCCGTCTTTGACGGCCATTCCCTAGCCGGATGGGATATTCAAGAAGCGGAAAAGAAATGGTGGCGCGTTAAAGACGGAGCCATCGAAGGCGGATCCCTAGAGGAAAA
>JBNMOQ010000440.1:0-3285 GCA_051275055.1 Candidatus Pelagisphaera sp.
CGGCGGGGCCCGCCTTAAACCCCAAAAACCCGCCGCCCCGCGCCGCTCCTCCCTACCGATTATACTCTTAGTGCTGCTTTTGAGTCATACGGTAGGCGCCCGGCCGAACATTCTCTTTTGCATCTCGGACGACCAGTCTTATGCCCACACGGGCGCAAACGGAGATCCAGTAGTAAAGACTCCGGCATTCGATCGAGTCGCGCGGGAAGGGATTCGTTTTACGCGAGCCTTTTGCGATGCTCCTACTTGCGGTCCCTCTCGCAGCGCTATTCTGACGGGCCAATCGATTTGGCGGTTGGAAGAAGCGGGCAATATTCACAGCACGCTTCCCGCGAAATTCGCGACGTATACTGGGTTATTGCAAGATGCAGGTTATAAAGTTGGATACACCGGAAAAGGTTGGAGCCCTGGACGGCTTGAACCTGGTGGACGTACGGAAAATCCGGCTGGCGAAATGTTTGAAGAACGTACCTTGAAACCGGAATTTCGAGGCATGAGCAACAAGGACTATGCGGGTAATTTCGAGGATTTCATGACTCAAGTTTCCGACGATCAATCATTTTGCTTTTGGCTAGGAACTCATGAATCTCATCGCGGATTTGAAGATGGAGCAGGTAAGGAAACAGGTAAGGATCTAAGCAAAATTATTGTTCCTCCCGTGTTCCCCGACAACGAATTAGTTCGCAGCGATATCGCCGACTATTTGGTGGAGGTAGAGCATTTCGACTCAATGGTAGAGCGATCGCTTGCGATTTTGGAAAAACGTGGATTGCTGGACAACACGATTGTCGTAGTGACCAGCGATCATGGGATGCCGTTTCCGCGAGCCAAGGCGAGTTTGTACGACCTGGGATCGCGCGTGCCACTGGCGGTTCGCTGGCCCGCAGGGATAGAAGGAGCTGGAAGAGTGGTGGACTCGTTTGTCAATCTAAGCGATTTTGCCCCGACCTTTTTAGAAGCCTCAGGATTGAGTGCCCCAAGTATGATGAGCGCTCGCGGCATGCTGGACGTCTTTGCGAATAATGAATCGAAGAAGCGCGACGCAGCCTTTATCGCGTTGGAACGTCATGACGGGTGCCGAGAGGGCGGAAAAGGCTATCCATGCCGGGCTGTGCGGACGAACGATTATATGTATATCTATAATTTTGAGCCTACGCGATGGCCGTCAGGTTCGCCGGATGCTTCTGTATGCGCTCGAGCGATACCGTTTGGTGAAATTGACGATTCACCTACTAAAACGTTCATGATGGAGAATCGAAATACTCATGGTGTGGCTGGTTTGGCTGAGCTATCATTTGGCATGCGTCCGGCGGAAGAGCTCTATGATTTGAAGAAAGATCCTCATCAAATGAAGAACTTGGCGGGATCTACTAAGTATCAATCTATTCAAAAAAGATTGCATGGGCTGCTTTTCAGTCGCCTAGCACAGACGAAAGATCCGCGTGTTGTCGGCGGAAAAGTAGATTGGGATTATTATCCTTACTACGGAAAAGTTAGCACCGAAGGCTGGACGGTGGATGAAAAGCCGGAATGAGGAGCCTGTATTTGAGTCGTAGCTTTTTATTGGTGACCCTGTCGTTGATGGGGTCTATTTTGAGTGTGTCGTTCAGTGCCGTAGGTTCCAGGCCTAACATCCTTTTCATATTTTCGGATGACCACACCTGGCAAACGATCTCCGCTTATGGTCATCCATTGTCTAGGGTCGTACCGACACCAAATATCGACCGGATAGGCGAGGAGGGGATTCGATTCGAACGATGCTTGGTAACGAATTCGATTTGCGCGCCATCCCGGGCGGTTGTGCTCACGGGCAAGTACTCCCATTTGAATGGGCAGATAAATAATTACAATGTATTTGATGGAGGTCAGGTGACGTTTCCTAAGCTGCTGCAGAAATCCGGTTACCAGACTGCAATCGTAGGTAAATGGCACCTGAAATCGGTACCCACGGGCTTCGATTATCACGAGGTCATGAAGGGGCAAGGCCGTTACTACAATCCGACCCTCTACACGGATGGGGACCCCACTGAGTATGAAGGCTACAACACGGACGTGGTCGTGGACCGATCATTGAATTGGCTCCACTCGCGGGATTCGGAGCAACCTTTCATGCTAATGTGTCAATTCAAAGCGACCCATGGCCCGTTTCAACCGGCCTTGCGACATCTTGGCGAATTGGACGATGTCACCGTTCCAATGCCGGACAATTTTTTCGATGACTATAGCGGTCGCAGCTCCGCTCCTGCGAATCACAATACAAGTATCGCAAACGTAATGCCGCTCAGCAACCTCAGTCTAGACTACCGGAACATCCAGGGAGAACCGCTTGCTGAATACCGCAGCCATTTTGATGAAGCGAATGAGGCATTTAGTAAGGCCAACCTACAAGGCGACGAACGGGCAAAGTGGCGGTACCAGCGCTTTATCAAAAACTTCCTCCTGACGAGCAAAGGCATCGACGAGAATGTGGGCCGTTTGCTGGACTATCTTGACGAGAGTGGACTAGCGGAAAACACAATCGTGATCTACGCGGCGGACCAGGGCTTTTTTCTTGGGGAACATGGTTGGTATGACAAACGGTGGATGTATGAGGAGTGTTTGAAAACACCGCTTTTGGTTCGGTGGCCGGGTGTAACTCAAGCAGGTCGGGTTAGTCGTGATATTGTTTCGAATCTGGATTTCGCTCCCATGTTTCTCGGAATGGCGGGAGCGTCGATTCCAAGCGAAATACAAGGTCGCAGTCTGGTCCCGCTCCTCAAAGCCAGCGCTCCTCGAAACTGGCGAAAGAGCTTCTATTACAAATACTACGGTGAGACGAGTGGGGGGAGTGTGGGTGAAGGTTACTACAATCATGGCGTTCCGCCCCACGACGGCGTCACCGACGATAAGTATAAATTGATTCACTACAAACACGACGATGTCGACGAATGGGAGCTGTTCGACTTAAGAAAAGATCCAAGTGAAATGAAAAGTGAATACGAAAACCCGGAGTACGCGCAAGTTGTCGCCCGTCTCAAATTAGAGCTGAATCGATTGAAGGAATATTATAAAGTTGAGTCGAGCGAAGGCTGATCCGCTTTCTGAAGAATATCTAAAATATGAAGACATTAAGTTTATCGATAGCTCTTTTGCTTTTCCTTGTGCCATTGTTGGGAAAGGAAAAGCCCAATGTACTCTTCATCCCGATTGATGACTTGAACAGCTGGGTGGGCCATTTAGGAGGGCATCCGCAAGCTAAGACCCCTAATATCGACCGGCTCGCAAAGCGGGGCGTATCTTTTACCA
>JBNMOQ010000441.1:0-3273 GCA_051275055.1 Candidatus Pelagisphaera sp.
GATACGCGTTTTCGAACGCATGTCCATGTAGAGATGGGGGAGCTGAATATTCAGATCGATGCGGCCCCAGAGTTTCGGATACAGGCGCTGCAGCATTCTATTCCAAAAGTTGATTTGGTGGTCCTGACTCATGGGCATTCGGATCACATTCTTGGAATGGATGATATGCGCCGGTATTGCGATTTGAGAAAGGGCGATGCTTTGCCAGTTTACACGAACGAAGAAGGTGAATTGCGGATGCGGAGTATTTTCGGGTATGCGATAGGCGAACGTCCTAAGGTTCCGGGTTATCCGGCGTTTTTGCCGGAGCGTATGCCGGAGGTCTTGGAGCTCGATGCTGGGGTCGTCCGTTCAACGGTTCAAAGTCATGGAAGTTTCGATACGTTGGGCGTGGTTTTTGAGGAGGCGCTGTCTGGAAAGAAATTGGCGTACTTTACTGATTGCGATTCGGTTAGCGACGAAGCGGTGGAGTTGGCGAAAGGAGCAGATGTTGCGGTGCTGGATGCGTTGCGTATGAAGCCGCATCGCTCGCATATGAGTATTGAGGAAGCGATTGGCGCTGCTAGGCGAATTGGGGCGAAGCAGACGTATTTGATTCACATGACGCATGAGATTGAGCATGCGGTTGTGGATGCTTCGTTGCCGGAAGGGGTGAACCTTGCTTACGACAATTTGGTTTTAGAGGTGTAGGGGGCTTTGTTTGCTGCGGCCTCGGCGATGCCGCCCTACCTTCGATCGAAATTGGCAAAAAAAGAAGCGCCGAGAGAATCGGCGCTTTTCGTTGATTGGAGGATTGGGAGTCCTCGCGATTTTTTAAGTGAAGACTCGTCGATCAGTTGACCGTGATCGGCACGACGACCTCCGAGTATCCCGGGATTTCGATGAACAAGCTGCCTTGACCTGGCGCTCCACCTTGTACGGATATGCTTGCGGAACGTTGTCCTCCTTGGATCGAAACGCGATCCATGATGATGCTTTGCGGAATGTCGGTGGTGACTTGGATTTGCAATCCGCTTGGAGGGGCTGGTTCGGGGATCGTTAATGCGAGAATCGTGCTTTGACCCTGAGAAATAGATGATGGACGAAGGCTAACACGTACAGTCGAGGTGTCGACGCGTAGGGTTCCAGCGTAGATTTCGCCGGCGATTCCGAGGACTTTCACTGCGTAGCCGCGACCTTCGGGCAGCGAAGGTACATAGAAGGAAAGGGAGGTGGAGCTGTCGAAGCGCGTCGCAGCAGGCGTTTCGCCGACCATGATTTTGTCCTCTCTCGTGAAACCGCGGCCGAGGACAGCGACGCGAGTTCCGACGGGAGCTCGATTTACTTCGAGCTCTACGGAGTATCGATTCTCGATCGAGAATGTGTTGAGCTCAGTAACGATTTCCTTGGGAGCTCTGCCGTTCTCGGTTTTGCGTTGGTACTGAACGAGAATATAGTAGGTCGCATCGGAGCGTCCGACAGGCATCGGAAAATCGTATTCGTAGAGACTGCCTGAGCCGGGAGCCTGGCTCATCGGGTGGGCTTGGCCATCAATGATCACTTCAGGACGAAGCGTCTCTTTGACGATCGCCGAGTTCTTCACATTTATTTGAGCCGTGATCGTGTAAACGTTCGATGGATTGGCCCTCATGCTTGAAGGCGTCAAATCGGTGACGTTAATATTACAGCCTGAAATGAATAGCGCGATTGGCGCTAGCAGGCAAAGGAACCAGTTTCTCTGGGTGGACTTGGACGCGGAAGTATCCATGATATTGTGTCGTAGACTAAATTAGGTCTTGAATTACAATCGAATAAAAGGCTGTGAGTGAAAGAAATAGTTCATGCAAGGTAACTTAAAAGCAACCGTCGAGGGGAAAAAAAACGATTTAGGGAAGGAATTCCAGCCTAAATGGTGGGGGGAGACACTTGGATTGTATGTTCATGTGCCATTTTGCGCGACTGCGTGCGACTTTTGCGCGTTTTATCAGGTGCAAACCGACCGAGATGGAATCCGTCGATACATGGATGGAATGCGGGACGAAGCAGAGGCGATTTCCTCAAATCAGGGTATCGATACCTGCTTCTGGGGCGGTGGAACGCCGGGGCTTCTGAAGGCGGAGGATTTGGATAAGCTTTGCGATGTGGTGATAGATCGATTTGGCCGCCCGAAAACGGAATGGTCGGTTGAGATGGCCCCTTCGACGGTGAAAGCGGATAAGTTGAAGGTATTGAAAGAGCGGGGAGTCACCCGTATTTCGATGGGCGTGCAAAGCTTTGACGATGGTTTGCTCGATAAATTGGGGAGGCAGCACAGTCAAAAGCAGGTATTGAAGGCCTATAATTTGATTCGCGACTTTGAATTCGATTCGGTGAATCTGGATTTGATTTTCGCTATTCCCGGGCAGGACGAACAGCGCTTGAAGGCGGATATTAGAACTGCGGCGGCATTGGAGCCGGATCATTTGTCGACGTATTGTCTGACTTTCGAAGAGGATACGGCGTTATTCGTTCAGTTGTCGGAAGGAAAAGTGAGCATCGACCAGGAGATGGAGTCGCGTTTGTATCGGACGAGTTGGGAGACGATGGCGGAATTGGGTTACGAGCAGTACGAGATTTCTAATTACGCGCGTCCTGGCAAACGATGCGTTCATAACGTCAATACGTGGAATATGGATCAGTGGATAGGCTTGGGGCCTTCGGGCGCGAGCCAATTTCGCGGTCGGCGTTATGCGAATGTTCCGGATCTTACGAAGTGGCTCGAGGCGCGTGATGGGCCGGAGTCGGGACGGGTGGACGAGTCGGATTTGACCCCGAAACTTATGTTGGAGGACTGTTTGATATTTGGTCTGCGGATGAATGACGGAGTGGAATTGGATATTTTGAAATCGCGATTCAATATGGGAGTGACTGATAAACAAGCGTCCATTTTGAGCCAACTTGAGGAGGAAGGAAAACTGGTCCGCGAAGGAAGTAGAATCCACCTAACCGATGACGGTCGAATGATCGCCGATGCGATCGGAGCAGAATTGATGGAGTGAATAACTACAGGGTTGAATGTTTAGCGCTTGCGCCGGGGCTGGCCGCTTGGCTTAAGAATGCAGTGATGTCGCGGGTTCTAAAAGGTAGTAGCGAAATACGAGGAAACAGGTTTGTGGGCGTCCAGATCGTTCTCGGCTTAGTATTGGCTAGTCTTGGATTTCTTTTTTCCAGTTGCAGTACGACAAGCGGGCTGAGGGCAGAGGATAGGATGCTGGCTCGTTTCGTGGTAGAATCTGACAATGGAGCAGTGGTGTC
>JBNMOQ010000442.1:0-3253 GCA_051275055.1 Candidatus Pelagisphaera sp.
GTATCTCCTAGTTGCCGGACGAGATCGAAGCGGTGAACACGCTGTTGGCGTTCTTATCGTAAAGTCTTGTTTCCACGTTATCCGTCACATGGACGATTTGCGTGTACGCAGGCTCGCGAAGCTCAAGCTTCAGCGTCCGATTGAGATCAATCAACTTATCGGTAGACATAGCTACCGTGAGTTCTACTTCCAATTGAGCGAGTTCGCGGCGTTCTTCTCTAATTTGCTGCTCTATCGCTTGGAGTCTATTTGCGGACTGCGAAGTTTGGTGACGCATCCAAACAGTAACCACGCCGAAACCTCCCACGATCGCCAATATTAATAGCGAGTAGGCAATAATCCGATTAAGGATTTGATTAGCGGCGCGTTTCTTTGAGTTTCGATTCATCTAACTTCAACGGGCATAGAGGACGTATCCCTGAAAAGCGGATACGCACGTTCGAAAGATCTGAACGAAACCGAAGGTTTGTTCGCTCCAGTTTGGTCGCTGCGTTTGCAATCGAAATTTCCACGATCGAGCGGCATGTAAGTGGACAAAGCCACGAATTGACGGTTTAAAGCTTCTTTAAGCGTTATATTGTTATTCATTATCCTGCGATTTTTTTGCGTGTGACGCGGTTATTATTGTGTATCCGCTTTCCTTAGCGCCCTGAGCTTCGCGGATCTACTCCGCGAATTTGCTGCGATCTCCGTATCGCTAGCCATTGCTGGTCGACGGGTCAGAAGATCCGCCTTGATTTCGCGCATATCCTGAGGTCTGTGATCCCCAGGTTCGGGTCTCCCTGCCAAGCGGCGAAATAGTCTCTTCGCAATCCGGTCTTCCAATGAATGGAAACTGATCACGCATAACCTACCGTTTGGCTTCAGTCGCTCGAAAGCAGCTGGAAGTCCGCGCTCGATGACGTCGAGCTCTTGGTTCACCGCGATACGAATTCCTTGGAAGGTCTTAGTAGCGGGGTGAATTTTCGAAGCGAATCGCAGCCTAGCCGGAGTGCAGGATAGGATTAGGTCCGCGAGGACCTTTGTGGTGAGTAGCGGCGACAGCGCTCTCGCTTCGAGGATGGCATCGACAATGCGACGCCAGTTTTTTTCTTCTCCGTAAACCTTGATCGCCACGACCAGCTCATGACGACTTGCAGTCGACAGCCAATCGGAAGCGGATATTCCGGTTTCAGGATTCATTCTCATATCTAGAGGCGCTTCTCCGCGAAAGGAGAAACCGCGATCGAGTTGATCGAGCTGGAAGGAAGAAACTCCAAAGTCGAATAGGATGCCGTCAAAGGGTCCTTCTTCCAAGTTCTCTAGATCTACGAAATTCATGCGGCGAAAACGAAAACGTTCGCCATACTCAGCCTCGAACCCTGCAGCGCGTTCAACGGCTTGCGGGTCTTGATCCAAGGCCACGACCGTAACATCGGCCGCATCGAGAATCATACGCGTGTGGCCGCCCCCGCCAAAGGTGCAATCCAAGTACAAGCCACCGTCTTGCGGATCAAGCAAGCGGAGTGTTTCTTCGGCAAGAACTGGGACGTGACCGTTCATCGGCGCGTTTTCGATCAGGCTATCTGACAATGAAATCATAGAAGCCTTTCTTCTTCTCGCCAGTGAGACGCTCGGACGCTTCCGCCCGACGCCGCTCGGCGATATCTTGAATGTCTTGTCGCACTGCTGCATTTTCTGGGTTGCCCTCTCCGAACTCCCAGGTGTCGCAATGCTTAATCGAGCCACGTCCAAACGTGCCGCTCATTCCAAAAAGCTGTATCTTGCCTAGCCCACTAGGGCCACGGCTCAGCCCGCCTTTTAAACTAAATAGCGAGGAAAGCACCGAACGGCGCGAAGGAGACTTAACGGTTCCTATGCCCTTCATACTAGAGATTCACCCGCTTCATCAGTTTGCCCAAGTCGTCGTTGTTCACCTTCGGGTCGATGACGTTCCAACGTTCTGGACTCCAAATTCTGAAATTGATCATACGACCAATCAAGACTGCCTCTTTCGTAATACCTGAATGCTCCAGCAATTCTTCCGGCATATTAATGCGGCCCTGCTTGTCGCAGCTGAAGAAAGCCGCTTGGGAAAACAACTTGTCCTGCAACTCCTGCGCATCCTCGTCACTCAACTGCTGCTCCTCGATCTTGTCATAAAGCTTCGCCATCTGCTGAGGAGGAAGCACGAGGATACATCCGCTAGGATCCGGTAAGGCCAAATAGCCGTCTTCCGTGTCCCCATCAAAGCGCCATTTCGAAGGAATCGCTAAGCGACTCTTCGAATCAAGATTTCGTTGGTGTTTCCCAACGTAAATCGTTCTGGCGAGTGATGTCATAGTATTTTGTGTGATAACTTGTGAAAAACTGCCCCAAAACTCCCCACTCCTCCCCACTTTGTCAAAATTTTTCTCCACATTACCCCATAGAGATATCAACAAGTTGTTAACATGCCCCCAATTAGCGGCCTTTTTACGGAAGAGCGCCTATTGCCCGAGCAATCACGCCTAAATTTTCGTCTCAAATCGCAATTCGCCGCGAAAACCGAATTTTGTTCACAAGCATTCGGAGCTTAAATCGGCTTCGAATTCCATAGTTTGAAAACACCTCCAAAAAGACTGTGAATAACTTTCGAAAAAGGGCTTCGAATGAAGCGTTTATCTTCAATTTCAAAAAGTCCGATCGCAGCATTGAATCTTCGAGGAGGCGCTTCTAGAGTCCGCTCAATGAATCAACCGAAGACCATGCAAGTGATCGGCTCCGATCTCGCGATTATCTGGGAAGACGGCCAAGAGGGCTACATTTCATCCGAAGCCTTGAGAGCGAACTCGCCCAGCGCTTCCGTGTCTGGAGAACGCGATATTTTCGGTACCCAATACGGGGGTGAATCCCAGAAAAGCTACTCCGGGGTGACCATCGATTCATGGACTAGTATAGGAAATTACGCGATCCGCTTTCAGTTTTCAGACGGTCACAATACGGGGATCTACGGCTACGATATGCTCAGACGTCTAGGCGAAGCCTGAGCCGTACGCCAGAGGGTAAGCGCCCACCCTGTCAGCAAACGTGCCATTATTCCTGTCGCCTCTTATTCCTGGTAGGGTTGCTCGTCCCGAGCAACCGGAGCAGTAGATGCGACTTCCACCGATCCTTACAGGGACGAGCAACCAAACCGGGTGACGCTTTTAATCAGGCCCTATCAGCATGCCTAGCTCATCATTGGCTTTACACGCTCGGCGCTCTCCGATTCAGTCCTCTCACTATGTCACAG
>JBNMOQ010000443.1:0-3228 GCA_051275055.1 Candidatus Pelagisphaera sp.
CCAGTCATACGCGCTTGCATGCGCAATGTCGCCTTGCCGCCTTTGGCATATCGTCCAAACAAAACCAGCTGCTGACCCCGATAGACCTTTCGAAATTTCATTGGCGACAAATCGAATGTCTTTACTCCTTTTATACTCAGCTCCACGTCATGCATCGATTCGTAGAGAACTTTACTCTTAGCCAAAAGTATCTGGCCGATGATATCGTCGCTATTTGAAATCCCTTTGTAATAACCGCCACTGGAATCGCAGATCGTTTTCATCAAAGGCCAATTAGCGCTGTTCCCCAAAAGAAAGCCAAACACGCGAATATCATTAACCTTCATCAACTTCGCGAATGCCTTCGGACTCAATTCGCCTGTATTCGTAACCCCATCGGTAACCAACACAATGCTGGTCGCCCTATCGGCGTCTGCATCACGCAGGGCCAACTTCAACCCGGAATAGAGATCCGTTCCTCCGCCAGATTCTATACCGTCCAAAATCGAAAGCGCGTGTCCGACTTGCTCCGCCGTGGCGGGCGTCCATTCGCGAGTCAGCTCACGTGCCTCGTTATTGAACAACACGATTCGAAATCGATCCTCAGGTCGGAAACTCGAAATCGTCTGCTTTACTCCCTCAACCAATGTGTGGAGCTTTCCCTTCATGCTTCCCGAAACATCGAGAACGAAAACGTAATCGGAACCGCCATTCAAAGGCTGAAGATCCACTCCCGGCGTCACCACCATCATAAACGTACCCGCCTTATCACTACTATCGCGAAAAGGAATAACTTCTACCCGACCCGGAAGATTATCTTCCAACATATAATAAAGAACAAAATCCTTCGTTAAGTCGCCTCCATTAGATTGATAGGAATAGATTAAATCGCCTTCAGCGTCCGTCGTTTCCGTTCCCTGAAAGCCAGGAGTCCGAATTCCCTTCAACGGCCACGCGGATTTCACCTCCACATCAATCGAGAAATTTCCCGTCACGACTTCGTTGCGAGTCCAGAATTGCACGGCAGCCGTATCCGTACCACCCTCTTCAAGCGGATATTTGTATGACCCAATCCCCGTATCCAGTTTCAGCGGTTGATAATAGACTACTCGCATACGAACTTCGCCCTGAGCCGGAACCGGACTCACCCAAAACTCGAAATGCTTATAGCTATCTTTCTGAGCCAATCCCGCTTCGTTTCCATTGGCGGTCTCTTCCTCGTAAACCTGTTCCGCCTTCGCTTTTTCCACGACTTCGCCTTGCAGTTCCTTTTCGCCGGCCCAAATCGTCATTTCAGACAGACTCGCATGCTCCGGCAACGGAAACGTATAGACTGCCTCTAGATCCTGCTGATTCGGATTGAAAAAAGTCTGACTAACCTCCGTCCGAGCAAATCCATTATTAAGCGTCACATGCGCCTGGTGATCTCGAATTTCCAACGATTGCAACCCGCTGTCCACCGGCTTCAATACGCCGGCGCCCTGCATCGTCGATCCAGCCAGAATCCCGACAAAAGCGCAAAACGTAGCAAAGACCCGTTTCCGGCCTTCGCTAAACGTTGTTCCAATTGATTTCATACCACCAAAACGTGGCGTTTTTTTTGATTTCAAGTCCATGCAACCCCTATTGCAGGACGGGTGCCAACTACTTATCGAAAAATTAAACACCTTGCCATCATACTCTTACAATGATCCACCAGACTACAAGTGCCCAAAATGAAATTCTATTAGACATATTTTGTATCTCTGAATACATTTTATGCATGCCAAATATCCGAATCTTCAGCGAGAAGAGCCGCAAAATAATCGAACCCCTAGTGGAGGCGGTCTTCACGAACCCCTTCTTGGAAGAACGACAGATCCTGAACCGAAAGATTCTCGGCGACGCCTACAACTACCCAAACCCATCTGGAGCTTCGCCAAACGGAAGCGTAAAGCGCTCGGACAACGAAATCGCCATTATTCAAACCTGCCGCGAGCTCGTCGACAAAGCTCGAAAGAAAATCATCGCTGAATCGATTTCTTCTCAAAATTCGGAGTATTCACTTTATGAGCACCTAATTTACTTTCTAATCTACCACGATCTCTCCCAAAGCATCGATAGCTTCATTCTGAAATGCATTGAAAAACCTGAAAGCAATCCTGAATGGAAAGATTTCACTGAACTCAAAGCCTACTTTAACTTTTACTTAAAACCCGATGGAGTTGATCTCCCCACTCTCTACAATCCCTCCGAACTGAGCGCATTCTTTTTCCAGTTACGCCGAGCATTCTTCCATACGTACACGAATCTAGCAGGATCATCCATAGCGATCACGCAACTACGTGCTCGTGTCTGGGACTCGATTTTCACGCACAACATGCGGCGCTACTTTCGATCGCTTCATCAGCGCATGAACAACATCTATACCCTCATCACCGGCCCCTCCGGTTCGGGCAAGGATGTCATCGCCCGTTGCATTGGACTATCTCGATTCATCCCTTTCGATACCTCCACGCGAAAATTCGAACGAAACTTCATGGAGGCCTTTTACCCAATTAACCTTTCCGCGCTTTCCTCGACCCTCATTGAATCTGAACTATTCGGTCACCGCCGTGGAGCCTTCACCGGAGCTCTCCAAGACAAAGCGGGATACTTCGAGTCCACCGGCCGCTACGGAACAGTCTTCTTGGATGAAATCGGTGACACCGATCCCAAAATCCAGGTCAAGCTGCTACGCGTTCTTCAATCGAAGGAATTCCAACGCCTAGGCGACACCAAGACAATAAACTTTGAAGGCAAAGTCATGGCCGCCACCAATATCGATCTCGTCAAAGCGATCGAACAAGGAACTTTCCGAGAAGACTTCTACTATCGACTTTGCGCGGACAAAATCGAAACGCCATCCCTCGAACGTATCCTATCCGGAAATACGAATGAAATCGAAAACTTCGTTCGATTCATTGCAGGAAAAACCGCGGGACCCGATGAAATCGACGAACTAGCCGAGGAATCTCTCGCATACATAAAGACCCACCTTCCCCAAAGCTACAACTGGCCTGGCAATTTCCGAGAACTCGAACAATGCGTCCGCAACATAATGGTACACGGAGAATACCATCCCCACGCAAACGTCCAAGTCACTCAAACTGCTGTTGACAGAACACAACAAGCATTCACCGAAGGAAGTTATTCCCTCAACAAACTCATAGAGTCCTACATCACCCAAGAATACAACCGCACCCCGAACATGGCAGAAGTCGGAATGCG
>JBNMOQ010000444.1:0-3204 GCA_051275055.1 Candidatus Pelagisphaera sp.
ATGCACGGCGACCAATTCCAACTCGTCACTCCCGGCATCCGACCCACCGGAGCAGACGCCGGCGACCAAAAACGTATCATGACTCCTCAGCTCGCTGCCGAGCAAGGAGCCGACTACATCGTCGTCGGGCGACCAATTTACCAAGCCAACAATCCCGCAGCAGTTGTAGCCGCTATTCGCAACGACCTCCGATAAGGATCATAATTCGATTTCACGAGAAACCAAGCCGTACTGTCGCATTCATGAAACCCATCTCGCCGTTCGCAACTGCCATCCTCCTAGCTGGAGGAGCGGGAACGCGCATGGCCGGCGCCACGACAGACAAGGTTCTCTTCCCGATACACGGCAAGCCTACGCTTCAGTATTCAATCGAAGCATTCGCCGAATCCGAGACAGTCGATTCGATCGTTATCGTCTATCGAGACGACCAACAACGCCATGCTATCGAAACCTTCGTTCCTGCGGACAAATTTTCCAATACTTCATGGACCCAAGGAGGTGCGGAACGACAAGACTCCGTTTGGGCCGGTTTATCCGCAACGCCCGCTGATTGCGAAGTTGTCTTAATCCACGATGGAGCTCGCCCGATGGTCACGCCAGCAACGATCGACGCCGTCGCCCAATCCGCCAAAGCCAATCAGGTCGCCTGCGCAGCCAAACGAACAACCGATACGATCAAACAAGCGACTCCCTCGGACAATGGATACATTCTCCATACCCTCGATCGCTCGAACATCTGGTCGATGGAAACCCCGCAAGCATTTAAGTTTTCGCTAATCGAAGCCGCTTACAAAACGATCATCGCAAATGGCCAATCGATAACCGACGATCTCTCGGCAATTGAAAACGACGAACTCCCTGTGATTCTGATCGAGAACAATCGCCCCAATCCTAAACTTACCAATCCGCAAGACATCGCTTATGTAGAATTTCTTCTAAAGGGCCATACGCCCTAACCAATCGAAATTCTATCCTACGAAAACAATGAACATCCGCATCGGCCAAGGCTACGATATCCACTGCTTTAAAGAAGGGCGCCCCATGGTCCTCGGCGGCGTGAGTTTCGATACACCATACGGTCTGGATGGCCACTCCGATGCCGACGTACTCACCCACGCTATTTGCGACTCCCTACTAGGGGCAGCTGGGCTCCCGGACATCGGTCATTACTTTCCCAATACCGACCCAAAATACAAAAATATCGATTCACAAGAGCTACTCAAAGAAGTCGCTCAAGCGATACGAAAAGAAGGCTACGAAATCGGAAACATAGACGCCTCGCTAATCGCCGAAAAACCGAAAATCGCCCCGAGAGTGGATGAAATGAAAACGGTCCTAGCCCAAAGCGCAGGTATCCAAATCAACCAAATCGGAATCAAAGCCACCACAAACGAAGGCCTCGGTTCCCTAGGCCGAGGCGAAGGCGCCGCCGCTCATGCGAGCTGCTTGCTAATCAAGCATTCTTAGTTTCGCTACGAAATGACACGCCAAGTACTCATCTCTTTTTTCGCTCTTTCGCTCGCAATCGTTTCCTGCACGCAAAAGCCGAAGCCAACCGAAGAGGCTACCGAACAAGGAATTCTCCTGATCGGAAATGGAGAAGAGCCGAATTCTCTGGATCCTCACATCGCTTCAAGTGTCGCCGAAGCCCACGTCCTCTACAGCCTCTTCGAAGGATTGGTTTCGCCGCACCCCGACGACCCCAATCGAATCGCCCCAGGAGTTGCATCCGATTGGGAATACGATTCCGAATCGAATCGCTACATTTTCAACCTACGCTCCGATGCGCTCTGGTCTGACGGCTCTCCCGTAACGGCCTATGATTTTCAACGATCCGTTCAACGCGCCCTAGGCTCGAAATTCGGAACGTCCTACCCCGAGATGTTCTTCGATCTCAAAAACGCGGAAGCGTATTTCCAAAACAAAATCAGCAATTTCGAGCTTGTCGGAATCAACGCTACATCGGACCACACGGTTGAAATTGAACTCGAAAAACCATCGCCTCATTTTTTGCAAAAACTAAAGCATTTCTCATGGCTTCCAGTGCCCATTGACTCGATACAAAAAAGCGGAGATTGGAAAAGTCGTTCGACGCGATGGGCAACCCAAGAGACCATCGTTTCAAACGGCCCGTTCATGCTTCAAAATTGGTCTCGAAACTCGGTCATCGAAGTATCCAAAAACAATCTCTATTGGGATTCCGAAAACGTAAGCCTCAACGGAATACGATTCTTCCCCTACGAAAACGCCCAAGTCGAATATCGCGCATTTCAATCGGGACAACTTCACGTAACTGACAAAATCCCAACCGAAGAGCTTGGACAGATGACTAGCGATTCCAGCAAGCAACAATCCGATTCGTTTCTCGCGACTTCATACCTGATACTCAACACCGCCTCCGAAAAGCTCCACAACCATTCGCTTAGAGAAGCTCTGGCTCGAGCGATAGATAAGGAATCACTAGTCAACGACATCAACCAAAGCGGTAAACCCGCTTACTCGTTCACGCCGCCGGGTCTCGCGAACTATAAACTTCCCAGCTCCTATAAATACAACCCTGAAAAAGCCCGCCAACTGATACGCGAAGCATTCCCGAATCCTGACGACATTCCACAGCTCTCAATTCTCGTGAGCAACATCCCCGCATCCAAAGCCATTGGCGAAACTCTACAGGCCATGTGGACCGAAACGCTCGGATTAGAAATTGAGCTTCGCAACATGGAAGCCAAAACTCTGTTCTCCTCTCTCAACTCGGGAGACTTTGACATTTCCTATCTCACCTGGAGCGGCGATTACGAAGACCCGATCGCCTTTCTTGATCTTTGGAAAAGCCAAAACGCAAAGAATAGAGCCCGATGGAGCAGTCCCGAATTCGACAAGTTGCTCGACGTCGCCGAAACCGGACTCGAAAGCCGCATGGATCTTCTGTCGGAAGCCGAAACGATTCTCCTAAACGAATCGCCAATCATCCCATTGATCTGGAAAACCAAAGACTACTGCATAGACGAACAGGTTTCCAATTGGATGCCAGCCCTGCTAGATATGCGAAACTACAAACACATTCGCCTCGTTCCTTCCCCCTGAATTTGAAATCACCAATCCCGCAATACCTAGAGTCATGAAGTATACACACTATCGTCTTACTGCCATTGCATCGATTACTCTTTGCGCGCTTTTTCTTTCCGCCTGCGGCAAACGCATGCT
>JBNMOQ010000445.1:0-3201 GCA_051275055.1 Candidatus Pelagisphaera sp.
CTTGCTAATCGCTTCCTCTTTCTTCGCGCAAACCTCTTCGATCTCAGTAGTCAGCGATTCGATGTCCGGCGGACGGACTAAGGAAGCGATGCGTGCCTTCGAGCCCGCTTCGTCCATGATATCGATCGCCTTGTCTGGAAGGAAACGCGCCGTAATGTAGCGTTCGGAAAGCTTGGCAGCCGCTTCGAGAGCCTTGTCCGTGAAGACCGCTTTGTGATGCTCTTCGTATTTGTGGCGAATGCCCTTCAAAATCAAAATAGTGTCATCGATGCTCGGAGCATCGACTTGCACGCTTTGGAAGCGGCGATCCAGAGCGCTGTCCTTTTCGATATACTTGCGGTATTCGTTTAAGGTCGTCGCTCCGATGCACTGCAGCTCTCCGCGAGAGAGAGCCGGCTTGAAAATGTTCGACGCATCCATCGCGCCTTCTGCAGCGCCTGCGCCTACAATCGTGTGCAACTCGTCTATAAAGATGATTACATTACCCGCCCGCTTGATTTCATCCATCACAGCCTTGATGCGTTCCTCGAACTGGCCGCGATATTTCGTGCCGGCCACCATCAATGCGAGATCGAGCGTTATCAAACGCTTGTCTAGGAGGAGCTCAGGGATCACGCCGCTGGCGATTTCCAGAGCGAGCCCTTCAATGATCGCCGTTTTGCCCACGCCCGCTTCGCCAATCAAAACTGGATTGTTCTTCGTGCGACGGCAGAGAATTTGAACCACGCGGCTAATTTCTTTCTTGCGACCGATTACCGGATCGAGTTCGCCGTTTTTGGCCATCTCGGTCAGGTCTCGTCCAAAAGCCTTAAGAGCAGGCGTCTTCGTATCTTTCTTCTCCTCGCCCCCTTGGCCACGTGGAGAAGCGATCGCCTCTTCGGTTTCGCCGGAAAATTGAGGATCAAGTTCGCGCAAAATTTCGTTGCGAGTGCGTTCGATATCGACGTCGAGCGATTTCAGCACTCTCGCGGCAACGCCTTCGCCTTCTCTCAGCAAACCAAGCAAAATGTGCTCCGTGCCTACGTAACTGTGATTCAGGGCCTTCGCTTCCTTCCCCGCTAGAGCCAAAACTTTCTTAACTCGAGGCGTGTAGGGAATACTGCCGGATGCTTTGCCTTCTGGTCCCGAGCCAACTTGCTTTTCAACTGCGGCACGAACGGTTTCCAAGTCCAAGCCCATTTTTTGAAGCACGCTTACCGCGACTCCTTGTCCAAGCTTGATCAGTCCCAGCAGAATGTGCTCGGTACCCACGTAGTTGTGGTGAAATCGGTCTGCCTCTTTGCGGGCTAAAGCTAATACTTGCTGCGCGCGGGGCGTGAAATTGTTCATCGGTTCCATAAATTCTTATTCTTTGGGTTCCTCAGGTTGTTCAACTACAGGTGGTTTTTCTTGGGGTCGGTCTTCTTGAATTGTAAATACGGGCTTATCGATATTCAGAAATTGATCCCTCAAATACTGAGAACGAAATGCATCGCGCTCATCCGAATCGATTGCTTTGCCGGCGTGGTGTTGAATATGGCCAGGTTGACACTCGATAAACATGCGATCGACAACATTTCGGGTCTTCTCGGGAAACATTTCCAGATCGACTCCAAAACGTACAAGTGAAGCCAAATTCATGCACTCGCTCGAAGTGAGCAAATGACTGTTTTGCAAAATGCCGTAAGCACGGCCGATTTTATCGAAAAGCTTGTTTGGATCCTTCTCTAAAATCTTCTCTCGGGCATTCATTTCTTGGTCGATAATCGTGCGAAGAACCGAGGATAGCCGTTTGATGATTTCCTGCTCGGACTCGCCTAAGGTCGTCTGATTGGAAATTTGGAAAATACTTCCGCTCGCATCCGAGCCTTCGCCAAACAGTCCACGAACGGCGATACCCAATTGATTGACCGCTCGAACCACTTTTTCCATCTGGCTCGAGATCACAAGCGCGGGCAAATGCATCATTGCCGAAGCGCGCATGCCTGTTCCCACATTCGTCGGGCAGGCTGTCAAAAATCCGATTTGAGATGAGAACGCGTAGTCCAGCTCGTCTTCCAAAGCCGTGTCCACTCCCGTTACGGAATTCCAAGCTTGCTTGAAACGATAACCGGATTTGATCACCTGAATCCGCAAGTGATCCTCTTCGTTGATCATGACCGAGACCGATTGATCCTTGCTGATCACCACTCCCGCCTTTTCCGGCGACGAGGATAATTCACGGCTAATCAAATGCCGCTCTACCAAAATCTGTTTTTCCAGGTCGGAAAGTTCTTCGACCTCCGCAGTTATGCCACGCTTCATCTGCGACAACGAAGCCACAGCGGGCAAACATGTCTCAAGTACGTCCTTACGTTGGGGCGTCTTGGCCCACCCAGGGAACGGCGTGTCACTCAAATTTCGAGCCAAACGAATCCGGGTCATTAATACGACCGGACACTTTTTCGAGCTCGCCTCGGTCATTTCGGATTTCCCGCCAAATATGCTTTTAATCAACATCGGTTGCTATTCGCCTTCCTCCTGATCAGTCGATTTCTTGAGTTCGAGAATCTCATCGCGCACGCGAGCCGCGTCTTCGTAATGCTCTTCTTTAATCGCAAGGTTGAGATCGCCCTCGAGCGAGCTCAATCGGTCTTCGTAAGTCTTCCGCTCCACTGCGCGCGCCGGCACCTTGCCCTTATGGCGTTCTCCTTTGTGCATACCCGCTAGAGCTGGGCTCAATAGCGTGGCAAAGGTATCGTAGCAGCTCTCGCAGCCTAGGCGACCGGTCTTCTTAAATTTACGCTGAGTATAGCCGCATTCGTCGCAAACCAACCCACTTGCAATCGCTTCATTCGGCTCCTCGGACTCCTGCCCAGGTTTGACCAAAAGATCGGCCAACGAGTAACCATTGGGATCGGTGATCCCCTTCTGCTCCGCGCAGGTTTCGCACAGATCGATCTTATGAATCTGGTTGTTGACGATCTGCGTCAGATGAACTGTCGCCGACTCGTCGCAAAGATCGCACTTTAAAGGCTTTGCCATACTATTTGAATTACTAACTGAATTTCTCCAAGGAATCCAACGAGAAAACGCTCGAAGGACTAAAAGAACAACGCATGAGACGCGCCAATAATTACATCCGCCTCAAATTCCATCTTGCGCAACGAATAAACAAAGGAAATCCCCCGCGCACCAGACATTCATTTTGATGCTTTTTTGACGGCGAGGTTCCAATCAAAC
>JBNMOQ010000446.1:0-3058 GCA_051275055.1 Candidatus Pelagisphaera sp.
CGTCGCGGCACAAATAAGAGGCAACGCAAATAAAGCTCCAAGAGACATTTTCATCTTTTAACGTTAAGGCGCTGTGATTTCGCTTTGCGAAATTCGCAGTCGCCGTTTGTTGTAATCATCCCAGCTCATCAGGACGCAAAATTCGAGCCCCATGATGTATGGTTAGGATTTCCACCAAAGCACTTGGGACCCTATAGATGATTCGGTAATTGCCCATAAGCAGCTCTCTGATCTGGATTTGTCCAATCTCAGGAACCACCCTTCCCGATTCTGGAAACTCCTCCAATTGCGCAGCAGTTTCCAAGATGTCCGAGGCAAATTTCGCAGCGTATGCAGCTGAATCGAGGGCAATGAATTCGGTGATGGCTTCCAGGTCATCCGCGGCTTGCGGCGTCCATCTTACTTCAGCCACTTGGCCATCCGCTCCTTGACCTTGGCATGTGGTACAGTTCGCCCAGCGTCCGCCTGCTCAATGCCTTTCTCGATCTTGGAAAGCAATATGAGCCGCTCCAGAGCGTCTTCCACAGAGGCGTCCTCCGGCAAGCGTTGCACAGTGTCGAGCATCTTTTCTTTCAGCGTCATACGATTAGCCTATCATGAGAGCTTGCCTCGCTCAACATTTTGCGAGTAGGAACGCCGATCAATGATTACACAGGCTGCCAGGAATGAAACGAACCCAAAACTGGCGACATTCATGATGAAACCTCCTGCATCCAAAATGCAAAGGGGAGGAGGATTTGCCCCCCGATCCTTCTCCAAAGGCACCGTCCAGCCCACGATACCTACACCACCAACAGCACCTCGATTTGTGAGTATAGGGAAAGGAAACCCTCGGATTTTACCATGCATGTATCCGCCATGGCTGACCACCAAGTTGGCAGCGCTCAGAAGAATGGATGCGACCAGAATAAGCACTGCTAACTTCATTTGGAGCTACAACGCTAAGCCTCTGAGGATCCGCGTAGCGGGTCCTCAGCAGGCGCTTGTTGGGTAATTTTTCTTTCTCTATACAGCATCAATACTGTCAAAACAATCGGGATAATTGTCCATGCGATTAGGAATGGCTTGGGGGTTGAAAGCAGGAGGTCAGAGACCATCAACGGAATACCAAAGGCGAACAATGCAGTCGGAATGAATGCCAGGAATTTCAACGGGTCGATTTTTCGCATTGGCAGCCAAAACACCAGCCACCATGCGATGAAGTATATGGGAAGCATAACTTGTCCGATATTGTTCATCTCCTTTGCTTACTCAACAATGGTTTAACTGGAACGCGGGTTATCCGGATAACAGAGAACGTCTGTTATCCCGGGCAATTGAGAATGTGAAAACTGCTTCATAAATGACTCCTCCCAGCTACTTTAGCACCGGCGTCCTCACCCATCAAGCGCTTCGTTCCCGTGTTAACTGACGGGCGGGGTATATAGGGGTGAATTGCAGTTTCTAGAAGTCGGTGAACGTATGCTTACCGATGACAAATCCGTATGGCTAGGCGTAGCTTTAAAACATGAGCGGCCAAAATCAGAAGATTCGCCTTTTCTGAAGCCCATTCACTTCGTGTTTGAAATAAGCGGGCATTCCGGCCGACAGGATTCTTCCCCCCTACGAGATTTGCTTTTCTTGGAAATCTGTTGGCGCGGCCCGAAGCCGAAAAACGCTACAGACTCGGCTCGCCGCCGAGGCGCTTGGCGGTCTCAACCGCCAGACGGCAATCGTCCCATTCGGGATCGATGTAATGCAGGCTGAGCTTCACGGCATTCTCGATGGTGTGGCCGACGGCTAGTTCGCTCACCGGACTCATGACCTCGATATCTGCATAATCGAGAGATCGGTTGATGTAGGCTTGGATGCCACAGCCGCCATTGGGATAGCCCTGCGGATGTTGCAGGGTCAGCACCTGCTGCAAAAGTAATTCATTGCCTCGCACCGCACCGATCCATTGATCCCGGGCATCGGTTCCGATTTTTCCTTCGAGCAAGGATTCCGTTGCGCACACCGCAAGGTTGGAACAGACCGTCAAAGGCTTCAGTAGTTTACCCGCGATCGCCTGGTACCCTTCCGGGAACAAACTTTTAGGACTCACTGGAAGCACGAGGCGGTCCGGATGATTTACCTGGCAGCCATTCCACAGAACCGCCGGGACCACGGACGCATCCAGCCGTTGTACGCGCTGCTTGATCAACACCTCCGACTTGCCGGGTAGCAGGCGAAACTGCCGGGAGCACTTCAGCTGCAGCGGATCAGGGAAGGTCGCTTCGAGCAGGCAATTCAAGGTGCCGTCGGCGTTCTTCCAGCCTCGGGCTTGCCACACAATGCCATCAACCTCCCGGGGTGGAGGCCACTGCTCATCCTGCAAACGAATCCAATGCTCCTGGGCCACAGGGAAAAACCAGCCGCCCCCATAGTTAAACCAGGTTTCGGCCGGGACTTTGGGCCGCCGCATGGTGAGCAGATTCTCTCCCCCCACGTGCTTGATCGAAACGACGCGACCGACGGAGGGGTCGATCACCACTTCGATGCGATCGTTTTTCAGGACATAGACGTCAACCAGTTCACCATATGCCTGAGAACGGATGGGCGCCACGGGCACGTCGTCTCCAAGCAGAAACAGCGGACACAGTACCAAACTGCACACCGCGATCAACCAGCCCCGCCTAATCCCTTTACGTGTGGGGTAAAGATTCATAGGATACCTTCTCATACGACAGTCCGCGCTGAACTCAACCGGAATCGCGGATTGAAATAAGCCCTTAAACTTAATAGGACTCTAAACCATGAAACACCTCCATTTATTAACAGGCCTCCTGCTCGCGCTCGGCCTCTCCGCATGTTCAACACCCGAGCCAAAACCGCCACGCCCGATCACGCCGGCTGAACGCCCCGTCGGCCTTTCGGACAGCGCAATGGAACAGGATTTGAATAAAGTTTCGCTGGAAGATGAGTGGAAAGAGTTGCCTGCCGACGACCAGAAACTCCGCGAGCTCGCTCGCCAGTATCTCGTCCTGACCGGGACGGATCTCTCCATGGCCCAAGTGGTGAAGGACATCATCACGCCCTA
>JBNMOQ010000447.1:0-3023 GCA_051275055.1 Candidatus Pelagisphaera sp.
TAGCCAATGGCAAGTCTTCCAAAGCTGGCGGCTCGGGTATACGAATATGCCGATCGTTCAGCCAAGAACCCTCAGGAAGATCTGCCACAGCATAACCAATCACTTCACCATACCGAACAACCTTTCCGCCCGCTTCGATTCGCTGCAACGTAAACTTGTGCCCCTGCGGTACAAAGTCTTTCAAAACAATTCCACCCGGAACTTCCGTCCCCGCTTGTAGCCCACCGTCATTGGCAACAATCGCCACATTATCAGCAGGATCTATCTTAACGATAATGGGATTGGTAACAGTCATATTTCTCGAATAACTCGTTTCAGGTTCCGTTTATCAACTCCACCTAAACTAGGGCGTACCCGTTAAGAAGGAAACTAATTTCGCACTTTACCAACTATTCCTTTAACCGATCCAGCAATACAATCGCCATTTCGCTTAGCTCGATATATTCGCATAGCTTGGTCACATTTTCATTGAAGACCGAACTGCTGATTCGATCCATCTTTTCGTATTGCCCATTCCATCGAACACCCTCCGGCATCTTCTTTTTGAAACGATCGTCGCATGTAATCCAGGCCCCCGAAGGCTCTTGAGATTCTACAATCTCTTTCACGAAAACCGACAATTCCTTCAGCCGTATTGATACATTTTCTTGTGATAGCTCAAAACCTTCAGTCTCCTTCAAACCTTTTCGGCCCAACGCGATTGCTTTATCGTAACGCTCGCGCCCCGCTTCCAGTCGCGACTCCAAATCGGTTTCATAAGCATAACCCGTAGCGCGTTCCGGATGGAGTTCCGCCATACTATCAACCCGAATTCGTCCGCGATCGTAATAGAGTGGCTTATTGGTTCCTATCTCCACAAAGCGGGCCCATTTTCCATTTTTCAATTGGATATCTTGAAGCCATCTTAATGAATCAGGGATTGGCTCCAACAAAGCACTATCCCCAAGCGCCAAATATAAATCGATCAAGGTATCGACGTTCTTAATGGTCACCGATGGGCAAACCGAAGCCGGCTCGAAAGTTCGAGCCCAGGCAGGTTGGAGAAACTCATTATACTGCTGAGCCCAACCCGGTTGTGGGGGAGGCAGTTGAGAAATCATCATAAAACGGGCCGCCTTGCGTAGGCTTTTCTCTACCGATTCGTCGTTATCGTAATACTGATACGCTTCAATCATCACGCGAATGCAGTCATTAGTACCTCCATCATTGAACGTTGCATAGTCGTGATAGTTGCCCTGTTCCGGGTATTTGTGTGGCCAGCCTCCGTTGTCCAACTGGGTATTCAGCATCATATCAATGGCCCGCTTCGCTCCCGCCCTGAGACGGCGATCGTCGATCTCATTATCTAATGCCATGAGAAAGCTAACCGCCGATTGACTCTGATTATCATCGAAACTGACCGTCTCGTTCCTCAAATCCGAAAAGTCGATTGTGTGATCCCAGCCGCCATACTTATTTTGACCGCGTATCAAAGCGTACGCAGCATCTTTAGCGGCAGCCAGAGCACGTCTATCTCCAGTCGCTCGATAAGCCCGCAAAAACGACTGACCCACCGACGGCGTGCCTGGAGGTTGCACTTCAATCGTATCCTCACCCAAAGAACCTTCACCCCAACGCAAAGACAAATCCCGCGTCACATTGTAGACATATCCCCCATGGACATTAATCGAATAGAAAAAGGCCACTCCCTCTTGCAATGAAGCTTCAGCCTCCTCTTTCAAATCGACTCCAATTGTCCAATATGAGGGAAGCAGGATCGATAGAATTATAAGTCGTATATTCATATATATAATTTCCTGAAAGCGATTCAAACAAAGACACTACAAAACAAGAACTACGGCCTACGGCAAGTTCTCAGCAGCCATATCTTGTACGTTCAACCAGTCACCGTTTCTATTACACATTGCGTATTCAACAAAATAAATCGCGAGACTATCTAACAACTCCATTTAAGTACATTTCGAGATTCGTAAAGCCTGTGGAAAGATCATACCCATTTCGGTCAGATGCCTTTTTAGGATTCAGCCCATTCGCCTTCTCCCAGAGATCAGGCATGCCGTCCATATCGCTATCAGTTGGGGCTTCAGTCGAACGGTAATCCGGCCAACCTCCCACGTCATCGGGCGAATCAATCAATCCCGCATTGCCCAATTTCGCTTCGCCTCTCGCTACTTCATCCACGATACGCCGGTCGATACCATCTCTCGCAAAGGAAGCTCCAGCATCACTCAACACTAATAGATAAGCCTCTTCCGGCGATTGCTCTACGATCGACGGATAGTCAAACGCTACCTTCGCTCTATTCTTCTCCTCGGTCGCGCCGTCATCCAAAGCGATTCCCCCACTCCAATTATCAGCCGAAATCTCGGGGAACCCGTACACGAAATTTCCTTCCGCAAAAAGCGACGTTTCATATTTACGAGAATCCTCAGGCCGATTCGGGCCACCCGGATCGATGTCCCCATCGAGCAACTCGAAAATCCGCCCCCTCACTTTCTCTTTAGTAGCCGGACCCGATTTGTAATAATTGTTAGCCCAATTCACGTAGGATGCCGTCGCATCGTAACAACTATTATATCCCCAATTGTAAATTACGTTATTCCTGAAATCGACTTCGCAATGCCTTCGACCAGTCACCTTCGGATTTCTTGAGCTATGGTGGGCAAACAGATTGTGGTGAAAGGTCTGTCTCTCGCTTCCAATGATACCACCATAGCCATGCGGTCCTTTGTTATGAACCGAATCTCGCAGGCTTTCCGTCACCATACACCATTGGACCGTTAGCAAATCCACATCCGCACTTTGACACGATAAGGTCTCATCCACCGACCAAGATGCCGAGCAGTGGTCCACGATAATATTGTGTCCATTGGTTATTGTAATCGCATCTGAAACCTGCCCGGCTTGATCTCCCAAACGAGAACGTATGTAACGTACAATGACATGATCCGCCGCAATTTCGAACGTATAATTCCGAACGCAAATACCGTCACCAGGAGCCGTTTGCCCCGCTATAGTGATGA